>DATEGZ010000258.1:0-63330 GCA_035279905.1 Vicinamibacterales bacterium
CGAGCGTGGCCGCGACGCCGGCCAGCTCCGGGTGATCGGCGGCGAACTCCGCCTGCACACGCTGACGGCGATCGCCGTCAGCGGCGCGCCACGTGTTGTACCAGTCGGAGAGTGCTTGCCAACGATCGCCGCTCATCGGCGTCCTCCTTGCCGAAGCTCGTGGTGAAGCCATGCGCGGGCGGCGTTCCAGTCGTTGATCACCGTGCGGACCGAGACGCCGAGCGCCTCGGCCGTCTCTTCGACCGAGAACCCGCCGAAGAAGCGAAGCTCGACGACCTGGCTCGGCCGGGGATCGATCTCCGCGAGCGCCGCGAGCGCGTCGCTGAGGCCGACGACGTCGAGGGCGGGCATCGGCGCCGCGACGTCGACGTCGTCGATGTGCCGTGACGCGGATTCCGGTCGCCGCTTGGCCGCTTGCCGGGCACGCGCCGAGTCCACGAGCACTCGCCGCATCATGCGGGCCGTTGTCGAAAAAAAGTGCGCGCGATTCTGCCAGCGAACGACGTGCCAGTCGAGGAGCCGGACGTACGATTCCTGCACGAGATCCGTCGGCTGCCAGTCGTTGGCGCGGCGCTCGCCGGAGAGCAGACGCCGCGCCATCTCGCGCAGCTCCCGATGGACCAGCGGCGCGAGTTGTTCGAGCGCGTCCGCATCGCCGCTGCTCCACGCCTGCAACAGGCCGGTGACATCCGCAGCACGGTCCACGCTGACGAGTCTACTCCCGCAAGTCGAGCGTCGTGCGCGACTTTACAAGGGAATATTTTTCACGAGCGCTGCACTTTTCCCGATCGGATTCCGCCTGTCATTGCAAGAGGGCGCATGCGTCGAACGCTGATCGTGGTGGGCGCGGTGACATTGCTCGGGGCGTGCAACGACCCCATGCCGCCAAGTTCGCCGTCACCGACGCCGTCACCGACGCTGGCGGCGGCGCCGACGCCGCGGTTCGTCGGCTCGGTGCAGGACGCGGCGGGCGCGCCTGTGGCGCAGGCGCAAGTCGAGATCGTCGACGGACCGCAACAAGGACAGTCGGCAATCACAGATGCGAGCGGCTTGTTCTCGATCCAACCGGTCCCGCCCTCGCCGGTGATGCTGCACGCGTCAAAGCCCGGGTATCTGGAGCAGCACATACGTCTGCCGACTGTCGTCTCAGGCGTGACGTTCCAATTGGATTCGCTTGCTGGCCCGTTTCACGTGTACGGCGAGTTCGAGTTGAGACTCGACGCGAACCCGGCGTGTACCCAGCTGCCGGATGTCGCCCGCAGCCGCACGTACTCGGCGTCGATGTGGAGCCCGCAGAGGCTCGCCGCAGGCACCTTGCGCGGTGGTGACTTCGTGGTGGGCCTCGGCGGTGAAGTGCCTGACTGGAACGTCGTGATCGCCGACGATCGCGCCGACCCCGTCACGATCAGCTTCGGCGAAGGAGGAATCTGGGAGCACCTCACGCCGCAGGCTGATCTGTTGATCTTCGGCGACGCTCGAGGGACGGCTGGAGCCGAGACGTTCGCTTGGCCTCTCGTCGGCTCATTCGTCTACTGCGCGGACGCGGAACGAGGACACGACTTCCTCGCCTGCAAAGTGCCCCAAATCACGTGCCGGTCGACGAGCCATCGCCTGACGCTGACGCGCAAGTAGCGTCGCGCCGGGCGTTGCCAGGCCGGAGGTGAAATTCCGCCCAGTTCGAGAGGAGGGACCATGAGACTGCTGAGTCAGATGCTACTGGCGGCTGCCGTCCTGGCGCCGGTCAGTTGCGACACGCCGAAGTACACGCCGCCAGCGGCGCCATCGCCGACTCCGCAGACCACGCCGGCGCCGACGATTCCGAGCGTGAGCGGGTTCGTCTTGGACACCGCCAACCGATCGATCGTCGACGCGCTCGCCGAGGCTCTTGACGGACCGCGAGTCCTCAGCTCGACAAACACGGACGGCCAGGGCAGGTTCACACTCACTGGAAGCTTTTCCGGGACCACGCTGGTTCGAGTGACCAAGCGCGGCTTCCTGGCCGGCATCCAGCCGGCCGCACCGACGATGTGGTTCATGCTGCCGATCGACGGCCCTTCACTGAACCTTGCCGGCTCCTACACGCTCACTCTCGATGTCGATCCCTTGTGCACCGATCTTCCGGCCGATCTTCGAACGCGAGTGTACCAGGCGACGGTCAGTGCGGACGCGTCCGCGATGCGTCCAGCGAACACGCTCTTCTACGCGCAGCTCTCCGGGGCGACCTTCGACCGTTACTACCACTTCGTGGTTCTGGAGGTCGCCGGCGACTTCGTGACATTCGATTTCAGCGACAACTACATCCTGGAGGAGGTCGCCCCCGAATCGTACCTGGCCGTTGGCGGCGTCGGCGGAGCCTCGGCTGTGTCGGGCGGGTCTGAAGTCTCGGCGCGGCTCGACGGCACGATCGACTACTGCGTCGTGAAATCCGACAAAGGCTCCCTGTATCCGTGCCAGGGCGACATGGTTACCCACGTTCAATGTGAGTCGAAGAATCATCGATTGACACTCACGCGGAGGTGAGGAACCATCAGCCGGTCCACCTGGCTCAATGAAGCGAAAGGTCGCCCCCGGGCCGATCGGCCGTGCGCTCGTTACGCTCGCGGTGGCCGTGTGGCTGCTCCCGCGAACGATCGTCGCCCAGGGTCTGACTGGCGAGCTGAACGGCACGGTCAAGGACGAGCAGGGCGGCGTCCTCCCGGGCACCGTGGTCCGCGCCAGCTCACCGGCGTTGATCCCAGGTACGGTCTCCGTGACCACGAACAACAAGGGACAGTGGCACTTCCTCGCGCTGCCGCCGGGGATCTATGCGATCGACGTCCAACGGACCGGATTCCGCCGCTGGCACGAGGACGGCATCCCCGTCGGCGCTGGCACCACGTTCGAGCTGGCCATTGTCTTAGAGGTGGCGGTCGGCGGCGAAACCGTCGTCGTCGAAGGCGCGAGCCCGCGCATTGACGCGAGGAACCCCGGGTTTGGCACCCGCTTCCGCTCTGAAGACCTGTCAGCGATCCCCCTCGGTCGCAACAGCATGTTCAGCGCAATCCGCGCGGCGCCTGGGATCTCGCCGACGTCGCCGTCGAGCTCGACGAACACGACGCTGTCGGCGTTCGGATCGGGCATCAACGAGAACAAGTTCCTCTTCGACGGCACGGACATGACCTGCCCGTGCAGCGGCATCTCGCGCGCCGAGCCAGGCGTCGATTTCATCCAGGAAATGCACGTGCAGTCCGTTGGCGCGTCCGCCGAGTTCGGCGACGTGCAGGGCGCGGTGATCGACGTCATCACGCGCAGCGGCAGCGCCCGATTCACGACCGACGCCTCCTACTACGCGGAGCCTGGCGCGCTCACCAGTCAACCGGTGGTGCTGCCGCTGTCCGCTCCGGCGAAGGGGCAGAGTGGCTACGAACGCGTGCGGTACCGCGACTTCTCGGGGGCTGGCGGCGGCCCGATCGCACCCGACCACGTGTGGTTCTTCGCCGGCTACCAGTACCTGCGCGACTACGACAGCCAGCCCGGGGCCGACCCGGCGTTCCCGCGGACGTACGAGCAGAACAAGCTCTTTCTGAAGATCACTTCGAGGCTGACGCCGTCGCTGCAGATGGAGAACATCCTTCACTACGAGCACTGGGTGAATCCACAACCGCCGACAGCCGTGACGCCGTTCGAGGCCACCACCCGTACGAGCGCGGATGTGCCGGCCGTGACATTCGGGCACGTGACGCACACGCTCTCCCAAAACACCGTTTGGGATGTCCGCGTCGGTTGGTTCACCCAGGCCCAGGACAGTGTGCCGAGCACTCGTGACCTCAAGACCTCGAGCCACTTCGATCAGATAACCGGCGTCACGAGCTTCGCGCCGCCGACCTTTGGCGGGCCGACGATCTCGCGGACGACGGTCAAGGCGACGCTGACCTACTATCGTCCGGCGCTGTTCCGAAGCGATCATCAGCTCAAGTTTGGCGGCCAATTCGAGCACGGCGGCCACCATTTGCCCACGGTGGTCCCGGGCGGGACGTCATACGTGGACAAGACGGGGCAGCCCTATCAGGCGATCACACGCGATCCGTCGCAGGAGGGCGGCGCGTCCAGCGGGATCGCGGCGTTTGCGAGTGATGCCATCGCGATCGGCGAGCGGCTGACGGTGAGCGCTGGCGTGCGCTTCGATCACCTCCGCGCGTATGACCCGGATCTGCACGCGATCGACGCGGAGGGACGTCAGACGGACGACATCGTCCGCGGCACGGGCACGCTCTACACGTGGAACCTGGTGTCTCCGCGGCTGGGCGCAACCGTCAAGCTGACCGCCGACGGCCGGACGATCCTTCGAAGCAGCTACGGCCGGTTCTATCAAGGCGTGCTGACCGCCGAAATCGGGCCGTTCCATCCCGCGGTCACGCCCAGGGTGACGCGCACGTTCGATCAGGCCACCGGGCAGTACGCAAACCCGATCACGGTCGATCCGCGCGTCAACCTGCTGCTCGACCCCGGCATGAAGGCACCGCATTCCGACGAGTACTCGGTGGGCGTCGATCGCGAATTCGGCCGTCAGTTTTCAGGAGCCCTTGCCTACGTGCACAAGAACGGCGCGGATTACATTGCGTGGACAGATGTGGGGGGTACCTACGAGTTGCGGGACTGGCCGCTGCCCGATGGCCGGTTCGTGCCGGCGTACGTGCTCACGAACAACACGGCGGACCGACGATTCCTTCAGACGAACCCTCCGGGTTATTCGCTTCGGTACGATGGGCTCGTCCTGGTCGGCGAGCGACGCCGGGCGAACGGCTGGCAGGCGTTCGCGTCGTACACCCGCTCGAAATCGCGCGGACTGCTGCCGTCAAGCGGAACGTCGCCGGCCGGGCCGCAGTCGAGCACGATTGCTCCACCCACGTCGGGAAGCTTCGGGCAGGATCCGAACGATCTGATCAATGCCATTGGCCTGCTGCCCAACGATCGGCCGAACATCTTCCGGATCATGGGCAGTGTCGACGTGCCGCGCACCGGGATCGCCGTCGCCGCTAACTACCAGTACTTCAGCGGGAAGCCTTGGGCGGCGACCACATTGCTGCCACTACCGCAGGGTTCTCAACGGGTCCTGCTCGAGACGCGTGGGACGCGCCGGCTCCCATCGCAGTCGCTGCTCGACCTGCGCGTGTCACGATGGTTCACTCTGGGCAGGGCCGAGCGCGTCGAGCTACTGCTCGACGTCTACAACGTGTTCAACGAGACGGCCGCTGAGAGCCTCGCGACAGACAATTTGTTCAACCTGAACTTCCAGAAGCCCACGGTCTTCGTCGATCCCCGCCGCGTGATGCTTGGCGCGAAGCTGGTTCTCGGCCGTTAGTCGCTGCGATCGGAGTCGTCCACGCGAAACCACGACATTTCGCGGGCTGACCCCGCCCGCGGTACTACCGACCCGCGTAAGTTCTCGGAAAAATCGATTCTGACAAGCGGCCCCGCATTCGCAGGTACGCGACCGACTCCCCACAACGCGAGCAGGAAGGAGCGGTCAGTGGTCCTTTCTTTCTTCAAGACCCTGCTGTTCGACTGGGTCACAGCGTTCCGCGACCTGAAGGCGCGTTTCAAAGACGTCAAAACCATCTGGAAGCGGCGCAAGCACCACGGCAAGGTACCGACGCCGGAGCGCTGTGTCCCGCTCGACAATCCTGCGTTCGTTCGGCCCGATCCGATGATCTACGACCAGTACTTCCTGATCAGCCTCGGGCTCGACGTCACCTGGGACAATCCCGACATCCAACTGTTCCTGAACGGCGCGCCGGTGTCATCGAGCGATCTCCTTGCCGGGACGACGTACGACGTCGTCGCGCAAATCTGGAACAACTCGACGGACGCGCCGGTCGTTGGGCTGCCGGTCGCGTTCTCGTTTCTGGACTTTGGCGTCGGCACCGTCAGCGTGCCGATTGGATCAACCACCGTCGATCTCGGCGTGAAGGGCGGGCCCAACTGCCCGGCGTTCGCGCACATGTCCTGGACCACCCCGACGACGCCGGGACATTACTGCGTGCAGGTGCTGCTCCAGCCCGCAGACGATTCGAACGCGCAGAACAATCTTGGTCAGGAGAACACCAATGTCGGCGTGGCGCATTCGCCGGCGGTGTTCACGTGGACCCTGCGCAACGTCACGGATGCGAAGCAAACCTACCGCTTCGAGACTGACGCGTACGTCCTGGGCACGCCCGATCAGTGCGACGCGAACAGCGGATCCGACGCCGCGCGTCGCGCGCGGCTCGCGCGTCATCGTCGCGGCACCCACCCGGTGCCGGCGGGCTGGACCGTGACGGTCAATCCTGCGACGCCCACGCTCGATCCGGGTCAGGAGATTGCGATCACCGTCAGCGCGACGCCGCCGCCCGGGTTCACCGGCGAGCAGCCGCTCAACGTCAACGCATTTCATTCGAAAGGCCTGGCCGGCGGCGTGACGCTGACGGTCCGGCACGCCTGAGCGGGAGGACGCCATGGCTGACTTCCGTCAATACACCAACTGCGTCGACATCAAGGACTTCGATCCGACGAATCCATTCATACAGGCCGCGCTGCTTGGCCTGTACGTCACGCTGCCGCCTGCTGCGTTTCTGGCGCTCATCACGCTGGCGGGCGGGAATCCGCTGTGCCTGTTGCTGCTGGCCGAGATCTATCTCATCGCCGGCCTTGCGGGCTACTGCTACTGGTGGCTCTTCCGACGTCTGATTTGCATTCCCGACACACCGGATCACCCGTCGGACAAGGGCAGCCAGCTCGCGATCGGCACGCTGATCGACATCCTGCCGCCGTCATCGGCGACGTTTCCCGACGTCGACAACGACTACAGCTTCGGGATCCTGCTGCAGTGCGCGCCGCTCGGCGCGACGCTGGACCAGGTCGCGCAGAGTCAGCCGTATGGGTACCTGCTGACCGAGCAACCGGTGACGAAGAACGCGGGCCTGCTGTACACGGGACAAACCGGCGTCGATCATGATTTTCCGGGGCACCCGGAGCTCGAGATCCATTCGCAGGTGTTGCATTGCGAGCTCGAGGGCCGCGCGGTGTTCGACATGTTCATTGCGGCGCGGATCGCGCTGCTGCCGCTCGTCGCGGCGATCCTCGCGTGCGAAATTCCCGGCATCGGCTGGATCATCGCGATCCTGCTGGCGCTGCTCGGCATCGGCATCGTGGGTCTCGGCCTCGGGCTGGGCAGCTTCGACGGCGGCGATCCGACCGACGTCAACCCGAACATCGGCGAGCTCCATCGCAACGATGAGAATCACCAGGGCGCCGACACGCTGCTCGTGATGGGGCATTGGGTGTACGACTCGGGCCATCGCTTCGATCACCACGAGGCCTACTACGAGCTGCACCCGGTCACGCTCCTGTGCAAGACGTCGCCCGTGACGAATTGCGATCCGGGCACGATCCTGCTGTTGAGAAAGCAGTGGCTCAAGGTCATCGGAGACGCGACGTCGGAGACGACGCTGGCGAATCAGAAGCTGCCGCAGAACCAGTGGCAGGTGCACCCGCTGCTCGACGGATGCCAGCCCGTGATCATCGTGTGAGCGGTGAGCCGAGCATCGCGGTGGCCACCGCGTGGAATTCGCCGATGGCGCCCCACACGTCGAGCCCGATGCCTCGTGCCATCTGGTGCAGTTGCGCCATGTTGTGCGACATGAAGATCAGGATCGACCCGTCGGTGGGATCGACCTGCCACCAGCTGCCGTACGCGCCGGGCCAGCCGATGGTTCCGACGCCGCCGCGGCATCTCAGCGCGGGCGCCTTGTCCGGCTCCGTGACGGACGCGACGCCCATCCCGTATCCGTGGCCTTCCGCGAAGGCCGGCTGGCCGAACATTCGGGCCGTTGCACGTTGACGAGGCGTGAGCTGGTTCGACGTCATCATCGCGAGCGTCTCGGACCGCAGCAGGCGTCTGCCGTTGACGAACCCACGATCGACGAACAGACGCGCGAACGCGAGATAGTCGTCGACGGTGGACCACAGGCCCTGGCCGCCTGATTCGAACGTCATGTCACCCGGCCGCACTTTCAGCGCGTGGCCCCCGGGCGTCTCCGCCAACGCCGTGAGCGCACCGGAATCGTCGAACCCGCAGAGCCCCGCGCAACGTGTTCGCTGACTTTCGGCGACGACGAATCCCGTGTCGCGCATTCCCAGTGGCGCGAAGATCCTTCGCTCGAGCAGCTCGCCGAGCGTCGTGCGTTCCATGCGCGCGATGAGGAATCCGAGCAGGTCCGTCGAATGCCCGTAGTGGAATCCGTGGCCCGGCTGATCGATGAGCGGGACCGTCGCGAGCCGCTCGATCCATTCGTCAGGCGAGAGCGGGTTGTCGATCGTCGCCCCAAGCGCGGTTGCGTACGCACGCCCGACCGGGCCGCGGTGAAACTCGGCGTACGTCAGCCCCGATCGATGCGTCAGCAGATCCCCGAACGTGATTGGCCGCTCCGCGTCCACCGTGTCGTCGAGCGGGCCGTCGGGATCGCGCAGCACGCGCAGGTGCGCGAGCTCCGGCGCCTCGCGCGCGATCGGCGTGTCGAGGGCAAAGTGGCCTTCGTCGAGCAGCGTGAGCGCCGCGACCGTCGTGATCGGCTTCGTCATCGACGCAATCCGGAAGATGGTGTCGCGCGCGACAGGCAGGCCCGTCTCGAGGTCCCGGCATCCTGTCGTCGATCGGTGCACGACCGCCTCGTCGCGCCACACCAGCGTTGCCGCTCCGGCCAGCGTGCCCGCATCGACATAGGTCTGGATCGTCCGGCTGATGTGATCGTCCGGCGACAGCTGTTTTGTAGTTGACATATTTTATAGATTAGCTATTTTATTTGCGATGTCAACCGAAGCGACGTCGTCGCGTCGGAGAAAACCCAAGGGAAACAAGCGCGATCGGACTCGGGCCGCGTTGCTCGCGGCCGCCAGGACGGTCGTCCGTGAAAAGGGCTACGGCCACACGACGCTCGAGGACGTGGCGGAGCGCGCCGGGATGACGACGGGCGCGATTTACGGGAACTTCAAGAACCGCGACGAGCTGTTCATCGCGCTCGGCCAGGCGTATTGGCCGCCCGTGAAGCCGCGCATCAAGCTGGGCGCGAGCTTCGCCGACGCGATGCGCGCGCTCGGCGAGGCCACGCTCGACGCGATTCCCGAGCGCACGCCGGTCGCCGTCGGTCGGCTGACGGGAATGGCGTACGCCTTGACCAGCGAGCAGTTGCGCGCGCGCGTGCGGGACGTGACGGCGTCGAGCTACGCCGCCGGCGCCGAATGGCTACGCTCGTTCGATGCTCGCGAACTGCCCATGCCGCCAGAGGATCTGGTGTGCGTGATTCACGCGCTGATCGAGGGGCTCGTGCTTCAACGGATCCTGACGCCTGAGCTCGTGCCTGACAAAGCCGTCGTCGGCGCCTTCACCGCGCTCGCGCGGTGAGCCGGCCCATCGCGACAGACGCCGCTGCGGCAATCGTCGCGGCGATCAGCACCAGCACGAACACGCCGCCTCCGGTGTTCTGCGCGAACCCGCCGCGCAGCAGCTGGATCCAGTTGTTCATCAGCAGGCACGCCACGAACGCGAGGAGCCCGAAGCGCGACACGACAATCACGGCGTTCAGCGCCAGGAGTCCCGTGGCGATGGTGATGTCGAGCGAGCCGCTCGTTGCCGCAAACGCGGCGGCGATGGCGACGTTGAGGGCCCCGGCGAGCACCGCGTTGCGCGCGAGGATCCTCACGACGAGCACGAAGACCGTGCCGAGCAATGAGAGGGCGATCGCGCTTTGCACTCCCTGTGTCAGGGCGGCGGCGATTCGAGGAACCGACTGAAAGGTCGTGAGCGCGACATCCACGTCCGTCGTCCCGGCCTCGATCAACTGCCTGATGAACATCGTCAGCGCCAGCACTGCAGCCGCAGCAAAACCGCTCAGTACCTCTCGGCCCACGAGCGGATCGGACCATGCGCCCGCCAGCAGTCGGCTCCACCCCACCAGGATCACCGGCCAGCGACGCCGCACCTGCGGCTCGATCGCCAGGTATGCGACGTACGCGCTGACCGCGCTGAAGACCGCCAGGCTCAATGCCTGCCGGACCTGAATCAGCTCGCCAACCAGGGCGAGATGATGGGCGCCGAGCGTCCACGAGAGAAGCGACAGGCCGAACAGCGCGAGCGCGACACGCAGCGCCCCGCGACGATCGCCGCGGCCGGCGCGCGTGTTGATCCAGGCGAGCGCGATGCCGCAAAGGAAGATCGAGAAGATCAACCCGCCAACCGCCGCGCTCGATCCTGTCGTCCGAGCCGGCATTCCGCTCCATGCGCCCGTGACGCGCAGCGCCACGAGCCGGCCGTGATACGACGCGGCCTCGAGGCGGATCGGCAGATCTGTTTGTTCCGGATAGGTCCCGGTCCACGCCGCACGTTGATCCATGGCCGCTGGCGGCGTCCATTCGGGCGCGACAGGCGTAAACGTCTTCTGGTCGAGGTCGGCGAGCCGGAATACCAAATCCCAGGTCATCGGCGCCGCGTCCGGGCGGTCGTTTTCGAATGGCACCGCCCCGAACTCGATCAACCGGCCTTTGGTGTCGAGCTTCACATAGCGCATGCCGCGCCTGGTCGGCGGGGGATTGTCGAGCGTCAAGTCCGGAACGACTGGCGGCCCAAGGTCGAAGCCGAGGAGCACACCCAGTGGCTCGGGACTCTCGCGAAACCAGAACTGAAGCGCGGCCGGCCGTTTGTCCGCGACGCGCGTGATCCGATCGCCGGTGTCTCTGTTCACCCGGTCCCAGTTGAGGTACGGGAGATCCCTCACGAGGCCATACGCGGAATCCGCGCCGCGGTCGCGGTATCCCAGCGCGGTCAACGTCTCGCGCGCGCGAAAGGCGAGCACGTCCAGCGAGGTCTCCGCCGACGATCGCGCCTGGATGGACCAGCGCAGACCGGCAAGACCGACCAACGCGATGACCGCCACTGTGGCGACTGCGACCGGCAGCGCGACCGCCGATCGGATCGCGTCGCTCGATCCCGACGCCGCAACCATCTCCGGTGACGGCGTCTCTCCGGCGGCCAGCGCGGCCTGCAGCGGATCGCCTCCAGGCAACGCCGCCGCGACCTGAATCGCCGACGCCGGCCGCATCGCCGGATCGCGCTCGAGACACCGCAGGATCACGCGCTCGACGATCGGATCGACGTCGCGCACGACGTTCGACGGCGACGTCACGATCGATCCCGACGAGTGGTGCATCACCGCTTCGGCCAGCGTGCCCGCCTGAATCGCGCGCTTGCCGGTGAAGATCTCGTAGAGCACGAGACCGAGCGAGTAGATGTCGCTGCGCACGGTCGCGTCCTCGCCGCGGAGCTGTTCCGGCGCCATGTAGGCCGGCGTGCCTGCGACGACGTTTTTCTGACGAACTTCGCGCGCGAGCGCGGCGACGCCGAAGTCCGTGATGCGCGCGCGGCCGCGCCCGTCGATCATGACGTTGTGCGGCTTCAGATCGCGGTGGACGACGCCGGCGTCGTGCGCGGCGGCGAGACCCGCGCACAGCTGGCGTGCGACTTCGACCGCCTTGTCCGGCGGCAGCCGCCCGATCCGGCGCAGCAGCGACGCCAGATCCTCGCCGTCGATGAACTCCATCGTCAAAAAGTTCAGGCCGTCGACGTCGCCGACGTCGTACACGCGGCAGACGTTCGGGTGCGAGACCTGCCGCGCGATGCGGACTTCCGCGTGAAATCGGCTCAACGCCCCCGGCGACAGCGAGAGCGTTTCCGGCAGGAACTTGAGCGCGACCGGATGCTCGAGCCGGAGGTCGTCGGCCTTGTACACCTCACCCATGCCGCCGGCGCCGACGAGGCTCACGATGCGATAGCGGGCGGCGAGGACGGTGCCGGAGACGAAGCGAGCGGCGCGCGTCGTCGATGACGGCGCAGGCGCGGCGCCTGCGGGAGCCGGCGGCGAGGTGCGGGTCAGGTCCTCGGCCACGGTGACGCTGAATGATACGCGCTATCATGAGCGGGCACTGCCACCAGGAGTCCGGCATGAAACCCACGCGGCGGAAATTCCTCTCCGAGGCCGCGCTGGCGGCCGCGATCGCGGGCGTCGGCCCCGGCGTGCGCGCGATCGTCGCGGCTGCCGGTCAGTCGCCTCGTCCATATCTCGATCTCGCCCTCAGGTGCGCGAAGTGGATTGACTCGAGCGCACAGCACACGGCGTCGGGTCTCGCGTGGCCGGCCGATCCGCTGAAGCCGGGATCAATCGGGCTCGACTACTACAACGGCGCGCCTGGCGTCGTCGCGTTCTTCGCGCGGATGTGGGAGGCCACGGGCGACGCAAAGTGGGCGGATCGGGCGCTGCAGGGCTATGAGTACCTGACCGCTGAAAGCGCTCGTATGCGTGACGCGCTGGACGCCGGCCTCTACACGGGACTGGCCGGACTCGGCGCGACGTATTTCCCGCTCAGTGTGCTGAAGGTGGGTCCGGAAGCTGGCAATGCGGTGATGCAAGTGACGAAGGATCTCGTTCGCCGCGCGAAGAATGTCGGCGACGGCGTCGAATGGTCCGACTCCAACGACATCATCAGCGGCACCGCGGGCACCGGACTATTTCTGCTCGACGCCGCGGAGAGGTTGAAGGACGCATCGCTCGCCGACCTTGCGATGAAGGCGGGGCGACGACTGCTCGCGACGGCCGTGCCGGCCGAAGGCGGCCTCATGTGGCTCCCGGGCGGAGCGATCAAAGCCAACTACCCGAACTTCTCGCACGGCACGTCCGGCGTCGCGTACTTTCTGGCGACGCTGTATCAGCGCAGCAAGGAACAGGCGTTTCTGGACGGCGCGCTCGCGGGCGCGAAGTACCTCGACGCCGTCGCCACGCGCCGGAACGGCGGCCGCGCGATTTTTCACGTGACCGGCGGCGGCGAAGATCGCTTCTATCTGTCGTGGTGTCACGGGCCGGTCGGAACGTCGCGGCTCTTCTATCGCCTGCTGCAGATCACCGGCGACTCGCAGTGGCGCACGTGGATTGACGAGCTCACCACGTGGCTCGCGTCAAGCGGCGCGCCCGAGCAACAGTCCGCCGGCTACTGGAACAACATCTCGCAGTGCTGTGGCAACGTCGGCATCGGGCAGTACGCGATCGATCTGACGCGGCATTATCCGAAACCGATCGCTGCCAGCCTCCGCGATCGCGTCGTCAAGAACACGATGTCGCGCGCGAAAGACGATGAGGCCGGCTTGCGATGGGTGCAGGCCGAGAATCGCGTGTCACCAGAGAATCTCGTCGCGCAGACCGGCTTCATGCAAGGCGCGGCCGGTGTCGGGACCTTCTTCCTGCAGCTCGACGCGCTTGCCCGAGGGGTGTCCTGGTCCGTGCCGTGGCCCGACACGCCGTGGGCGTGAGGGCCGGGGTCACTCACACCGCAACGCTATCGTTGGGTTCACACGAACAACCTGGCGCGCCGGCAGGTAGCTGGCGATCACGGCCACGGCAAGCACCGCCGCGGTGGATCCAAGGACGCTGACGGGATCGGTTGGTGTCACGCCGATCAACAGGCTGGTCATGACTTGCGCCGCGCCCATCGCGCACGCGATGCCAAGAGCGGCGCCCGCGACGGCGAGCGCCAGGCCGTCGCGCACGATGAGCCGGGTGACCGATCCTGGCGTTGCGCCCAGCGCCAGCCGGATCGCCACCTCGCGCGTTCGCTGCGCCGCCGCAAACACGATGACACCGTAGAGCGCCATCACGCCGAGCGCCAGCTCCAACGCGCCGGTGGCGGCCGCCGCGAGGCCACCCGCTCGCTGCGGCATCGTGACGGTGTCCATGTGCTCGACCATGGTTTGCGGAACGCCGATCGCCGCAGCGGGATCGATTTCGTGAAGCGCGCGCACGACCGTCGTCCCGAGCTCGGCGAGCGGCGCGGCGCTCGAGACGTGCAGCGTCATTCGAGGGGTGTAGTCCTGATCGGCGGAGAAGTAGGCCATCGGCCTCGGCGCTTCGTCGAACGACCGATGCTGCAGGTCACGAACGATGCCCACCACCTGGACGCTCGCGTGCACGTCGTCGTCCCAGAGCACGCGGCCGATGGCGTCGCCGTTCCAGAACCGCCGCGCCATCATCTCGTTCACCACCGCCACACGCGGAGCACCCTCGCGATCCCCATCGAGGAACTCACGGCCCTGCATCAGCCTGATGCCCATCATCGAAAAGTAGCCTGGTCCGACGATGTTGATGTCGGGCGAGACCGGCTCGCGTGACCCGTCGCGATCGATCGACATCCTGATCTGACGGTTCGATCCGCTCATCGGCACCAGCGTGGCAAGAGTCACGCGATCCACGCCCGGCAGGCCGCCGACCGATCGAACGCTCTCGCGGTAGAAGCTGGCGTGACGGGCTGACGCGACTGTCGAAAGATCGATGCCGACGTTCAGGATCCCGTCGCGCCGGAACCCCGGATCCTCCGATCGGCCGATGTGCGCGCTGCGAACGAGCAGCGCCGCGCCGACGACGAGCGTCAGCGACAGCGCGATTTGCAGGACGACGAGCGCGTCGCGGAGGCCCCAGCTGAATCGCCGTGTCTTGATTCGGCGAGCGCGGCCCTTCAATTCGGCGTTCACGTCAGGACGGGTGGTTTGCAGCGCAGGCGCCAGACCGAAGAGCACGACCGTCAGGAACGACACCGCGATGCCGAAAGCGAGCAGGCGATAGTCGAGCGAGAGATCGAACGGCGGTACGCCGTCGGGGCGAAAGCGGGTGAAGAGCGCCGTCGTCCATCGCGCGAGCAGGAAGCCGAGCACACCGCCCGCGCCGGCGAGCAGGGCGCACTCAGTCAGCAGCTGCTGGACGACGCGAGCGCGTGACGCGCCGATCGCGAGCCGGACGGCGATCTCTCTGCGCCGCGTCGTGGCCCGCGCGAGCAGCATCGTGGCGACGTTGACGCAGGCGACGCCGAGAAGCAGCGAGACGGCCACCGCCGTGCTCGAGAGGATCCACGTCAGTGCCTCCGGATTGCCCGCGAATCGTGCGTCGCGCTCGGGAAGGACGGTCACGATCCGGCCGCGGCCCGACGCGTCGCGCCAGGCGTCGGGATCCTCCAGCAACAATTGCGCGGCGACCGCCTGAAGCGCGACCTCGGCACCGGTCGTCGATTTGCCCGCGCCCAGGCGTCCGAACACCCGGAAAGCGCGCGCGCGCCGGTCGTGAGTGAGATCGGGCCCAATGGAGGCGACGGTCTGCATCGCCGCCGGCAGGAAGAACTCCGCGGCGCGCTCGATGTTGATCCCGGAGAAGCCTGGCGGTCCGACGCCGATCACGTTGACCCGATGACCGTTCAATCCGACCGTGCGGCCGACGACTTGCGGATCGGCGCCGAACCGCCGTTCCCACGCCTCGTGGCTCAGCACCACGACGGCGTCTGCGAGCGGGCCGTCGCTTGCGTGGAACAACCGCCCGCCCGACGGCCGCAGGCCGAGCACGTCGAAGTAGCTCGGCGAGACGATCTCGCCGTCGACGATGTCCGGTCGATCGGCATCGCTCAGCGTCACTTGTCCGTGCGTCGACGCGAGGAGGCCTGCGAACGCGCCGGTGCGGCGCGCGAAGTCCTCGTAGTCCGGGTACGACGAGCCGCCGAACCGCGGCCCGTCGAAGTCACTGGTGAAGAGTTGGACGATTTCCGCCGGGTTCGCGGCAGGGAGCGGCCGGAACAGCCAGGCGTTCACGAAGCTGAACAGCACGGTCGAGGCGCCGATGCCCGCGGCGAGCGAGACGACCGCGATCGCACTGAACATCCAGCTCTTCACGAGCATCCGGCCGCCGTACCGAAGGTCACGCGACAGGTCGTCGACGAAGGCGACGCTCCACCACGCGAACGACTGCTCGCGAATCGCGGCGATGTTGCCAAACCGCCGGCGCGCCTCGATGTCCGCGGCCTGCCGGTCGAGGCCCGCGTCGATCAGCTGCCGGCGCCGCAGTTCGAGGTGGTGCTGGATCTCTTCGTTGAGCTCGGCGTCGAGCCGATCGCGACGAAGCCGGGCCAGAAGGCGGCGGACGAGAACGAAGGCGGACCGGCGCATCATCCTCTCCGCGGTGCGGGGGCGCGCCGGAGCGCGCGGCTCGCGGCCGATCCATCGGACGTCTTTGGGTCAGGCGCGGCGGCGGGGCCCCGGACCGGCTTCATGACCCGCCGAATCGCCCCGATCAGCCGCTCGAAGCTCGATTCCACCTGGCCGAGCTGCTTCCGGCCGGCGGCGGTCAGCCGGTAGTAGCGCGCACGGCGGTTGTTGACCGAGTGGCCCCACTCGGAGGCCACGAGCCCCTGCAGCTGCAGCCGCTGCAGCGCGGGATACAACGATCCTTCTTCGACGCTCAGGACCTCGGCCGAGAGCGTGCGAATGTGCTCGACGATGCCGTAGCCGTGCATCACGCCGCGCGTGAGGCTCTTGAGAATCAGCATGTCGAGCGTGCCGGGCAGCAGGTCCTGTCTGGTGGTCGCGCGTCCCATAGACTGTCTATGGATATGATGGCTGGGTGGCGGTTGTCAAGCGATCGCGAGCACGGCTCAGCCGCGGCACAACAATTGTGCCGCCGCTGCGGATCATCACATCGGCGACCACAACCGCGCCTCGTGCGCGTTGTGCGCCTGGCAGCGGAGAGCGAGATTCTCGACGGTCGTCGGGCCGCCGTCAACGAAGGGAATCACGTGATGGAACTCGAGCCGGCTCGTCTCGGCGCAACGCCCTCGCGCGCCGACGAACGCGCAGCGGCCATCGTCGCGTGCCCAGACGGCGCGGCGGATCGACGCCGGGATGTGGCGCGACGTTGATGAGCTCGGGCGCCGCCGGCGCGAGCGCGGCGTCCGCACCGGGCGCACGACGGTCGCAATCTTCGTCCGCTCGAGCTCACCGACGAGCAGCGTCAATGCGCGATCGATGACCATCGCGGGATCGCCGTTCGGGATCGTGTGACGCATCAGGTCCTGCGCGCGGCGCAGCCTCGCGTGGGCCTCGGCGCTGAGCGTGACCTTCAGGATGAAGCGCTCGGCTGAAAGCGGCGCCAGCGTCGCGGGCGAGCGAGGGCCGCATTCGGACAACGGCGGGTCGGCGCGTGTCGGCAGGAGCGGTCGAGCAACTGCTCGTGTCGACGCTGCCGCGGGGACTTTGCGAAGTACCGCTCGTTCGTCGGGTCGCGGCGCGAGACATGCGATCTGATACTCGACCTCGCGCTTGCTCTTGTGACGTGCGGCATCGAGCAGGGTCGAGTGGTTGGCCTTCGTCAAGTGCGGCCGAAGCATGGTGACCGTCGTCAGCGTCAACGCGCCGTCGGCCAGCATCTCGAGAATGACCGGAAACTGTCGCGCCGCCCTCGCCGCTTCGATGCGGTGGTACGCCGCGTGTTCGGAGAAGCGCAGCACCTGCGTGCAGTACGTGAACAGCGATGAACACGATTGACCGAGGTAGAGACGACGTGCGTCAAGCTCTGCGAGCAGCGCCAGCAGCTCGACGGTCAGCTGACGTTCGCTCGCCGCGACGCGCTCGGTGGCTTCGAGCAGATCGCGATCGGAGAGGCGATCGATCGGGGTGTGGTCTTGCATCTCTCTTGCATATCACGATGATTGTCGGCGGTTGGGGCGACGACGACGTGAGCGATCGCGGACTCGGATCGCGCGCGCGGCGAATGTGCACGAAGCGCCGCGCAGCAGCGACGACGCGGCGTGTGATGCGTCGCACAGGAAACGGATCGCGCGTTGAGACGGTGCCGCCAAAAAGCGTGTCAAGCGTTTTCCGTCCGGTGCGAAGAAAATTGGTGCGACCGAAGTAGCGAACGCGCGTGAGCGGCGCGACTCGGTCCGGACCGAGTGCGGCACAACTGTTGTGCCAGCGGGTTGGGGCAGTCAGGCCGAACTCTTGGCAGTTGGGACGGAGCGCCTGGGCGCAACTCTTGCGCCAGCCGGCGCTCGCTCTACGCTGGGTGAGAAACAATCAACGTCCGGCAGTTCGACTCGGTCCGGACCGAGTGCGGCACAACTGTTGTGCCAGCGACGCGCCCGGCGTTCTGTCGCCACCACAACTCACCGGCTCACTGCCGCCAGATACCCCGCAAGATGCTCGACAACCTCCCGCGCGTCGTCCTCCGCACCGTGGATGAACGTCGACTTGCGGCGGCGCAGCACCGGGAGCCCGAGCGCGTACATACCCGGCGCCTGGACGACGCCGCCCTCGTGCTGCAGGTGGCCCTTGCGATCGACGACGGGCACTTCGAGCCAGTGATAGTCAGGGTGAAAACCCGTCGCCCAGACGATGGACTTGAACTCGCGCTTCAGATCGAGCTCGAGGTGCGTCGTCTCGGGCATCCGCGTCGGCTCAAAACGCTCGACCGGACCGACGTCGAGATGCAGGCTGTTGGCGACCGCCCACTCGTCGAACGTGTCGAGCAGCCGCGTCATCTTGAGGTCGGCCAGCGCGAACAGATTTTTGAGGCCGCCGGAAAACTGCGCCGTGCCGTTGCGCACAGCGGCCAGTCGGCCGACGATCCGAACGCCCGCGGCCGAGAGCGAATTGAGATCGAGCGTGGTCCGCTCCGGCGTGCCGACCAGCTGCGGCGACGGCAGCTTCCGCGCGCGCATGAGGTCGTCCACCTCGGTCCACCGCTGATCCCACACGCCGGACATCTCCATCCACCAGAGCACGTCGCGGCCGCGGTACATGCGCGGCAGCCGGACGTGCTCGCCGACGGAAATCGTGACGGGCCGCCCCGACCGATGGATCTCTTCCGCGAGCTGGACGCCCGTCGCCGACGCGCCGACGACCATCACGCCGCCTTCGGGAAGCTGATCGGGCCGGCGGTACTGGAGCGCGCTGACACATTCGACGGACGCGGGAATCTCGAACGCGGGCACGCGCGCGAGATTGCACGCGCCGGTCGCAACGATCAGCGTCCGGCACAAAAGCTCATCTTGATCGGTGGTGACGCGATAGCCCTTCGAGGTCGACGTCACCGACGTGACCGTCGTGTGCGTACGCACCGGCGCCGACGTCACCTCGGCGTATCGCGAGATGAAGTCGATCACCTCGGGCATCGTCATGAAACCGTCGGGATCGGCACCGTCGTACCGGAGGCCGTGGAGCCGCGTCTGCCAGTTGGGCGTCAGCAGCCGCAGCGAATCCCAGCGGTCATGCCGCCAGGAATTCGCTACGTCTCCGCGCTCGAGGACGACGTGATCGATCGACCGTTCGCTGAGGAAGCGGCTCGCCGACAGGCCCGAGTGCCCGGCGCCGATGACGATCGTCGTGAGCACTACACCACTTCGACCGTCACGTTCGTCGGATTGGTGACCACGTCGTACACCGCCGAACGCTTCTGGGACTGCGCGACGATGGCTTCGATTTCCTGCTTCGTGGCGTCCGCGTCGATGTGGAACGTCACCTTGATGTCGTCGTAGCCGTTGCGGACGTCGCTGTCGATGCCGAGGATGCCCTGGATGTCCATCGAGCCTTCGAGCTTGGCCTCGACGGATCGCAGCTGGACGCCGCGGTTCTGTGCGACCGCCGCCACGCCGGCGGTGAGGCAGCTCGCGAGACCGACGAGCACGAACTCGATCGGCGTCGCGCCCAGATCCTCGGACGCGAAGATTTCCGGATGGTCGGCGTCGAACGAGAACTCGGTCTTGTGCTTCTGGTTCTCGCCCAGTCCGTGGAACTCGCGGATGTTGGTGCGGCTATGCGTGCCGTTCTGCCACTTGCAGGATGCGCGCCACGTGAATTTCGCCGCCTGCGGCGCGGCCTTCAGCGCTTCGCGGGCCGCGAGCAATGCATCGACGTTGACTCCGTTCTGAACGATGGCTTTGGACATGTTGAATCCCCTTGCTGACCTCGTGGTCTCTGTCACCCCGGTTGTCTCGCGCAAGCCTCGCATCATACATCCACCGGACCCGGAGGTATGATCGGTCGCGTAGCCATGTCTGCGTCGAAGACGGCCGCCGGTTCGGTCGGGACGGTCGCCACCAAATTCCTCGATCTTCCTCAGCCAGTGACGCTCGACTGCGGCCGGTCGTTCGGACCGATCCGCATCGCGTACGAGACGTACGGCACCTTGTCACAGGCGCGTGACAACGTGATTCTCGTGTGCCACGCGCTCAGCGGCGACGCGCACGCCGCGGGCGTGTCCGCCGCCGCCCCGCCCGCCAGCACGCGGGACGGGTTCGGCGCCGACGATCGCGACGCGGGCCGGAACCGCAGCCTGGGCTGGTGGGACGGCATGATCGGCCCCGGCAAGGCGTTCGACACCGACGAGTACTTCGTCGTCAGCTCGAACCTGCTCGGAGGCTGCCGCGGCACCACCGGGCCGTCGTCGATCGATCCAACGACCGGCCGCGCGTACGGATCGACGTTTCCGGTGATCACCGCCGCCGACATGGTGCGGGCGCAGCGGGCACTCTTGCGCGAGCTCGGGATCACGCGGCTCGCCGCGGTGAGCGGCGGATCGCTCGGCGGGATGCTCGCGCTCGAGTGGGCGGTGCTGTTTCCGGACGAGGTCGACGCGATCATTCCCATCGCGAGCACGCACGCGCTCGGGACGCAGGGCGTGGCGTGGAACGCGATCGCGCGCAGCGCGATCATGTCCGATCCGGACTGGCAGGGCGGCGACTACTACGGCACGGGCCGCGCGCCGTCGGCGGGCATGGGCATCGCGCGCATGGTCGGACACATCACGTACCTGTCGGCGGGCGCGCTCGAGGGCAAGTTCGGCCGGCGGCTGCAGTTTGCCGACGACATCCGGTACACGTTGACCGAGCCGGAGTTCGAGGTCGAGAACTACCTGCGGTACCAGGCCGACGCGTTCGTGAAGCGATTCGACGCCAACACGTATCTCTACACATCGCGCGCGCTCACGTACTTCGATCTCGCGCGGCAGTACGGCGGGGGCCGCCTCGCCGACGCCGTCCGCGGGATCTCGGCGCGCACGCTGCTCATTGCGTTCAGCTCCGACTGGCTCTACCCGCCGTCGGGCTTGGAGGCGCTCGCGACGGCGCTCCGGGCCGCCGGCAAGGACGTGGCGCTCCACGTCATCGACGCTCCGTACGGACACGATTGTTTTCTGCTTGAGGAGGCGCGCCAGATTCCGATCATCCGGAACTTCCTCGCGCGCAACGCTTGATGGAAGAATCCCGCAATTTTGGTTTCGAGACGCGGCAGGTCCACGCCGGGCAGCGGCCCGACCCGAACACCGGCGCGCGAGCTGTCCCGATCTTTCAGACGACGAGCTACGTGTTCGAGGACCCGGAGTCGGCCGCGGCGTACTTCAACCTGCAGGAGTACGGCAACACGTACTCACGCATCATGAATCCGACCACGGCCGTCTTCGAGGAGCGCATGGCCAACCTCGAGGGCGGATGCGGCGCGGTGGCCTTCGCGAGCGGCATCGCCGCGCAGGCGGCCGCGCTCTTCACGATGCTCACGCCCGGCGATCACGTCGTGTCGTCGTCGGCGCTCTACGGCGGCACGGTCAATCAGCTCAAACACTTCCTGCGCAAGATGTCGATCGACCTGACGTGGGTCGATCCCGACGATCCGGCGGCATGGAAAGCGGCCGTGCGCGACAACACGAAGGCGTTCTACGGCGAGACGATCGGCAATCCCGGCGGCAACGTGCTGGACATCGAGGCGGTGGCCGCGATTGCCCACGCGCACGACCTGCCGCTCATCGTCGACAACACGTTTGCCACGCCGTATCTGTGTCGGCCGATCGAGTGGGGGGCGGACATCGTCATCCACTCCGCGACGAAGTTCATCGGCGGCCACGGCACGAGCATCGGCGGCGTCGTCGTCGACTCCGGGACGTTCAACTGGTCGAACGGCCGGTATCCCGTGGTCGCGCAGCCGTCGCCGGCGTATCACGGGCTGCAGTTCCACGAGACCTTCGGGACGTACGGCTACCTGATGAAGCTGCGGGCCGAGAGCCTGCGCGATCTCGGCGCGTGCATGAGCCCGTTCAACGCGTTTCTGTTCCTGCAGGGGCTCGAGACGCTGTCGCTGCGCATGGCGCGGCACGTCGACAACGCGACCGCGGTCGCCAACTTTCTCGTGTCGCACGATCTCGTGTCGAACGTGACGTATCCGGGCCTCAAGACGAGCAAGTACCACGCGCTCGTCGAGAAGTACCTGCCGAAGGGCGCGGGCGCGGTGTTCTCGTTCGATTGCCAGGGCGGCCGCCAGGCGGGACAGGACTTCATTCGCGGCGTCACGCTCTGGTCGCACCTGGCGAACGTCGGCGACTCGAAGAGCCTGATCATTCACCCCGCCAGCACGACGCATCGACAGCTCAGCGAAGAGGAGCTGAGCGCGGCGGGCGTCGGGCCGGGCACGATTCGGCTCTCGGTCGGCATCGAGGCTGTCGAAGATTTGATCTGGGATCTCGAGCAGGGTTTTGCGCGCGTCGCCGCATCCGCGACGAGTGAGGCGGCGTCCCGATGAGCCCATTCGATCTCGCCCGTTACCAGGATCCGCTGACGATTCAGCGCGCCATCCATTCCGCGCGCACCATCGCCATCGTGGGCCTGTCGAGCAACCACCTGCGCGCGAGCTACTTCGTCGGCTACTACCTCAAGCGCCACGACTACCGCGTGATTCCCGTGAACCCGCGCGAGAAGTCGATCCTCGGCGAGCGGAGCTACGCGAGCCTCGCCGATCTGCCGGGCCCGGTGGACATCGTCAACGTCTTCCGCGCGCCGGATGCGCTGCCCGGCATCGCGAAAGAGGCCGTGGCGATTGGCGCGAAGACCCTGTGGTGCCAGTTCACCGTGATCAATGAGGAGGGCGCCCGGATCGCGGAAGCGGGCGGCCTGTCCGTGGTCATGGACCGCTGCATCAAGGTGGAGCACGCGCGCTACATCGGCCGGATGCACTGGTTGGGCTTCAACACGCAGCGCATCACCTCGGTACGCGCCGGTCTGCAGTAGATCCGCGGAGGATTTTGCACGGCCGGCGACACGTTTGTAATCGTCCGGGATCCCCAACGTTTTTTCTCGTTGCTGCCGAGAATACAGGGCGCACCTCTTCAGGAGACCGACGCCCAATGAAGACCGCCGCCCACGTGCAGCCGGAAGCCCGAATCGCCACGCCTCAGCTCATCGAGGCCATGTTGAACGCGGCTGACCACGTCAGCGACCTGATCTTCTCGCCCGGCCGGGCGCCGCAGATCGAAAGCAAGGGGGAGCTGATCGAGGTCAAGTTCAAGGGCCTCGACACGCTCTCGCCGCGCCAGACGATGGAGATCGCGGAGGACCTGCTCAACACGAACGCGGGGATGGCCGAAACGCTCAAGCGCGACGGGTCGGTGGACATCTCCTACGCGCTGCCCGGCGTCGCGCGGTTCCGCGTCAACATTTTCCGGCAGCGGGCGTCGTTCGCCGTCGTCATGCGCGTCATCCCGATGAAGATCCCGTCCTTTCAGGATCTCGGGCTGCCGGAGGTGCTGCGCTCGATCGTGCCGCTGCGCATGGGCATCGTGCTCGTGACCGGTCCGACGGGCTCCGGCAAGTCCTCGACGCTGGCGGCGATCGTGGATCGCATGAACGAAGAGCGGCCGATTCACATCGTCACCATCGAAGATCCGATCGAGTTCCTGCATCCGCACAAGCGCGCCACGATCCACCAGCGCGAGCTGCACAGCGACACCCCGACGTTCAGCCTGGCGCTTCGAGCGGCCTTGCGGCAGGCGCCGAAGGTCATTCTCGTGGGCGAGATGCGCGACCGCGAGACGATCGAGATCGCGATCGAGGCGGCGGAAACGGGGCACCTGGTCCTGTCCACGCTGCACACGATCGACGCGTCGAAAACCGTCGAGCGCATCGTCGGCACGTTCCCGCCGGGTGACCAGCGCGGGATCCGCACGCGGTTCGCGAAGACGTTCCAGTACATCGTGTCGCAGCGCCTGGTCCCGAAGAAGGACGGATCGGGCCGCGTCGCGCTCCTCGAGATCCTGAAGGGCACGCTCCGCACGCGCGACTACGTCGAGCTCGGCGAAGGCGAGGGCAAGACGCTGCTCGACGCCATGAAGGTCGGCACCGAGGACGGGATGCAGCACTTCGACGGCGAGATCGAGAAGCTGATTCGCGCCGGCGTGATCTCGGTCGAGACCGGCCTCAGCTACGCGACGAACGTCACCAACCTGAGGATCGAGATCTCCGACGTGCTCGAAGAGGCCCGCCAGGCCGAGAAAGCGGCGCAGAAGGCCGCGGAGAAAGCCGGCCAGGCGGTACCCGTCGGCGCCAAGGGATAGCCGACCCGTCGCCGGCTCAGGCCGGATGAGCCCAAATCGCGCTGAATTGCGCCATGGACAGAGATAGGCGGCAATTCAGACCGAGGAGGCTCCATGTCACTGCAAATTGGCGACGTCGCACCGGATTTCGAGGCCGACACCACAGAAGGCCGGATCCGGTTTCATGAATGGATTGGCGGGTCCTGGGCCGTGCTGTTCTCGCACCCGAAGGACTTCACGCCCGTGTGCACGACCGAGCTGGGCTACATGGCGAAGCTCAAGCCGGAGTTCGACAAGCGCCACACCAGGATCATCGCCCTCAGCGTCGACCCGGTGTCCCAGCACGTCAAGTGGGCGGACGACATCCGCGAGACGCAGGGGCACGCGCCGAACTACCCGATGATCGGCGACAGCGACCTGAAAGTGTCGAAGCTGTACGGCATGCTGCCCGCCGCGACGGAGGGCACGTCGGAAGGCCGCACCGCGGCGAACAACCAGACCGTCCGCTGCGTGTACGTGATCGGCCCGGACAAGAAAGTGAAACTGATCATCGTCTATCCGATGACGACGGGCCGGAACTTCGACGAGGTTCTGCGCGTCATCGACTCGCTGCAGCTCACAGCCACCCACAAAGTGGCGACGCCGGTCCAGTGGAACCGCGGCGACGACGTGATCATCGCGGGATCGGTCTCGGACGACGAAGCGAAGAAGACCTACCCGAAGGGCTGGCGTGCGCCGCGGCCGTACATCCGCGTCGTGCCGCAGCCCTGACGGCGTCGGTCGTCTGGGGATACAAAGCCCCGAGATAACGCAGTAGTCTTAACGGCAGTGCGCCAGCTCTCCTTCGCCTTCCGGATGCTGCGCAAGACGCCGTTCGTCACGACGGTGGCGGTGCTCTCGCTGGGTCTCGGCATCGGCGCGAACACTGCGATTTTCGCGCTGTTCAACCAGATTCTGCTGCGCCCGCTGCCCGTCGAGGCGCCGGAGGCGCTCGTCAATCTCGGCGCGCCGGGGACGAAGAACGGCTCGACCTCCTGCAACAACTCGGGCAACTGCGATGCGGTGTTCTCCTACCCGATGTTCCTGGACCTGGCGCGCGAGCAGCAGGTCTTCACAGGCATCGCCGCGCACAGGATTTTCGGCGCGAACGTCGGGTACGACAGCCAGACGGTGCCGGTCGACGGAAGCGAAGTGTCGGGCAGCTACTTCACCGTGCTCGGGCTCAAGCCGGCGCTTGGGCGGCTGATCGTGCCTGACGACACGGCGGCGCCCGGCGCGGCGACGGTGGCGGTGCTCTCGGAGGATTACTGGGTCACCCGCTTCAAGCAGGACCCGAACGTGCTCGGCAAGACGCTCGTCGTGAACGGACAGCCGCTGACCGTCGTGGGGGTCGCGCCGCGCGGCTTCGACGGGACGACGCGCGGCACGCGCGCCAAGATCTTCGTGCCGATTACGCTGCGCGCGACGATGGAGCCGCCCTTCAGCGGATTCGAGGAGCGCAACAACTACTGGGCGTACCTGTTCGCTCGTCTCAAGCCCGGCGTCTCGATGGAAGCCGCACGCGCCGGCATCAACGTGCCCTACGCAAATCTTCTCCAGCAGGAGCTGCCGTTGCAGAAGGGGCTCGACCCGGCAAGAAAGACCGAGTTTGCGGCAAAGCGCGTGACGGTCGAGGATGGCCGCCGCGGCCAGAGCTACGTGCTCACGCAGGCGGGCACACCGCTGAGAATTCTCCAGGTCGTGACGCTGGTCGTGCTCCTCATCGCGTGCGCGAACGTTGCGAATCTGCTGCTCGCGCGCGCGGCGAGCCGCGCCGGGGAAATGGCCGTACGCCTGTCGATTGGCGCGAGCCGCGGGCAGCTCGTGCGCCAACTGCTGCTCGAGGCGTGTTTGCTCGCGGCGCTGGGCGGCGTCGCGGGGCTCGTGATCTTGAGCTGGACCGTCAGTCTCATGACGTTCTATCTGCCGTTCGGCGCGATCGATCCGGCCGCGTCCCGGCTCGGCTGGGAGGTGTTGCTGTTTGCCGGCGGGATCGCGATGGCCACGGGAGTCCTGTTCGGCATCTTCCCGGCGTTTCATGCCACGCGGCCCGATCTGGCGGCGACGCTCAAGGGCACGGCCGGACAACCGTCGGGCGCGCGATCGGCGGCGTACTTCCGGACGGCGCTCGTCATCGTTCAGATTGCGCTTTCGATGGGCCTGCTCGCCTGCGCGGGACTCTTCGGCAAGAGCCTGCTCAACGTCAGCCGCGTCGATCTCGGCGTGACGATCGATCGCGTCATCACGTTCAGCCTCAATCCGCAGCGCAACGGCTACACCGTGCCGCGGTCCCAGGAGCTGTTCCAGCAGGTGCTCGCGCGGCTAGCGGCGATCCCGGGTGTGACGTCTTTCTCCGCCGCGCGCGTGCCGCTCCTCGCCAACAGCAACTCGAGCACCGGCATCGACGTCGAGGGCTTCGCCCAGACGCCGGAAGAGCGGAAGGGCACCAACTACAACGAGACGTCGCCCGGCTACTTCCAGACCGTCGGGATGACGCTCCTGGCCGGGCGGGACTTCACGGATGCGGATGTCCTCGGCGCGCCGAAAGTGGCGATCGTCAACGAGGCGTTCGTACGGCAGTACAAGCTGAGCGCGAACCCGGTCGGCCGGCGGTTCCGGCGTGGAGGCGGTGACAAGGATCCGTACGACATCGAGATCGTCGGCCTGGTGCGCGACGCGAAGTACAGCAGCGTGCGCAACGTCGTCCCCGCCGTCTTTTTCGTGCCGTATCGGCAGAACGATCGCATCGGGGCGCTGGCGTTCTACGCGAGGACGTCCGGCGATCCCGCCGCGCTCGTGTCCGCCATCCAGCCGCTCATCGCATCGATGGATCCGAATCTGCCCGTGCAGCGGTTGATGACGATGCCGGAGCAGATCGCGAACAACGTGTCGCAGGATCGGATGATGAGCGTGCTGAGCGCGTCATTTGCCGGCCTGGCCACGGCGCTCGCGGCCATCGGCCTCTACGGCGTGCTCGCGTACACGGTGTCTCAGCGCACGCGCGAGTTTGGTTTGCGCATGGCCCTCGGCGCCGCGCCTTCGAGCGTGCAGGGCCTGGTGCTGCGTCAGGTCATGTGGATGACGCTCGCCGGCGGCGTCATCGGGGTCGGGCTCGCGATGTGGACCGGCTACTACGCGAAGTCGCTGCTGTTCGAGCTGGGCAACACGGATCCGATGGTGATGGCGACGTCGGTAGGGACGCTTGCGCTGGTCGCGCTGGCGGCGGGGTTCATTCCGTCGCGGCGGGCGTCACGCGTCGATCCCATGAAAGCGTTGAGGTGCGAGTGATGAGACGGACCTGGATCGTCCTGGCGTTCGCCGTGTTGGGCGCGATTCACGCCCGCGCCCAGACAGCCGCGCCTCCCGCCACCGAGATCTACCTGGCGCCGTTCACCGAAGGCGACGCCAGGACCACGCAGATCGGCATCGTCGCCATTTCGAAGCTGGGTGTGAGCGTCGGCAAAGCGATCAAGATCACGAACACCTCCGGCTACAACAACCAGCCATTCTTCCTGCCGGACTCGAGCGGGTTGCTGTTTGCGTCGAATCGCGACGGGAAGCAGAACGACATCTACCGGTACGACGTCGCGGCGAAGTCGACCACGCAGCTGACGCACACGCCCGAGAACGAGTACTCGCCGACGGTCATGCCCGGCGGCAAGACGTTCAGCACGGTGCGTGGCGACGAGCAGCGGCTCTGGAAGTTCAACCTCGATGGATCCGATGCGGGCCTGGCCTACGCCCACACCGGAAAGATCGGGTATCACGCCTGGATCTCGCCCGATCGGCTCGCCGTGTACGTGCTGGGCGCGCAACCGTCGGATCCGAGCACGCTGCAGCTGGTGGATCTTCGTACCGGCACCGCGGACGTGATCGAGTCGAGCATCGGCCGCTCGCTCCAGATGCGGCCGGGCGCGGGCACGCTGGTGTTCGTGCACAAGCCGCGGGGCGCCACGCTGTGGGAGATCCGGGAGCTGAATCTCGACACGCGAAAGATCCTGCCGCTTACCGACACCGTCGAGGGCAGCGAAGATCTCGCGTGGACGCCGAAGGGCGTCATGATCATGGGCGCGAAATCCAAACTCTACATGTGGATCGAGCAGGAGGACCGCTGGGTCGAGATCGGCGATCTCAAGTCTTCCGGCGTCACCGCGATCTCGCGCCTCGCCATCAGTCCCGATGGCAAGTGGATCGCCGTGGTTTCCACACCGCCCGCGGCGAAGTAAGCCTGTGCTCACGCGCAGTATGTGACGCGAGCGTCGCACGGATTGCCTACGCTGGGCACTACACTGCAGTGTGCTCCAGGGAGGTCGTCCATGACTCAGGAACTTGCCAGTGGCGTTCGCGAAGAGCGCTTCGAAAGCCAAAGCGGTCTCAACATTTTCTTCCGGTCGTGGCGGCCAGCCGCGCAGGCGCGCGCGGTCGTCGTGATCGTTCCCGGATTCAACTCACACAGCGGGTACTACCAGTGGGTCGCCGAGCAGCTGACGGCCGGCGGGCTCGCGGTCTACGCCGTTGACCTGCGCGGCCGCGGCCAGTCGGACGGCGAGCGCTTCTACGTCGAGAAGTTCCAGGACTACGTCGACGACGCCGCGCACCTGATCGCGATCGCGAAAATGCGCGAACGCGGCTTGCCCGTGTTCCTCCTCGGTCACAGCGCGGGCGGCGTCGTCTCGTGCTTGTACACGATCGATCACCAGGCCGAGCTGGCGGGCCTCATCTGCGAGAGCTTCGCGTTCCAGGTACCGGCGCCGGACTTCGCGCTCGCCGTGCTGAAGGGCCTCAGCCACGTGGCGCCGCACGCGCACGTGCTGCCGCTCAAGAACGCCGACTTCTCGCGCGACCCGGCTGTCGTCGAGAAGATGAACGCGGACCCGCTCATCGCGCACGAAACCCAGCCGACCAGGACCGTCGCCGAGATGGTGCGCGCCGACGAGCGGCTCAAGCAGAGCTTTGCGGAGTTCACGCTGCCGCTGTTCATCATCCACGGCACGGCGGACAAGGCGACGAAGCCGAGCGGCAGCCAGTTTTTCTTCGACACCGCCGGCTCGAGCGACAAGACGCTCAAGCTCTACGAAGGGTACTTTCACGATCCGCTGAACGACCTCGGCAAGGAGGCCGTCATGGCGGACATCAAGAGCTGGATCGACACGCGGATCACCGCGTGATCACTTGAGCGCCTCGAGGCTCGGGCGGAGGAACGACAGCAGGTAGTGCCCGATCGACGGGAAGTGCGTCGCGAGCAGTGTGAGCAGCGGGACCGCGCCAAACGCAAACAGCCGGAG
Source organism: Vicinamibacterales bacterium (assembly GCA_035279905.1). GTDB lineage: Bacteria > Acidobacteriota > Vicinamibacteria > Vicinamibacterales > SCN-69-37 > DATEGZ01. Next base: position 29,546 of record DATEGZ010000258.1, read on the forward strand.
GTAGAAGTGCAGGTCGAGCGCGTTGCCGGTCGTGCCCGTCACGCGGCTCAGGATCGGATCCCGGTGCAGCTGCACGAGCACGCCGATGACCATGAACCCGGTGACGACGAAGATCACCGTGAACGACCAGATCAGCGACTGGTGCGGCTCGAAGGAATAGATGTTGAGTGAGATCAGCACCAGGCTGAACGACAGGGCCAGAAAGATCATCACGTGGCGCAGATGGCCGAGGACGCCGCGGATGAACGCGACGTAGCGCAGCGCGACGAACTCTTCCAGGTTCTTGAGCTGCCTGCCCTCGAGGCTGCTGTCCTCTTTCTTGTCCTTGTCGTTCGCGTCGCGGTCCTCGTGGTCGACGAGCTGCGCCGCTTCCTGGCGCCACCGCGCTTCGAGCAGGCTCCACGCCTGGCCCAGAATCTGGGCAAGCGACTTTTGCAAGCCGCGGAAGGTGTTTTCGAGCGTGTGGTACATGCCGATGCGGAGATCGCGGCCGGCGCGCGTTGACACGCTCGCGTACTCGACCAGTGAGTCCACGGCCGGCAGCGTCGGACGATCGACCTGCAAGCCGCGCCACGTGGTGACGATGTCGAGCACGCTCTTCTGCGCGGACGTCGCATAGCCGATCAAGGCCAACGCGGACTGGACGTCGGCGATCGCCGCCGCGGTGGCGGCGAGCGCGGCGGGCAGGCGAACGTCGTGGTCGGGCGCGGCGGCGACGGCCAGGCTCGCGTCGACTCGCGCCGCAAGGCCCTCGAGCGCCGACGTCAGAAACGGATTGGCGCGGCCGCTCGAGAGCACGCCCTGAACCGACACGACGCCGGTCTTGAGGTCCTCGAGCCGTTTCGCCTCGAGGTGCGCGCGAAGCTCAGTGATCTTCTTCTCGAAGTACTCGATCGCCGGCAGGCCGGAGTCGTCCGCCCGGCTGCCGCTGCCGAGCCGTCCGAGCGCTTCGAGCGACCGCGCCATGTACGCCCACTCCGCATCCTCGCCGCCTTGCTTCCAGAACGACCAGTTCAGGCCTTTGATCCGGAGGAAGGCCACGCGCACAGGACGGCGCTCCAGCTCGATCAGCAGCCGGCGCAACTCGACCCAGATCTGGGCCATGCGGAATCCCGACGAGAGCATGAGCGCGACGACGAGGCAGAAGAGCACCGCGTACAGCGCGCCGAAGCCCCACCGCTCGAAGAGCTCGAACGGACTGGTCGGATGCAGAAAGCCCAGCCACACCGCGAACACCACGACGAACGGAATCGCGTAGCCGGGGCGGAGCAGGTAGCGGTTCACGGCGTTGGCGATCGGCTGCTCGGTCAGCTCACCGGGACGCGGGCGCACCGGCGTGGCAGTCGCGTCCGGCATCAGCCGCGGCCGCATGTCGTCGTTGAAGCGCAGCCGCCAGATCTCGAAGCACGTCCACGCGTACACACAGGCGAGCAGAGGCACGAGCGGCGGCAGCGGCGACACGCCGGTGACGGGATGCACGGCGCGATAGGCGAAGAAGAATCCGTACAGCGAATCCGGCGTGGTGTCATCCGGTCCCAGCAGGCTCCACCAGGTGGCAAGGAGCGCGGCGGTCGAGATCCAGATAAAGGCGAATGTCGTCAGCTGAAACGCCAGCGCGCGAGTCGAGGTCTCGACGGACTGCGCGTCCAGCCGCCGGCGCCAGCGCCACCGAAGGCAGTACAGCGCTTCGAGCAACAACGCGGTCAGGATCACCGCGCCCATGACGACCGCCCCGAGGATTTGAAACCACACACCCGACTGCTCGGCGTGGCGCCAGACGGGCAGCAACAGCAGCCCGAGCCCGAACACGAGCGTGGCCGACGCGGTCTGGATGTAGAAGAGCCGCTGGCGCGGCACGGCGGCGACCGGAGCGAAGTCGCGGAACCGTACGGCGAACGGCTTCGCCGTGAGCAACACGATCACGTGGAGCACAGCCAGCCCGCACGTGAGAAGCAGCACCACCTGCCAGGCGCCGGAGAGATCGTCGATTTTCAGTCGCAGCTGATCGGCCCCGGCATTGCCGTCGAGCAGCCGAACGGGCCAGTAGCCGCCGGTGCCCACGACCGTCATCCAGAGCGGCAACGGCATGCCGGCCGCCGGATCGGCTTTCGCCTGGTTGCCGGTGGGCGCACGCATCTGGTTCATCTCGACGGCGCTCGACGTGGTCGCCGGCAGGATGTCCCGCAGCACCTGCAGCATCGCGTTGTACCCGCCGTGTTCGTACTCGTCGGCGAACGGCAGCTGCGGCGCGATCCCCGGCGCCTGGTGCGTCGTCCACTCCAGGTTGCGATTCATCAACGGATACGTCGTGACCGCCAGCATGCCGACATAGGGCACGTTGTCGAGCTCGCGCTCGAACAACAGATCGGCGCTGATCATGAACAACCTGGCGTCGGGACACGCGGCGCGGAGGAACTCGGCGAGGAACAGCGTGTCGAGCACGTTGGTGCTGGCGATGCCCACGTAGCGGTACTTCGCGCGCCGCAGGTCGGCGGCCATGTTCATCAGCACGGCTTCCTTCGACAGCGGGCCCTGCTTCGTCGAGAAATCTGGCGGCGCGTCGCTGCTGTTCGTGCGATCGGTCAGGTCGAGCGGGAGGAACGGCCGCGTCGCGTCGGTGGTGCCGGCGGCGGGGGCGGCGCCGGGCGCCGGCGCGCTCGCGGCGTTCCGGAGGTTCGAGATCTCGCGCGGAAACACGAACGTCTGCACGCATTGCGCGCGCAGCCGCGTCGCGGCCTGCGTGACATCGCCGAATGTCGTCGCGCCCTCGGAGAGAATCGCGATCTGCGGCTGCTTGCAGTCCATCTCGACTGCGCCGTCCGTCTGCAGCGCGTGGACGAACTGCTGCACGGCGGATTCCGTGTCGTGCACGAACGAGTTGAAGACGAGCGACGTCGCCGGCTTGTAGTCGGCCTTCCGGTCCTGACACGACTCGGCCGTGGGCGCCTTCAACCCCTGATCCGCCATCGCGCAGAGGCTCGAGACGGAGCCGCTGTACGCCGTGAACAGGTTCTTTGACGCATCGGTCAGTCGGCGGAGCGACGCGAGCGATCCGGAGAACGTCGGGCCGACGATGCGAATGCGCCCGTCGGCGGCGCAGTCGCGCAGCGTTCCGCAGACGTCGCCGACGTGCGCGACAGCGTTGACGAACTGCGCGCCATCGACGCCGCCGGTCGGGGTGTCGGCCACCAGAAACACGAACAGCAGGCGCGGGCTCGTCGACACCACGCTCGCATCGAGCCGGAAGAGCACGACCCCCGGCTGCGCCAGGCGCTGCTGGCGATCGGCCGCCGCCGACGTGCCGGCCGCTGGTTGGCTGGCGCTGTTCTTGTCCGCGTCAACGCTCCACGGCAGCCAGTAGCGATCGACCACGTACCCGGAGGCTTGCGCCGCAAGCTGGATGCCTTCGAGCGCGCGGTCGAACTGCAGCGCCATGTGCGTGCGCACCGGATCCGGCGCGATCGCGATGATCGCGCGGACGGACGTGCCGTTGGGGATGTGCCAGCGCGTGCAGCGCAGCGTCGCTCCGGCGTCGCACGTGGTCGACGTGCCGGCAAAATATCCTTGCGACGTTTTCCACGGGCCGTCGTCTGACGGCGCGGCGGGGACGGCGGCGGCCGCGGCCGTCGAGGCGATGACTGCGGCCGGCGGTTGCGTACCGGAGGCCGTCGAGCTGGGGAAGAGGACGCGAAGCACGACAGACAACACGACCAACGATCCGAGGGCGGACCCTCCGGCGCGGTTCATCAAGGCCTCCGGCGGCGACGAGTGCTGGGAGCGACACAAGAGTCGCGGTCGCCGACGCGGCTGTCAAGGACGATCGGTGGAACGGCCGCTGCCAACCGCGCGTTCGCTTGACACGTCTACTACGAAATAGTAGATCTAGACACCTCATAGGAGGCCGTCGCGTGGCGCAGCCGAAACTGACGAAGCTCGAACTCCAAATCCTCGAAGCCCTCTGGGCGCACGGCAAGGCCTCGATCCGCGAGATCCAGGAGGCCTTTCCCGAGCCGCGCCCCGCCTACACGACGATCCAGACAACGGTGTACCGGCTGGAAGGGAAGAAGGCCCTGCGGAGGGTGCGCAAGATCAGCAACGCGCACATCTTCGAGCCCGTCCTCGCACGCGACGTGACGCGCCACCGGCTGCTCGACGAAATCCTGAGCTTTTTCGGCGGACGGGCGCAGCCGATGATCGCCCAGCTCGTAGAGGCGGGGAAACTGACGCGCGACGATGTGCGCGAGTTGGAGAAGGTGATCGAGAAGCGCGAACGCGAGAAGAACAGCGAGGGAAAGGGGAAGTCGAAATGATCGCCGAGCTCACGAATCACCTCTGGCAATCGACGGTCTGTGCCGCCGCGGCGGCGCTGCTCGCGCTCGGGTTCCGGAGGAACCGCGCCGAGGTCAGGTACTGGTTCTGGACGTGCGCCTCGATCAAGTTCCTGCTGCCGTTCTCGCTCCTCGTCGCCGCGGGCAGTTGGGTGGCCTCGCTCGTGCCCGTTCAACGGGCGCCAGGCGTCGACGGCGTGATGCCTGCGGTGTCCATGGCGGTCGAACAGTTCGCGCAGCCATTCTCTGATGGCCCGGTCCTGACGTCGCCGGCCGCGGCGCCGGCGGCGATGGTGAACTGGCTGGCCGTTGCGTACGGCCTGTGGGCCGCCGGGTTTCTCACCATCGCATTCATCCGGGTGACGGGCTGGCGTCGTGTTCGCGCGGCGATCCGCGCGAGCGCGCCCGTGACGCTTGCGGCGATCGACCCGCCCGTTGCGGTGCGTTCGACGCCCGGTCTGCTTGAACCCGGCGTCGTCGGCTGGTGGCGGCCCGTGCTGCTGGTGCCGGCAGGCATCGAGAACCAGCTGTCGCCGTCGCAGCTTCGCGCCGTGATTGCGCATGAGCTCAGTCATGTGCAACGCGGCGACAACCTCACTGCGACCGTGCACATGTTCGTCGAAGCGCTGTTCTGGTTCCATCCGATCGTCTGGTGGATCGGCGCGCGGCTGATTGCCGAGCGCGAGCGCGCGTGTGACGAAGCCGTGCTCCGTGCGGGCATCGAGCCGGTCGAGTACGCCTCGGGCATCGTCACCATCTGCAAGCAGTACGTCGAATCGCCGCTCAGGTGCGTGTCCGGCGTGACCGGCGCCGACCTGAAGCACCGCATCCGGGCGATTCTCTCGGGGCGCGAGTCCCGCGACCTCGGGTACGCGAAGAAGATGGTTCTCATCGCAGCTCTGATCGTTGTCGTCGCGGCGCCGGTCACCTTCGGCATGATCGCGAGGCCTCAGGCGCCGGCCTCCGAGAGACCGGCCGCGTCGACGTTCGAGGTCGCGTCGGTCCGGCCCTGCGAACGCCTGCCGGCCCGAGGCGGTGCACCTGGCAAGATTGACGTGTCCACAAACCGTACGTACCTCGAATGTTTCACGCTCGCCCGCCTCGTGAACGTCGCGTACGCCAAGAACGGCGACTTTACGCTGAACGCGGACGAAGTGGACCGCAACGTTCGCAACGGACCAGACTGGGTGCGGTCGGACCTCTTCACGATCGAAGCGAAAGCCGCGGGCGCGGCCGATCAATCGGTGATGCTCGGCACGATGCTGCGCGCGCTGCTCGAGGAGCGATTCAAGCTGCGGGCGCGCGTCGAAGTCGAGCAGGTGCCGATGTACAGCCTGACGGTCGCCGGCGGCGGACTGAAGCTCACGCCAGCGGTTGACGGCGATTGCCTTCCGGACGAGAGCCAGGACACTGCAGCTCAAACGTCCGGCACAGCGAAGAAGCCGCCATGCGGGATGAAGGCGGGTCGGCGCCGTGGCGCGGTCCGAACCTGGGAGTTGACCGGGGCCTCGCTCCGAGAGCTCGCGGACGTACTGGACACGGATCGGCCCGTGCTCGATCAGACGGCCGTGACCGGACGCTTCAACATCCGTCTCGAGTACGCCCTCGACGACTCGGTGCTCGACGCGCCGACACTTCCGCAGGCGCTTGGCAAGCTTGGCCTGCGCCTCACGTCGACCAAGGGGCCACACCAGTACGTGGTGATCGATCACGCGGAGCGCCCCTCCTTTGCTCCGGCCTCCGCCGGAGCTTCGGAGGGCAAGCCCGTTTCGGCCGGCGCGAAGGAGGGCACGCAGAAGTTCGAGGTCGCGTCGATCCGGCCGTGCGAAAACACACCGAGCGTGCCAGGCGGTCGAAATGGCGGCGTCGGTCCTGTCTTCTCGCCGGGAATGTTCGTCTACAACTGCGGCACGCTGGAGCAGCTCATCAACGGCGCGTACGTCACCAACGGCGATCCGCTGCTGAACGACGAAGGACGGGGAACTCCGCGCGGGACACGCGATCCCAGGACATTCCCGGACCGCATACGCGGCGGACCGGACTGGGTGCGCTCGGACCGGTTCATGATTGAGGCGAAGACATCAGCCTCGAGCGGCCGCTCCGGGCGGGAAGCGATCCCCGAACGCGCGATTCTCATGGGGCCGATGCTGCGTGCGCTCCTCGAGGATCGCTTCAAGCTCAAGCTCCATCGCGAGGTGCTGGGCGACGTGCCGATGTACGCGCTCACCATCGCGAAGGGCGGTCTCAAGATCAAGCCCGCGGGCGCGGACAGCTGCGCGCCCTCCGATCCCAGCCGGACCGCGCCATATCAAATGAATGAGGAGATCGAAACGGTCCGAAAGGGCGGCAAGCCAATCTGCGGGCACGGCATCATGGGCGGCCCCGTGGGACCCAACCACGCGGTGGTCTTGAACGGACAAACGATGGACGGCGTCGCGCGCTGGTTGTCGAATGTCATGGACCGGCACGTGCTCGACCAGACTGGCGTCAGCGACACGTTCGTCATCTTCATGGAATACGCGCCGGATGACCTGGTGCCGTACGACTTCAAGACCGAGTCGCCGGACCAACCGACGGCGCCGTCGATTACGCAAGTGCTGAAGTCGCTCGGGCTCGAGCTTCAACCGACGAAGGGCCCGAAGGGTTACATCGTTATTGATCACGCTGAGCACCCGTCCTCCGCTCCGGCTTCCGCTGGAGCGAAGGAGGGCGGCCGCTAGGTCAGCGTACCGGGTGATCCCTGCGTCCATACGGGTCGCTCTTGACATGCGACAAATGTCGCATGTAGGATGCGACAGGTGTCGCAGGAAAGGACGCAGCCATGACCTCCGTCGCCACGCTCATGCTCGCCGCCAGCAGCTCGCTCGTGTGGTCCGTGGTCTTGAAAGTGACCGCGACGACGCTCCTCGCGCTCGCGGCCGCGAAGCTCGCGCATCGCAGCCGCGCGGCGTTCCGGCACGTGCTGCTCGCCGCGTCGTTCGCCGTGCTCACGGTGCTGCCGTTCGCCGCGCTCGTCGCGCCGGCGATTCGCGTGCCCGTGGCGATGGCCCAGCCGGCCGCCACGCTCGAGACCGCCGTCGTTCCCGGTGTGACGGAATTGCCGGCGGCGGCGACTGCTGGCAGTGAAGTGACCACATCCTCCGGGTTCGCGATCTCACCAACGTCGGTGCTCATGGCCGCCTGGATCGTTGGTACCGCGCTGTGCGTGGCGCCCATCGTCATCGGCCTCTGGCAGGTCGGCCGACTCCGGCGCTCGGCGCTGCCGTGGACGAACGGCCGTCCGCTGGTCGATCAGCTCACGCGCGACGCCGGGATCCGCCGGCGAGTCGACGTCCTGCTGCACGAGACCGCTCCCGGTCCCATGACTTTCGGTGTCTTCAGGCCGACGATCGTCCTGCCGCTCGACGCGCGCGCGTGGAAGACGGAAGACCTCGTTCGCGCGATCGTTCACGAGCTCGAGCACGTACGGCGCGGCGACTGGGCCACGCAGTGTCTGGCCCGAATCGCCTGCGCGTTCTATTGGTTCCATCCACTCGTGTGGATCGCGCGGCAGCAGCTGGCGCTCGAAGCCGAGCGCGCGTGTGACGATGCGGTCGTGAGCCGGTCGGACGCGACGGCGTACGCCGATCAGCTCGTCGATCTCGCCGAGCGACTGACGGTCGCCAGACACCAGCCGTTGCTCGCCATGGCGAACCGATCGGATCTGGCGGCTCGTGTGACCGCGGTGCTCGACGCGCGTCAGGCACGCGGCCGGGCCGGCGCGATCGCGGTGACCGCGGCGTGCGCGATCGCGCTCGCGCTCATCTCGACGATTTCGCCGCTGCAGATCGTCGCGGCTGTGCAGCAGGTCACCGCTCCCGCCGGCACCTCGCAGCGGTACGACGTCGCCTCGATCAAGAAGTGCACCGGCAGCGATGTGCCGCAGGGCCCCGCGCGCGGCACGGCCGGCGGCACCAACGCCACGTTCTCGCCGGGCCGGTTCTACGTGCCGTGCGTGTCGGTCGAACAGCTCATCTACCTGGCCTACGCGGCGTACGGCGTGAATCCGGACGAGCATCTCGCGAACGACGAAGCCGGCGGCGCGTCGGACTCGAAAAAGGTCCGTGGCGGTCCGGATTGGGTGCACTCGCGCAGCGAGGCGTACTCGATCGAGGCCTCCGCAGCCGGAGCAACCGAGCGCACGGTGCTGATGGGATCGATGCTGCGCGGGCTGCTCGAGGATCGCTTCCGCCTCAAGATCCATCGCGAGACGGAAGAGGTGCCGATGTACGCGCTCGTCGTGGGGAAGAACGGCTTCAAGCTCAAGCCGATGAACGAGGGCGATTGCGATCCGATGCAGTCACCGGGTACGGGCAAGCCCAAGTGCAGCTCGATCAACATGAGCCGCAACGGGCCCAACACCGTGTGGACGTACGGCGGCATGCCGGTGTCGTCGCTCGCCAGCATGCTCTCGAGCACGCTTGATCGCCACGTGATCGATCGCACGGGCCTCACGGACAAGTTCGTGTATCGTCTCGAGTTCTCGCCGGACGAGAACACGCCCAAGCTGGTGCAGCGTGAAATCGACTACCCACCGGATCCCGGCCCGCGTGGTCCGGGCATCCTCACGGCGCTCGATCAGCAGCTCGGGCTGAGGATCGAGTCCGTCAAAGCGCCGCACGGCTACCTCGTGATCGATCACATCGAGCGGCCCACCTTCGCTCCGGCCTTCGCCGGCGCTACGGTGGGCAAGCCCACGCCGCCGGCGCGCGCGGCCGGACCCGGCAAGCGCTAGCCTTCGCCCGTCAGGACGAGACGATGCCCAAGCCAACCGCAGAACGACTGACACGCCGCGAACGGGAAATCATGAACGCCGTCTTTTCGCTGGGCAATCGCGCCTCGGCTGAAGACATTCGCGCGCGGCTGACCAATCCGCCCGGGGATTCGGCCGTGCGCGTGATGCTCGCCCGGCTCGAGCGGAAGGGGCTCCTGAAGCATCAGCAGGACGGGCCGCGGTATCTCTACTCCGCCACGATGTCGCACGCGGCCGCGAAGCGCACCGCGCTGCAGCAGTACCTGCAGACGTTCTTCGGCGGATCGCTCAAACAGATGATGACCGCGCTCGTCGCGGAGTCACCCTGGAGCGAAGACGAGCTCGACGCGCTCAGGGCGGAGATCGATCGCGTCCGCAAAGAGAGGAAGCGCGAGTGATGACCGGCGCCTTCATCGTCTCCACGCTTGCCGGCGTCACCGTCGCGACGGGACTGGGTCTGGCGGCCGCGACGCTGGCGCGCAAGAGCCGCGCGGCATCACGGCACGCCCTGCTCGCGGCCGCGCTCGGGGTGTCGTTGTTGTTCCCGGTGTTCGCGGCCGTGATGCCTCCCGTGCGGATCGCCGTGCCGATCGCGACTCCCGCCGAGCCGGTCGGGTCGTCGTCAACGGCTGATGTCGGGCCGGTCGACATGAGCGTCACGTCGCCCGAGCCGGCCGGCAGCGTCGTGCCGCCGGCGCCGCAGTTCTCGTGGCCGTCGCTTTCCTCGCTCATGTTCGGTGTGTGGCTGGCGGGCGCAATCGTGGTGCTCGCGCCCGTGTGGGCTGGCCTACGGCAGATGCGCTGGCTGCGCCGGACCGCGCTGCCGTGGAGACGAGGACAGTCCATTGCGGATTCGCTCGCGACCGCCGCGAGCGTGCGTCGAAGCGTGGCGGTGCTCCAGCACGAGTCCATCGCCGGACCTGTGACGTGCGGTGTCCGCCGCGCCGTGGTGGTGCTGCCGGTCGACGCTGAAACCTGGCCGCGCGCGGATCTCGATCGCGCGCTCGTCCACGAGCTCGAGCACGTGCGGCGGCATGACTGGCTCACGCAGTGCGTCGCGCGGGCGTTGTGCGCCTGCTACTGGTTCCATCCTTTGATCTGGATCACTCGACGTCAGCTCGTGCTCGAGGCCGAGCGCGCCTGCGACGACGCGGTGCTGACCGCCGCGCAAGGCGCGGGCGCGGCCGCGGAAGCCACGGCCTACGCCGATCAGCTGGTCGGGCTCGCGAAGCGTCTCTCGGCCACCGCGCGGCAGCCGCTGCTCGCGATGGCGGATCGGCGCGATCTCTCCACGCGCGTCCACGCGCTGCTCGACGCGCGGCAGCCGCGCGGGCGCGCGAGCGCCCTGCTGCTCTCGATCCTCGCTGCGGCGTCGCTGGGGCTCGTGATCGCGTTGTCGCCGCTTCGCATGGTGGTCGAAGCCTCGGATGAGCTGCAGGCCGCGACCGACGCGCCGAGATTCGAAGTCGCGTCGATCAGGCCGTGCGACGGGAAGGCTCCGGCGCCGGAAGGTCGAATGGGCGGGCCCGGCGCGCTCTCGTCGTCCCCGGGCCGGCTGCACATCGAGTGCGCGCCGTTGCTCGGCGCCGACGGTTTGATTCGCCAGGCGTACGCGAAGTTCGCGAACGGACAGGTCAACCGGTACTGGGCGTTCCTTCCCATCGTCGGCGGTCCCGACTGGGCCTCCTCCGAGCGCTTCACGATCGACGCCAGGGCGGAAGGAACGCCCAGCCTTCAGATGATGAAAGGGCCGATGCTCCAGGCCCTGCTCGTCGACGGCTTCCATCTGCGATCGCACCACGAGACCCGGCAAGTGCCGATCTACGAGCTGGCCGTGGCGACGAGCGGCGCGAAGCTGCGAGCGTTTGCTGGAAAGTGCACGCCGATCGACTTTGCAAAGGACATTCCCACTCAGTTGGAAGCGGACGGCAGCTGCGTGTTCGTGGGCGCGAAGAACACGTGGGACGCGCCCGGACAAACGATCGACGACTTCATCAAGACCGCGCTTTCGGATCTCGATCGTCCCGTGGTCAACGTGACCGGGCTCCCGGGTCGCTTCGATTTTCATCTCGATCTGACCGCCGATGACTCGGCCGATCGCGTCGCGACGATCGCGGTCGCGCTTCAACGCCAGCTTGGGCTGACGCTCCGGCCGGCGACCGGACCCGCCGATTTTCTGGTGATTGACGGTGCCGACAGGCCCGCGCCGGGTGGCGTCGCCTTGCAGTCGGCGGGTAAACAGAAGTTCGACGCGGTGTCGGTGAAGCCGTGCGAGAACGAGCCGCCGACGCCGCCCGGTCAGCGTTCGAGCCAGGGCGGGTTTCCGACGACGTCGCCCGGGCACTTCATGATCGAGTGCGGCACAGTCGAGCGGCTGATCAGCGTCGCCTACGTTCGCTTCGGCGAGACACTGACGAACCAGGACGCGCGCATCGGCGACATCTCGTGGATGAAGAACGCGCCGGGCTGGGTGCGATCGGACAAGTTCACGATCGAAGCCAGGGCGGCCGGCACGCCGGACGACAGCGTGATGCGAGGGCCGATGCTGCGCGCGCTGCTCGAGGATCGCTTCAAGCTCCAGATCCATCGCGTTACGGAGGACGCGCCGATGTACGCGCTGACCGTGGCGAAGGGCGGGCTCAAGATCAAGCCCATGGCGCCAGATGGATGCGCCGAATACACCCCGGACAACCCGCCCCCTCCAGGAGCCGCGCTGCCGAAGCCGATTTGCGGCGGCATGAGCATGGCCGGTAACCCGGGTCGAATGGTCTGGAACGTCGGCGGCGAGAAGCTGAGCGAGTTCGCGCACACGCTGTCGGCGTGGATGGACCGGTATGTGATCGACCGGACGGGAGTCACCGACACGTTCAACATCCACCTCGAGTACGCGCCGGACGAGCACACGCCGGGTCCCGACAAACGCGGGCCCGCGCGCACCGAATTGGCCGAGCCGAACGCGCCGTCGATCTTTCAGGCGCTCGAACAGCAGGTCGGGCTGAAGCTCGAGCCGACGAAGGGACCGCAGACGACGATCGTCGTCGATCACGTCGAGCGTCCGACGCCCAACTCCGCGGCTGACGCCGCTTCGTTGGGCAAGCCGGCATCGCCGCCCGCGCGAGCCAAGGGACCAGGCAGATGAACCGTCGCGCGGTCACGGTGGTCGCCGTGCTGTGGGCGACGATCGTGGCGCACGGCGCGGCACAGCGCGCCGATCTGATCGGGCGTGTCGTGTTTGCCGGCGTGGGCGTTCCAGGCGCGACCGTCAGTGCCATCCGTGACGCCAGGACCCTCGCGACGTTGTCCACCGACGACGGCACATTCAAGATCGCCGACGTCGACAACGGCACGTGGACGCTTCGCGTCGAGATGCGCGGCTTTGTCCCCGTGACCCGCGAGATCGTCGTGCCAATCGACGGCGTCCCGCCGGTGCTGACGCTGACGATGAAGACGCTGGTCGAGATCGTCGGGCAAGCGGCCGCGGTCGCGGCCAGACCCGCCCGCCCGGCGGCGGCCGTCTCGGACGAGCAGGCGCCGCCCGAGACCGCCGACATCATCAACGGCAGCATCATCAACGGCGCGGCCACGCCGTTTGCGCAGCCGCGCGCGTTCGGCAACAACCGGCCGCGGCTGTCCTCTCTCTACAACGGCGGCGTCAACGTCGCGTACGGCAACTCGGCCTGGAACGCGGCGCCGTACTCGTTCACCAGCCCGATCCCGCCGGCGCCGTCGTACGACGACCTGCAGCTCGGCTTCAACGTCGGCGGCCCGCTCAGGATTCCGTGGGTCCTGAAGTACGGGCCGCAAACGTTCCTGAACGTCCAGCACTCGGTGTCGCACAACGCGACGACGCATTCCGCGCTGATGCCGACCGCGGCCGAGCGCGGCGGCGACTTCTCACAGTCCGGCGTCGTCGTGCGCGATCCGCGCACGGGCCAGCCGTTCGAGGGCAACGTGATTCCTTCGGACCGGATCAGCCCGCAGGCCGCGGCGCTGCTCGCCTACTACCCGCTGCCGAACGCGACGGCCACGAGCGGCGCGAACTACCAGACACCGATCCTCGCGTCGGTGCAGCGTGACAGCCTCCAGGTCAACAGCAGCAAGAGCCTGCGGCGAACCATGTCGCTCGCGGGCAGTTTTTCGTTCCAGCGGACCGAGACCGACTCGGTCTCGCTCTTCAATTTCGCGGACGCGAGCGGCGCGACGGCGATCAACGGGTCGCTCAGCTTCAGCCGCCGGATGACGACGCGGATGACGATGCGCGTGCGGTATCAATTCACGCGCGCGACAACGGACGTCACGCCGTACTTCGCGAATCGCACGAACGTGTCCGGCGACGCCGGCATCACGGGCAACAACCAGGACCCGGTGAACTGGGGGCCGCCGACGCTGGCGTTCGCGGGCATCGCCGGGCTCACCGACGTGACGCATCAAGAGACGAGCCGCACGAGCAACAGCGGCGGCGGCGAGCTGCTGTACCGGCGCGGTGGGCACAACATGACGATCGGCGGCGACGTGCGCGGCGATCGCACGGACGTGCTGTCGCAACCGGATCCGCGCGGGACGTTGTCGTTCACCGGGCCGGTGACGGGCGTGCCGTTCGCGGACTTCCTCCTGGGCGTGCCGACGGCCAGCTCGATCGCGTTTGGCGACACCTCGACGCGGCTGCGGGCGAAGGCGTTCGACGCGTACTTCAACGACGACTGGCGCCCGCTGGCCAATCTCACCATCAACCTTGGCGTGCGCTGGGAGTACGAAACGCCCTACACCGAGCAGGCGGGACACCTCGTCAATCTTGACGTCGCTCCTCGCTTCGCGGCGATCGCGCAGGTGACGCCGGCGACTCCGGCGGGCGCGTTGACGGGCGCCACGTATCCCGCGTCGCTCATCCGTCCGGACAAGGGCGGCGTGCAGCCGCGACTCGGCGTCTCGTGGCGGCCGTCGCTGAGCTCGTCGCTTGTCCTGCGCGGCGCGTACGGGATGTACCGCAATCTCGGCATCTACGAGTCGCTCGCGCTGCTGCTCGCGCATCAGCCGCCGTTCTCGACGTCGTTCAGCATTCACAACAGCCTGGAAACGCCGCTGACGCTCGCCAATCCATTTCCGTCCGCGCTGCCGGGCACGACGAACACGGTCGCGATCGATCCCGATCTTCGATCCAGCTACGCGCACAACTGGTCAGTCACGATGCAGCGGGAGCTGCCGGCCTCGCTGACGGTGATTGCGGCGTACCTCGGAGCGAAGGGCAGCCATCTGATGCAGGCGTTCCTGCCGAACACGTACCCGGCGGGCGCCCTGAATCCCTGCCCGTCGTGCCCGTCAGGATTCGTGTACGTCACGTCGAACGGCAGCTCGCTGCGCAACGCCGCGCAGTTCACGCTGCGCCGGCGGCTCCACGCTGGGCTCATGGCCAGCGTGCAGTACACGATCGCGAAGTCAACGGATGACGCCGCGACGTTCGCCAACAACGTCGCGTCGGTCTCCGCGCTGTCGATCGCCCAGGACTGGCTCAACCTCGACGCCGAGCGCGGACCATCAGCGTTCGATCAACGGCACTTGCTGTCCGTCCAGTTTCAGTACACGACCGGGCAGGGGTTGCAGGGTGGCACGCTGGTCGACGGCAAGTGGGCGACGTTGTTCAAGGATTGGACGGTGGCAAGCCAGCTGACGACCGGCAGCGGGCTGCCGCTCACGCCGATTTCCTTTCTTGCCGTCAGCGGCACGGGCGTCGTCGGCATTCGGCCCGCGCTCACGGGTGAGCCGACGGCGCCGGCTGCCGCCGGGTCGTACGCGAACGCCGCGGCGTACACGACGCCCGCGCTCGGGACCTGGGGAGATGCCGGCCGAAATTCGATCCGCGGGCCCGCCCAGTTTGCACTCGATCTGTCGGTGGCGCGGGTCTTCCGTCTGGGTGGCCGCTGGAATCTCGAGTGGCGGCTGATCGCGACGAACGTGCTCAACCGCGTGACGTTCGCGACGATCGACACCGTGGTCACGAGCCCGCAGTTCGGGTTCCCGACGCTCGCCAATCCGATGCGGACGCTCCAGATGGGCGTGAGGCTTCGCTTCTGACATGCGGCGCGTGACGATTGTTCTCATCGCCGCGATCGCTGCGCTCGTCGTCCGTGCGCAGGCGACTCCCGACGATCAGCAACCACCGCAATCCACGTTTCGTGCGACCGTCCGGCTGATCGTCCAGCCGGTGAGCGTCAAGGACAAGCAGGGCAAGCCCGTGCTCGGGTTGACGGCGAAGGACTTCGTCGTGACCGAGGACGGCCAGCCGCAGGAGATCGCGTTCGTCGAGTACCAGGCGCTCGACGACACGCTGCTGGCGCCGCCCGTAATCGGCGGGCCGCCGCCGACCGTGCCTGTCACTCCATCTTCGAACGTGGCGGCGGCGACGTCGGCGACCATCACGGTGCCGCCGCCGGGCGACACGCGATATCGCGGGCGGCGGCTGGTCGTGCTGTATTTCGACCTGTACCAGATGCCGTTCTTCGATCAGCTCCGCGTGTTCTCCGACGCGCAGAGGTACGTGGCGACGCAAATGGCTGCCGCCGATCTCGTCGCGATCATGGCGTTCAACGACGGCGGCGTGCGGCTGAAGCGGGAGTTCACCGACGACCGCGCCGCGCTCGGCGCGACGCTCGACGAGCTGATGAAGGCGGCGAACGACGAGCACGAAGGGCTGGTCGCCGACACCGGCGGCGCGTTCGGCGATGAAAACGACACGTTCAACATCTTTTCGACGGACCGGCAGCTCGCGGCGCTCCAGACCGCCGTGACCGATCTCGGCCCACTGCCCGAGCTCAAGACGCTGGTCTACTTCGGCAGCGGCCTGCGCCTCAACGGGCTCGACAATCTGGCACAGATGCGCGCGACGGTGAACGCGGCGATCCGCGCCAACGTCACGCTCAACCCGATCGACTCGCGCGGGCTGGTCGCGACGCCGCCGATGGGCGACGCGACGCGGCCGTCGCCGGGCGGCCTCGGCATGTTCTCCGGCACGATCGCGCAGGCGCAGATCACGCGCGGCCAGCAGTCGCAGGACACGCTCTACGCGCTCGCGAAGGACACCGGTGGCCGCGCGATGTTCGACAGCAACGACCTGTCGCGCGGCATCCGGCTGGCGGCGCAGGCCGTCAGCGGCTACTACCTGGTCGGGTACTACTCGAAGAACACCACCGCGGACGGCAAGTTCAGGCGCGTGAAAGTCTCGCTCGCCACCGAGATGGCCGCGGACCTCTCGTACCGCGCCGGCTACTACGGCGATAAGGAGTACCGGAAGTTCACGCGCGCCGACAAGGAACGCCAGCTTGCCGAGGCGCTGCGGCTCGAGGATCCGATCACCGAGATCCCGATGGCGATGGAAGTGAACTACTTCCAGATCAGCAGCGCCGAGTATTTCGTGCCGATTTCGGTCCGTATGCCGCGCAGCGAGCTCACACGATCGGCGGACCGGAGCGTGTCCTCGGTCCAGATCGACATGATCGGCGAGATCAAGGACTCGTTCGGCGTGACCATGCGCAACATGCGCGACCAGGTCGAGATTCCGGCCGCCGCCGCGCCTGGCTCGAACCCGCTGATTCAGTATGAAACCGGATTCACGGTGTTGCCGGGCGACTACGTGATCAAGCTGCTGGCCCGCAACGGCACGACCGGCCGCATCGGCACATTTCAGGCCGCGTTCACGATCCCCAACCTCGAGCGCGAAGCCACACGCCTGCCGATCAGCAGCGTCGTCCTCTCGAGCCAGCGCGTGGCGCCGGGCGAGATTCTCAAGGAAGTGAAGCAGAAGATCCCGTCCGACAAGGCCAACCCGCTCGTGTACGACGGCCAGAAGCTGATTCCGAGCGTGACGCGCGCCTTCAGCGCGAGCCGTCCGATGTTCGTCTTCCTGCAGGCGTACGAGCGCGACGCGACGACAATGCGGCCGTTGGCGGCCTACGTGACGTTCTATCGTGGCGGCGAAAAAGTATTCGAGACCGACGCGCTCGCGATCACCGAGGGGTGGGACTCGAAGTCGAGAGCCGTGCCGATTCGATTCACGGTTCCGCTGACGACGCTGCCGCCTGGCGCCTACGATTGCCAGGTTTCCGTCCTCGATCCCACTGGCGGCCGTGCCGCCTTCTGGCACACGCCGATCGTCATCACTCGTTAGCGCAACTTCCGGGCGATCGTCGACCGGCCGGACGTAGAATCCGAGCGACATGCCCATCGGTCCGGGAGCCCGTGTCGGTCCGTACGAGGTGACGGCGCTCCTGGGCGTCGGGGGCATGGGTGAGGTCTGGCGGGCGCGCCACCTCGAGCTCGGACGCGACGATGCGCTGAAGGTGCTGCCCGACGACGTGGCGGCCGATCCCGCACGCCTGGCGCGATTTCGGCGCGAGGCCGAGCTCCTCGCCTCGCTCAATCACCCCAACATCGCGCAGGTCCACGGCCTGGAAGAGATCAAGGAGGTCGACGGCGCCAATCGCCGGGCGCTCGTCATGGAACTCGTCGAAGGCCGCACGCTGGCCGATCGCCTTGCCGCGGGACCGATGCCCGTCGTCGAGGCGCTGGCGATCGCGATCGACATCGCGCGCGCCCTCGAGGCAGCGCACGAGCGCGGCATCGTGCACCGCGATCTGAAGCCGGGCAACATCAAGGTCCGGCCAGACGGCACGGTGAAGGTGCTCGACTTCGGCCTCGCGAAGGCGATCGAACCTGCCGGTACCACGTCGGACGCGACGACCGCGAGAATTCCACCCGCGCTCACCGAGGCCGGCGTCGTCATGGGAACTGCGGCGTACATGAGCCCGGAGCAGGCGCGCGGCGAGTCAGTGGACGCTCGCGTCGACATCTGGGCGTTTGGGTGCGTGCTCTACGAGATGCTGACGGGCCAGCGCGCCTTCCAGGGCGCGAACGCGACGCAGACGCTGGCCGCCGTGCTCGGCGGCTCGCCGGATTGGTCGAGACTGCCCGCTGACGTTCCGCCGGGCGTCAGAGCACTTCTTCAACGCTGTCTCAGGCGCGATCCTCGCCAGCGCGTGAAGCACATCAGCACCGTGATTCTCGCGCTCGAGGATCACAGCCTGTTGCACACCGCTCCCGGCGACGCTGGTCAGGCCGTGCCGGCCGCGCGGCCTCGACGCGGGTGGGTGGCATTCGCCGGGACCGGCCTCGTCGCGGGTCTCGCCGTCGGAGCGGGCCTCGTCTGGTTCATGCGGCAGCCGCCGCCGGCTCGAGTCGCGAAGACGGCCGTGCTCGCCGACCCGCTCCTGATAACTACCGATCGCAGCTTCGCGTTGACGCCTGACGGCGCGTACCTCGGGTACATCAACAAAGATGCGACCGGGATCCTCGTGCGGTCGATGGATTCGCTGCAGCCGCAGACCATCCTCACCTCGCCGGGGTACCTCCGCGGCCTGTTTCCATCGCCGGACGGGCGATGGTTCGCCTTCATCGACAACATCTTTTCCATACGAAAGATCCCGGTGACCGGCGGACCGGCGGTGACGGTGACGCCGCTCGACGGACCGTCCCGCGGTGCGACGTGGGGACCGGGCGACTCGATCGTGTTCGCGACCGCGTCAATCGAGACGGGGCTCCAGCAGGTGTCGGCGGGCGGCGGCACGGTGAACGTCCTGACTCGTCCCGATCGCACACGCGGCGAGGCCGATCACGTGCAGCCGTCCTGGCTGCCCAATGGCCGCGGCGTGCTCTTCACCGTCCTGCCCCAAACCGGCGGGCCAGAGGCGGCGAAGGTCGCCGTATTCGAGGTGGCGTCGGGTCAATGGCACACGGTCGTCGAGGTTGGCTATGGCGCCAGGTACGTTGACACCGGGCACCTGGTGTACGCCGCCGCCGGAGCGTTGTGGGCGGTACGTTTCGATCTGTCGCGGCTTGCCACCGTTGGCGAGCCGGTCGAAGTGCTGAGACCGATCGTCGCGCTCGGGACCGCGGCGGTCGCCCAGTTCGACGTCGCCGCAAGCGGCACGTTCGTCTACCCGCAGAACGCGCACACCGATCGGGATCCTCATCTCCCGATCTGGGTCGACCGGCGCGGCATTGAAACGGCGCTGCCTGCGCCTGCGGGCACATATCGGCATCCGCGCATTTCGCCCGACGGCAAGCGTCTGGCCGTGTCGTTCGATGGAGACATCTACATCTGGGAACTCGGCCGGCCGTGGTCGGCGGCGTGGCGGATGACGTACTCGGAGGCCACCGACTGGTTCCCCGTCTGGACACCCAGCGGCCAGCAGATCCTCTTTGGCTCGTGGCGCGGCGGGGGCTTGAGCAACCTGTTCATTCAGCGGCTGGACAGCCCCTCGGCCACTCGCCTCACCGACAGTCCCGACATGCAGTTGCCGACGACGATCTCGCCGGACGGTTCACGAGTGGTGTTCAACGTCTTCTCGAGGCGGATGGCCATGCTGCGCCTCGATCCGAGCAGCGCTCAGTCCCCGCCAAAATTGTTGATCGACGCGCCGCTCGAGGAGCGCAACGGCGCCATCTCGCCCAACGCGCGCTGGTTCGCCTACGAAGGGGAAAGCTCGACGAAGCCGGGCCAGGTGGACGTGTACGTGCGGCCGTTTCCCGACGTCGAGAAGGGCCTTTGGCAGGTGACGACGGCCGGCGGCGCGCATCCCGCGTGGGGACCCGGCGGCCGCGAGCTGTTCTACGTCGCGCCGGACGGCGCGCTCGTCGCCGTGCCGGTGGAAGCGACTGAAACGACGTGGCGCAACGGCAGTCCGGCCGTGCTGTTCCGCGGGCCGTACCTGTATCGCGCCGACGGCAGCCTCGGGCGCGAGTACGACGTGGCCACGGACGGGACGCGGTTCCTGATGTTGAAGGACGCGTCCGCCGCCGGGCCTTCACATTTCGTCGTGGTGCAGAACTGGACCGAGGCGCTCAAGCGTCTGTTCGCGCGCGAGTGATCGTCAGACGCGTCAGGTCCTTCAGCGCGTCCTTGCCGATCCAGCGTTCGGCCCGATTCGTTGACGCGGCAAGACGCTTCGACAAGGCGATCGAGGATTTGTGCAGCGCGGGGCTGCGGCGTCCCACCAGGCGCAGCGCCCAGCTCACACCCTTCTTCACGAAGTTCCGGTCGTCGCTCGCGGATCGCTCGATGATCGGCAGGCACTTCGCGAACGCCGCATCGTCCAGCTTCCTGTCATGCAACGCGACCGACGCGAGCAGCGCGAAAGCGCCGCGCTTGACGAACTCCTCGCGCCGCCGGCTCCACTGCCTGATCTTCGGCATCGCATAGGGCGTGCGATCCCAGAGGCTGAAGCACACGGTGTCGCAGACGCCCCAGCTGTCGAAGTCCTTGCACCAGCGGTCCATTTCCGCGGGCGTGACACGCGCGGGATCGCCGACGAACGCCGCCAGGAGGCGCGCTTCGTAGATCCCGGTCTTCCAGAGCGCGCGCGCGAGGTCATGATCGCGGCCGAGCGCTTTGCCGCGCTGCTTCAATACGCCGACCGGAATCCCGAGGGCGTGCTCGATCGGAATGCCGTACCGCCGCAAGCCTTCGCGGTAATTCTGGCGGCCGCTGCGTTTCAACCAGGCGACAACGTCCTGAACGTCTGTCATGAGGATGTGGGAGTGTAGATCATGCGTGAAACCGGAGGCGGAATCGGCCCGCGCTGAAACGCGTACACCCGATCCCGCACCTCGCGGTCGCTCATCGTCAACCGCTCGCGCTGGCGCAGGTACTCCGTCCACGACTCGACGAGGAACGTCTCGACGAAGCGGCGCGCGTCGGCGGAGTCGCGAAACAGCCCCCACCGCATGGCGCCGTCGCGAAGACGAATCGCGCGCAGGTCGTGGATGGCCGCGATGAAGCCGTCCTCGTCGGCGGGGTCGATCTCGTAGCTCACCGAGATCATGACGGGGCCGGTGTCGGGGTCGAGCTCGATGACGACGGTCGGCGCGGATCGCCCGAGCGCTTTGGCGGCCGCCGCCGACGTCAGGTCGCGCGGCACGCCGGCCAGGATCTCGTGGCGCCGCGAGAAGGGGAGTGCGATGAGCAGGCCGACCGCCGCCGCCGACAGCGCCAGCGGCGTGCTCGTGTGCTCGGCGATCCACCCCCAGCACGCGCTCCCAATCGCCATGCCCGCCTGAAACGTCATCTGATACGTGCCCAGCAGCCGCGCCTGGACCCACGGCGGCGCCGAGATCTGCACGGCGATGTTGAACGTGGACGTCGTGCTGGTCCACGCGAAGCCGCCGGCGAGCAGCGCGATGACGACGAGCCAGACGTGGTGGACGAACGCCATCACGAACAGCGTGATCGCAAACACGATCGTCGACCACGTGATGATCGCGTCGGACGAGAGCAGCCGGCGGAGGCGCGCGAGCGAGATCGCGCCGAGGATCGCGCCCGTGCCGAGCGACGCGTTGAGCAGCCCGTAGCCGAGCGCGCCGCGCGCGAGGTCCTGCTGCGCGACCACCGCAAGCAGCGCCCACATCGCGCTCACGCCGCTCGTCACGAGAAAGGTCCGCACGAGGATGCGGCGGATCGGCTGGGAATGGCGGACGTAGCGGGCGCCCGCGCGGATCGATCCGACCATCCGCTCGGCGGGCAGGGCGCTCGCGCGCGCCGGCGGGCGCTTCCACGCGAACAGCACGCCGATGACGAACGCAAAGGACAGCGCGTTGATGAAGAACGTGACGCCCGCGCCGAGCGCGACGCTCGCGAACGCCGCGACGACGAGGCCGCCGAGCGCGGGGCCGACCGCGCGCGCGAGGTTGTAGCCGGCGCTGTTGAGCGAGATCGCGCCGGCGAGCTCCGATCGCGGCACGAGCTCGGGCACGATCGCCTGCCACGCCGGGTTGTTCATCGCGGCGCCGACGTTCAGGAGCAGCGTCAGGCTGAGCAGCAGCCACGGGCCCATGCCGCCCGCGAGCGTCACGACGGACAGCACGAGCGCGGCCGCGAGCATCCAGAACTGCCAGAAGATCAGGACCCGCCGCCGATCGAGGATGTCGGCCATCGCGCCCGCCGGCAGGCCGAGCACGAGTACCGGCAGGCTCGCCGCGGTCTGCATCAGCGCGATCAGCAGCGGCGACCCGGTGAGAATCGTCATCAGCCACGTCGCGGATGTGTCCTGCATCCACGTGCCGACGTTCGAGATGATCGACGCAATCCAGCGGCTGCGGAACAGCGGATGGCGCAGCGGGCTCCAGGCGTTGGGAACCGGGGCGGGAGAGTCCACGATCTCTCCAGCATAACGAACGATCGGCGGCCGTGGGAGGCCGCGCCTGATTCGCGCCGGCGCGTCAGTCGACCTTGAGGACGACCGTCGGATTCACGGAGAGGGCGCGGCGCGCGGGGACGATCATCGCGACGAACGTCAGCACGCCGATCGCCAGGCCAATCGCCGCGAGCGCTGCAGGGCTGACGGCAGGAATCGAGAACATGAATCCGGCGATCAACCGTGCCGAGAAGGCAAACGCGGCGATGCCGGCGGCAAGGCCACAGCCGATCGGCCAGACGCCGTGTCGAACGACCATCGAGAGAATGTTGGTGCTCTCCGCGCCCAGCGCCAGGCGAATGCCGATCTCGCGCGACCGCTGAGCGACCGCGGTCGCGACCACCGCGTACAAACCGAAGCCGGTCAGCGCGACCGCCAGCGACGCGAACATCGCAAACAGCATCAACCCGAGCCGATGCGCCATCAACGGCGCCTCGACGTGATCGGACATCGGCATCGACGAGGTGATCACCACGTGCGGCTCGATGCCGCGAAGGACCGTGCGAACATCCGGCAGCACGCTCGACGGATCGCCGGTCGATCGCACCATCAGGAATCCGGGGTCGAAACCTTGCGGAGTCTGGCCCGACGCCAGGTAGAGCATCGGCACCGGCGGACCGCCGATCACTCGATGGATGTCCGCCACTTCGCCGACGACCGCAATCCACTTCATATCCGCGGAGCCGGGATTTTCCATGCTGAGCCGCCGGCCGAGGATCTGACCGTCCGGCCACAGCGTCCTCGCGAGGCTTGTGCTCACGATGGCGACGCGAACGGGGCTGTGCTCATCGAGCGCCGTGAACACCCGGCCGGAGACAAGTGGAATCTGCATGACATCGAAGTAGCCATCGGTCACGACGTTGGCCTGGATGTTGAGCGGCGGCGCGTTGGCCGCGGCATCGCGTCCTTCGACGATCGGATTGAGCACGAACCCGCCGGACATCGGGCGCCTCAGCGCCCAGGCCGCCGCGCGCACGCCCGGTCTTGCGCGAAGGTTGTCGAGCGTCTCGCGGCGCAGCGCCGACGATCGTTCGTCGGACAGCCGCGTCAGCGACGGATCGATTCCGGTGATCGACGTGTGCGTGACGTTGAAACCGAGGTCGAGCGCCAGCGCGTGCACGATGGCGCGGCCGAACGCGAAGCTCCCGCCGAGCAACACCACGCAGATGGCAATCTGGAGGCCGACGAGCACCGATCGCGCGGCATGTCGCGGAGTCGTGCGGCCGCCGGCGCGCAGCGTCGTGCCGGCGTCGACACGTCTCAGCTGCCAGATCGGCGCGAGGCCGAACACCACGGCCGTCAGCAGTCCGATCGCGACACATGAGGCCAGCATGCCGGTATTGATCGTGAGCTGAAGATCGTGAATCGAGATCTGCCCCGGCAGCATGAACGTGCCCAAGAGCTTGAGCGCAAGGGCGGCGACGCCGACGCCGGCGAGGCCTCCGGCGAGGCCGATGCCCAGACTTTCGACGAGCAGCAACCGGCAGAGCCGGCCGCGGCCGGCGCCAAGCGCGGCGCGGACGGCCAGCTCGTGGCGGCGGCGCTCCGATCGGACGAGCAGCAGATTGGCGACCGTCGCGCACGTCAGCAGCATCGTGATCGCGCTGGCGCCGAGCAGGATCGTCATGAACTGACGCAGATCGCCCGATGTCTTCGCGCCCAACGCCTGGCTCAGCATCGGCGCAAACCAGGCGCTGGTGTCTGGCGACGCCGAGGCGCGACGACTGTAGTAGATGCGACGCGCTTCTTCGTTGGCCTGATCGAGGCTCACGCCATCGTTGAGCCGCGCCGCAATCGTCAGGAAGACCCGGCCGCGATCGGTCAGCGTGGCCGGATTCGCCATGAAGCCGGTCGTCAGATTGGCAAGACTGGGCAGATTGATGAAGAGCTCGGGCGCAATCTGCAGCGACGGTCCGCGAAACGCGGCCGGCGAGATGCCGACGATCGCGACCGGCGCCCGGTTGACGATCAGGACCGAGCCGACGATCTGCGGATCGCGCCGAAAGACACGCGTCCACAGGCGCTCGCTCATGACGCCCGTCGCCGGTTCGCCCGTCACGTCGTCGCTCCGATTGAGCAGGCGTCCGGCGACGGGCTGCTGGCCGATCAGCGCGAAGTAATCACCCGACACGAGCGCGCCGGTGACTTGCAAGGCATCGCCGCCTTGCTCGATCGCCAACGGCGGGTAGCCCCAGGCCGCGACCTGCGAGAATCCGCCGTGCTCCTTCGCGAGATCGCGGAAGTCGAGATACGAAAACGAGAACGTGCTCTGGACCACGCGATCGACGTCTGGAATCGGCAGCGGCCGAATCAGCGCTTTGTCCGCCAGGCTGAGAATGGCCGACGTGGCGCCGGTGCCAAGCGCCAGGATGAGGACCGCGGCGGCGCCAAAGAAGGGCGCGCGACGAAACAACCGCGCCGCGTCGCGAATGTCGGATGAAATGGTTCGCATCACACGCGGTCTCCCTTCAACCGGCCGTCGTGCCAGGAGATAGATCACCACGGCCAGGTACGCGCGCCAGTACCACAACGCGGCCGCCATCGGCGACGTCCGAGCGCGCTGCCGGCGCTGCTCTTCGAGGTCGCCGGCGATTGAGTCGGCAAGCGAGGTGTCGGTCAGCCAGCGCAGCATCGCTAGAGCCCCGAGCTCACGGCCGACCCTTCCCACAGGTTGAGCAGCGCTCGCCGCGACTCGCGCAGTGCCGCTCTCGCCGGCTTCGTCACGCGATAGCACCGCCTGGCCCGGCCGCCGCGTTCCGACGTGGGCTCGGTCAGATACGAGGACAGCAATCCTTTCTTCTCGAGCCGATCGAGCGTCATGTACACGGCGCCCCGCGCGACGCGCCGCTTCGTGCGCGCGACCAGTTCGTCGTACACGGTGATGCCGTACGCTTCGCCGGCCTTCTCCGCGCACAGCACGGCGAGGAGCACCACCTGTTCGAATTCGCCCAGCGTTCCTGCGTCGTTGGCCATCGACGCTATGCTAAGTAACATTGTTGGACAAATCAATCGCAATCGCGCCAGGCGTCGCGCGAGTGATACCGCGCGCTGGCGCAACAGTTGTGCCGCACTCGGTCCGGACCGAGTCGAGCCGGCGCCAGGGAAGCCCAACGCGATGGATGGCGCACGCGGCGCAAGAATTGTGCCCGCGTGACGTCGTGCTATTGACTACTCTCCGCGAAGCGCGATCGTCGGATCGACGGCGACCGCGCGGCGGGCCGGCAGCCAGCCGGCGGCGAGCGCGACCGCGATCAGCAGGACCGCGGCGGCCGCCATCGTGATGACGTCGCGCGGAGCCAGGCCGTACAGCATCGAGCCAATCACGGGGCTCGCGCCGAACGCGATCGGCAGGCCGAGCGCGACGCCGGCGAGGGCGAGCACCACCACCTGCCGAAGAATCATCCACAGCACCTGCGATCGCTGTGCTCCGAGCGCCATGCGGATACCGATCTCGCTCGTCCGGCGCGCGACGGCGTACGAGGTCACGCCGTGCAGACCGATGCACGCAAGCAGCACGGCGAAGGCGCCGAAGATCACGAGCAGCCGCATGAACATCCGCTCGCGCGCGGTGCTCTGAGCGATCTGATCCGTTTCGGTTCTGATGTCGGTCACGGGCAGCTCCGGCTCGACCTCGCGAACGGCTGCCGGAATCGCGGACCTCAGCGTCCCGAGCGGGGCCGCGGAGCGCAGCACGACGCTCATCTCCCGCGGCGAGACGGTGCGCAAGAACCCGCGGAACGACGGAAACGTCGCAAACGATCGCTGGAGGTAGGAGTCGTAGACCATGGGCGGTGGCGCGGTACGCAGGTCGCGATTGCGGCTGTCCGCGACGACGCCGACGATCTCGACGTTCGCCTCGCCGATCAGGAAGTGCTGACCGACCGCCGGCTGTCCGGGAAAGTACTTTGAGGCAAACGTCTGCGACACGACCACGACTGGCGGAGAGGTGGCCGTGTCGCGCTCGTCGATTGACCGGCCGGTGACGATCGGAATGCCCATCGTCTCGAAGAACCGTGGCCCGACGGCATTCAGGTTGACGGAGATCTTTTCCTCGCCGACCGTCCCGCCTGTGTTCGACGACAAGCCGCTGATCGGCAGATCGGCGACGATTGACGCTGACGTCACGCCGGGCAATGTGCGCATGCGATCGAGCACGTTCGCGTAGACCTCGCGCGGATCGCGCGCGTCGTTGGCGCGTCCGAGCCCGGGCTCGAGCTTGAAGACGACGAGACCGTCGGGACTGAAGCCGACGTCCACCGCCGAGAGGTTGTAGATCGTTCGAAGGAAGAGCCCGGCGCCCACGAGCAACGGCACGGACACCGCGATCTGCAGCGCGATGAGCGCCCGGCCGGTCGCCAGACGCGGACCCGCCTGACCCGCTCGCGTCGTCAAATCCGCCGAGAGCCGGCCGGACAACCGAAGCGCGGGAATGAGACCGGCGAAGATCGCCGCGGCAATCGAGACCGCCGCCGTCAATCCGACCAGCCGCCAGCTGATCGTCAGATCGACGTCGGCGGCGCCCAGGCCGACCGTCAGCATCGACGCGACGATGGGGCCGCTCCACGCGGCGATCAGCAAACCGACGACGCCGCCGGCCAGCGCGAGCAACAACGTTTCCGTCATGAGCACGCGAATCAACCGCGTCAGTCCAGCGCCAAGCGCGCGTCGCACCGCGAGCTCACGCTGCCGTGCGACGCCTCGCGCGAGCAGGAGCCCGGCGAGGTTGGCGCACGCCATCAGCAGCACCACGGCCACGACCGCGCCGAGGATCGCGAGCGGGCGCTCCGTGTCCTTGCGGAGCGAGTCGAGCCCGCGCGCGCCCGGCAGCATGCGAACCGTCACCTGCGGGATCTCTTCCGGCTTCGCTGCCGGAAGCTTCGCGAACTCCCCGCGGATCGCGGATGCCAGCACGCTCTCGGGCCCGTTCGTTCCCGCGGGCACCCTCACGATCGCGCGTACCCAGAATTGATTCGACGTGAAGAGCGACGCGCCAGAAGCGGGCATCGCGCTCCATCGCGGCATGACGTCGGGCTGCGCAGCCATCGGCAACGTCACATCGACCGGTGGAAAGTACCCGCCCTGCGAAAGACCGCGATAGCCTTTCGCCGTGACGCCGATGATCTCGCACGGTGTTCCGCTCACGCGAATCGTCCGCCCAATCGCCGTGCGGTCGCTGCCGAATGCGCGCGTCCAGAGCCCGTAACTGAGGACGACGACGCGCGGGGCATCGGGTCGATCGTCGGCGGCGGTGAACGGACGGCCGGCGGCCATCGACAGGCCCATCACCGTAAAGTACTCACTGGTCGCGAGCATGCCGCCGGCAGGCATCGGCGGCTGCCCGTCGATCGACACGTTGGCCTGGCCGATGAAGTTGAAGCCAAAGATCGGCATGGAGCCGGCGGACGCCTCGCGCATCGCCGCGAACATCGAGTAGGTGAGGTTGCTCTGGAGGCGCTGGCCCGATTTCGGATCGCGGTACGTGTCCGAGTTCAGCTCCAGCATCCGCACTTTCGTGTCCGCCGGCCTGGTCCAGTACGCCAGCGCGAGCTCGTCCGGCTT
The DNA here is from genome assembly GCA_035279905.1 of Vicinamibacterales bacterium. Classification (GTDB taxonomy): domain Bacteria; phylum Acidobacteriota; class Vicinamibacteria; order Vicinamibacterales; family SCN-69-37; genus DATEGZ01. The sequence continues at coordinate 57,463 of DATEGZ010000258.1, forward strand.
GTGCACCGGCAGTGAATCCATCAGCAGCGCGCGAACGACGTTGTACATCGCCGTGTTGGCGCCGATGCCGATCGCGAGCGACGCGACCGCCACGAGCGTGAATCCGGGCGAGCGCGCGAGCACGCGCGCGGCGTGTCGCACGTCGAGCACGAGCCCTTGTACCGCGCGTGAAAGACGTCCGCGATCGGGAGTCGAGCCGGCCGGATTCGGCGCGCCGCCGCGCCAGGGCGAGAGGATCGAGGCGAACGTCTGCCGCCAGTACCGGCGGCGCGCTTGCCGCCGGTCGACGCCGGAGGCGATCGCGACCGCAAACTCCTCGTCGAGGTCGCCGAGGACGATTTCACGCATCTCGCCGCGAAGCAACACGCTCGCGACGAGGCGCGGGAGGCGCGGCGGGCGTGGCGGCGAGGTCATCGCGACAAGACTCGTGGTTTGAGCCCGCGGGCGAGCCCGCCGAGCGCGGACTGCATGTCCTGCAGCGCGCGGACGCCGGCCGGCCGCAGGCGATAGAGCTTCTTGCGCTTGCCGCCGCGCTGTGGCGTGGGCTCGCCGAAGCTGGTGGCGACGAACCCGCGCCGTTCGAGGCGTTGAAAGGCCGTGTAGATCGCGCCGGGCGAGACGGTGCGCCCGGCGCGCGCCTCGATGCAGGCGCGCACGTCGAGGCTGGACGCGTCCTCGTCGAGGCGGGCCAGCGCGAGGAGCAGCACTTGTTCGAACTCGCCGAGGTGGACGCGCATGATTTAAGCGCGAGTGTAGTTAAAATTCCGCCGCATGTCTACGGCTATACTCAGCCGATGACACCAGCGGACTGCATCCTCTTCAGCGGCGGCGCGCCAGGCGCCGAAACGGCCTTCGGCGAGGCCGCCGAGCGCCATGGCGTGGAAGAAGTGAACTTCACGTTCGAGCAGCATCCGATGGGCCGCTCCCGCGGCGTCCGGATGCTCAACCACGAGGAGCTGCTCTCCGGCGACGTCAGCCTCGAGTACGTCTCACGCTTGATGAACCGCCGTTACACCGAGGCCGAGACGATTCGCAAAATTCTCCAGACGCTCTGGTACCAGGTGAACAACGGACAGGAGATCTACGTCATCGGCACGGTGCTGCCCGACGGCACGGTCCGCGGCGGGACGGGATGGGGCGCCGAGTTCGCCAAACTCTGCAACAAGCCGCTCCACGTCTTCGATCAGGAGAAGAACTGCTGGGACCGCTGGACCGGCACGCAGTGGGAGGTCTGCGCGGGCGCCAAAGTGCCGGTCATCACCCATCCGCACTTCACCGGCACGGGCACGCGCCGGCTGCAGGACAACGGCCGGCGCGCGATCGACGAGCTGTTCGCGCGATCATTCCGGTAACGCCAGCGACGCCTGACCGAAGACGTACTTCCAGCCCTGCGGCGTCCGCACGTACGTGTCGCTGAACCACAACTTCCGGTCGAACGCCGCGCCGGCGCGCACGCCTTTCACCCACAACTTCGCGGTGACGACGGCGGTGTCGCCGAAGAGGCGAACGGTCTGCGTCCCCGGCTCCTCGTCCTGTTGCTCGTAACTGATCGACTTGTGCGTGGCCTGGTCCAGCAGGTCGGCTTTCGTCGCCGTGCGCCCGTCACCGAGGACGAGCACAAACCGATCGTCGAGAATTCTCGCCATCGCCGCGGCGTCGTTGCGTTTGACCGCCGCCTGGTAGTCGGTGTCGAGGCCGGCCACCAGGCGCGTGTCGTTTTGAATGGCCGGCGTGGCGCTTGCGACCGCGCCGAGCGCCGCCGCGAGCGCCAGTCCGGTGACGAAGCTTCGTGAACGCGTCATGGATCCTCCAGGTCCACTGAGGCTATCGAACAGCGCCCGCCGGGTCTTGGGAAAAATTGCTGCGCGCGCCCAGCGTAGTCGAGAGGCCATCGAAGAGGCCGTCCAGCGGCCAGTGCGGAATCGCCCCGCGCGTGCCGCCAAGGACGAAGTCCTCTCGTTCGAACGCCGGCTGGAAGGCCCGCAGCATGGCCTGGGCCGGCGGCGGCGGATTCCGCAGCATCTCCAGGGTCAGGCCGAACGCGGAGCGATGCGCGGCCATCGCCGACAGCTTTCGATCCACATAGGGCCTGGCATCGAACGAGCACGCGATCGTCGACGGCGCCGCGGCGAAGATGTCGGCGTCAAGATCGTCGAGGACCCCGCGCCCGCGACTCGCCTCGGCAAGCTGTCGAAACGCGTCGATTGTCAGCATGCCGTAGAACAACCGCGCCGGCGCCTCGTCGCCCATCATGCCGCTGCTCCAGAACGCGGCCGTGGCCGCGCGATGCACGGCGAGGTGATCGGGATGGTAGTAATTGCCGTGCGGATCGAACGTGATGATCACCTGCGGCTTGACCTCGACGATCACTTTTCTGATTGCCGCTTCGACGGCAAGCATGTCGGCGTTCAGCAACGCGCGCGGGTCGTCGCGCCGGAGCCGTTCGTGGCGTCCGGAGTCGTGGAAGCCCAGCATCACCGGCGGCTCAATGCCGAGTCGCGAGCACGACACGCGCAGCTCCTCGGCGCGAAGCGCGCCGAGGTCCGTGACGCCGCCGATCGACGGGTGCACCTTGCCGGCTTCGCCGCTCGTGGCGCACGCGAGCGTGACGCGCGCGCCACGCTCGCTGAGGTTGGACAGCATCCCGCCAGAGAAGATCTCGTCGTCCGGGTGGGCGAACAGGGCGAGGACAGACGCGCGACGTGGTGAAGACATGACGCCTCCTCTCGAGCCGGCCGGCTCACTCGACGCGAACGGCTTTGATCGTGACCGGCGCGGGGATCGGACCTTTCTGGTCCCTCACGGTCGTGACCTGGATGGTGTTGCCGTCCAACTTGTACGAGAAAACGGTATAGACGTCCGCCGCCATCGACGCCGGATTCTTCGCGACGAGTGGCCGCATCGTCATCTCGTTGGCTCCTGTGAGCTCGTACGTGCCGGCTTCGGCGAAGAACGTGCCCCAGGACGCACGCAGCTCATCGGCGGTCGCTTTCGCGACGTCGGTGATCAGCGGGCGCGGGCTGTCCGCGTGCACCTCGACGCGCGCGTAGTGGCTCCCCGTGAGAATCGTGAGGTTCGGCTGGACGTTCGTGAACGTCTGTGGAGCCGGACCGGCGACCTGAACCTCGACCGTTTTCCAGACGCCTTGAATGGCGGCTGGAGTCGAAGGCGCCGCGGGACCCGACGCGGACAACACGGCGGCAGAGAACAGCGAGGCGAAAGCTCTGAACGTCATGACGCACCTCCTGGAATCAACGACGACGAACGCTGGGGGCTGATTCGCAGTCTGCGGCGGCGAGCGACTGCGCTCAAGCGCAACGAGGCGCCAACGCGTCGATGGCGTCTTTTGGCGCACCGCTGGGCTATCCTGATCCCCGGGAACATCATGAAATCCGCAGGCGAGCAGGGCCATGATGGCGGCCGCCCTGTCCGGGAGCGCCTGGACTCCTGGAAGGAGATCGCGTCGTACCTGGACCGCGGGATCCGCACGGTCCAGCGCTGGGAGCGAGAGGAAGGGTTGCCGGTCCACCGCTTGGCGCACGCGAAGCGGGGCAGTGTGTACGCCGATCGCGCGGAGCTCGCGGCGTGGTGGGAGAGTCGCCGGCTGACGCTCACGGTCGCCCCCGTGTCTGCGGCTCCAGTGATCGCCCCGGCGCCTGCCGAACCGCGCCTCGAGCGGATCACCAACACGTCGGCAACGACATATTTTCCGGCGCTGTCTTCGGACGCCCGCTTGATTGCGTTCATGTCAGACAGCGGCGAGGACGGTCAACCTCCACAAGTCTGGGTGCAGCAGGTGGGCGGTCAGGCGATCCGCCTCACGACGAATCAGCAGGAATGTACAGACGTGTCGTTTTCCGCCGACGACACCCGCATCTTGTTTACCGCGCGAGGAGAACGCATCCGCGATGTGTACGATGTGCCGACGTTCGGGGGGCCGCCGCGGCTGCTGAAACGGGCCGCGCGCGGAGCGCGGATGTCCCGTGACGGCAAGTGGCTCGCATATCTCGCGCTCGACCCGCCGTCCGGGCTCAGAATCTCGCGCCTCGACGCCGATGAGGAGCGCCGCCTCGCGCCGGAGTTCGTCGATGTGCTGTCCGTGTCCTGGCTGCCGGACAATGCGCACCTCGTGATCCTGGCGCGGGTGGATCAGAAGTCTGAGCCCGAGTATTGGGTCGTGCCGATCGACGGTCGTCCAGCGATGAACACCACACTGACGGAGAATCTTCGCCGTCAGGGATTCCTCGTCTTTCCGCCGCTGCCAACCGACTGGGTGCGCGACGGACTCGTCTTCACGGCCGTCACCCGCGCCGGCGCGAGCGTGTGGCGCCAGCGCCTGGCAGCGGAGACGTTCACACCGGTCGGTATGCCCGAACGGCTGACTCGCGGCACGGAGTTCGGATGGTTCTCGTCGGCCGCCGCCGGCCGCGTTGCCTTCGTCGTCACACATTCCGACATGAACTTATGGTCCGTCGGCCTCGACGAGGCGACGGGCGCCGCGGCAGGACCGCTTCGACGGCTGTCGCGTGGGCCGGGCATTCTGCAATTCCTGTCGACCACCGCTGATGGGCGCACGCTGGCCTATTTCTCGGTTCGATCCGGGACGGGCGAGGTGGTGTTGCGCAATCTCGAAGACGGATCCGAGACGACGCTCGCGATCAACGCGGCGCAAACCTTCCGATCGCATCCGGCGATCTCCCCAAGCGGGCGGCAGGTCGCCTACGCCACGCCGGGCGCTGGTCCAAAGGCTCTCCGGCCCTTGTCGATCGCTTCGTTGTCTGATGGCGTCTCGCGACAACTGTCTGAAGACTGCGGCGGTCGGCCGCGCCAGTGGCTCGACGAGCGGCTTCTGCTGATCGAGACGTTCGGTGGACGACTCAACAGGTTGCTCATTCTCGACACCGAGACCGGCGAATCACGCGAACTGTTGGCGGCCGCGGAGCGATCGGTGACGAACCCGCGGGTCTCGCCCGACGGCGCGTGGGTCGCCTTCGACGCGGCGCCTCCCGGCGCGCCGCCCGCGGTGTTCATCGCGCCCTTGAGCACGAACGCGCCGGTGGCCGAATCCGCCTGGATTCAGATCGACCGATCCGTGTCCCATCCGTTCTGGTCGCGCGACGGGTCTCTGCTGTACTACGTGCCGACGATTCCGTTCACTGAATTCCGAAAGCAGATTCGCGCACGCCGGCTGGCGCCCGGCTCGAAGCAGCCCGTGGGCGACCCCTTCTTCGTTCTCCGCTTCGACGAGGTGATGATGCCCGCGTTCCTCGCCGGCACCGCGCCAATCGCGGCGCCCGATCAGATCGTCTTCATCCTCGGCGATTTCCACGGAGACATCTGGACGACGGACATCTGAGAGGGCACGGCGAACGAGCGGACGCGAGTGAGCCCGCGCGAACGGAGCGGGGATCGCGGGGCCCCCGCGAGTGAGCGCGTTGGGGGGACCGCGGGGGCGAAGCCCCCCGGATCGAGAATAGAATGTCCCTCACCTGAGGAGCGTTTATGGACCCCCACGTGATGTCGCGTCGTCAGTTGCTGCAGGCACTTGGCTTGGCCGGCGTCGCGGCGCCATTCGCGGCGGCGTTCGGATCCTCGACCGCGTTCGCGCAGGGCCGCTGCCGGGACGGGTTTGGACAGGGAAACTGTCCGCTCGACATGGAGACGGCGACCAAGGCGATCACACCCGTGTTCGCGCCGACCGGGTGGCGCACGGTGTCGCTCGATCACATCGCGTTTCAGGTCGCGGACCACAAGAGCGAAGCGGCGTTCTACGTCGCGCTCATGGGATGGAAGCTGCGAAGCCTCGATGACACGCAGGCCGTGATGGATCTCGGCGACTGGGGCACGGTGGTCTTCAAGAAGAGCGCG
>DATEGZ010000259.1:0-15751 GCA_035279905.1 Vicinamibacterales bacterium
GGTGGAGTTCGTCCCCTTCAAGGCGGCGATCGAGGCCGGCGTCGCGACCATCATGACCGCGCACGTGCTCGTGCCCGCGCTCGACGCGGATCGCCCCGCCTCGCTGTCGTCCCGTATCGTCACCGATCTGCTGAAGACGACGATGAAGTACGACGGCGTGGTGCTGAGCGACGACCTCGGCATGAAGGCGATCAGCGCGACGTGGCCGCTCGGCGAGGCGTCGATTGCCGCGATCGAGGCCGGCTGCGACGCCGTGCTCTTCTGCAACAGCACGATCGACGAGCAGGTGACCGCGCTTGAGGCCGTGATTCGTGCGGCCGAGTCCGGCCGCCTCTCCAGCACCCGGCTCGACGATGCGTTCGCGCGGCAGCGACGCGTCAAGGAACGGTTCCTCGCCAGGGCTCCCCGGCCGGCCAGAGCACTCGATGTCGTCGGGTGTGCGGAGCACTGGGCGGTGGCCGAGGAAATGGCTGCGTTTCGATGACGCCGCGCACGGAAGCGGGCCTCGTCAAATACCGGCCGGTGCGCGCGGGCAGCCGTGTCGCGCTCGTGGCGCCCGCCAGTCCGTTCGATCGCGCGGAGTTCGACGCGGGCGTCGTCGAGCTCGGCCGGCTCGGCCTCGAGCCGGTGTTCGACGACTCGGTGTTCGATCGCCGCGGGTTTCTGGCCGGGACGCCGCAGACGCGTGCAGAGGCGCTGATGCGCGCCTGGGGCCGGCAGGACGTCGATGCCATCGTCGCTGTGCGCGGCGGCTATGGCAGCGTCGAGGTCCTGCCGCTGCTCGATCGCGATCGCATCCTCAAAGCGCGTACCGCGTTCGTCGGCTACAGCGACGTCACCTCCCTCCACGTGTTTCTGGCGGGCAGTGTCGGCCTGGCGTCGCTGCACGGTCCGATGGTCGAGGGCCGGCTCGCGCGCGGCGTGTCCGCGTACGATCCGGCGACGTTCCTGCGCGCGCTCGGCAGCGAGCCGCTGGGCGAGTTGTCGCCCGACGGACTCGAGATCGTCAAGGGCGGCGAGGTCAGCGGGCCGCTCTTCGGCGGCACCATGACGCAGTTGCTCGCGACGCTCTCGACGCCCTTCGAATTCCGTCCGCCCGCGGGCTACGTGTTGTTCCTCGATGAAGTGGGGGAGCGGCCGTACCGGCTCCACCGGATGCTGACGCAGCTCCGGCTGAGCGGGCGTCTCGCGTCCGCGTCAGCCGTCGTCTTCGGCCAGTGGCCGCGCTGCGACGAGCCGGGCGGCGCCGTCACGGCGCGCGCGGTCATCGACGACGTGCTGTCCGGGTTCCCGGGACCGGTGCTGTTCGGGTTCCCGTCCGGCCACACGACACACTCGCTCCTCAGCCTGCCGCTTGGCGTGCGCGCGCGCGTCGTCGCGCGCGGGACGCCGGCGCTCGTCCTCGAAGAAGCGGCCGCGGCATGAACGGCCGGCGCGTGCACTTCATCGGCATCGCGGGCACGGCGATGGCCACGCTCGCCGCGATGCTCAAGGCGCGCGGCTACGACGTGCAGGGATCCGATCACGGCGTGTATCCGCCGATGAGCGACTTCCTCGTGCGCGAGGGCATCCGCGTCCTCGACGGATACCGCGCGGAGCACATCACCGCCGACATCGACTCCGTCATCGTCGGCAACGCGATCTCGCGCGGCAATCCCGAGCTCGAGGAAGTGCTGGATCGCAAGATCCGGTACCGTTCGCTGCCCGAGATCATTCGCGACGAGTTCCTGTGGGGCGCGCGATCGATCGTGATCGCCGGCACGCACGGCAAGACGACGACCACGGCGATGACTGGCTGGCTCCTGACGGCCGGCGGGCTCGATCCCAGTCTGCTCGTCGGCGGCATCGCCGCCAATTTCGACGGCAGCTACCGGCTCGGCGCCGGGCGCGACTTCGTCATCGAGGGCGACGAGTACGACACGGCGTTCTTCGACAAGACGGCGAAGTTTCTGAAGTACCTGCCGGACATCGCGGTCGTCGGCAACCTCGAGTACGACCACGCCGATATCTACGGAGACATGGAGACGCTGCGGATCGCGTTCCGCCGGCTGCTGACGCTCGTGCCGCGGAACGGCCTCGTGATTCTCGGCGCCGACAGTCCGGAGGCCGCGCGTCTTCAGGAGTTCGCGCGATCGAAGGTGGAGACGTTCGGGCTGGGCGCGGAGGCTGACTGGCGCGCGACCGCGATCACGCGGCTCGGCAGTCTGTGCAAATTCGACGTGAGCTTCCGCGACGAGCGTTTCGGCCAGTTCGAGGTGCCGTTGTACGGATCGCACAACGTCAAGAACGCGCTTGCGGCGCTGGCGGTTGGCCGCGCCGTCGGCCTGTCGCCCGACAGCCTGCGGCGGGCGCTGGCGGAGTTCAAAGGTGTGCGGCGGCGGCTCGAGCTGCGCGGCGTGGCGCGCGGCGTCTCGGTGTACGACGACTTCGCGCACCATCCGACCGCGATCCTCGAGACTCTGAACGCCGTGCGGTCCGCGCACCCGAACGATCGCGTGTGGGCGGTGTTCGAGCCGCGATCGGCGACGTCGTGCCGGCGTGTCTTTCAGGACGATTTCGCGAAGGCCTTCATCGAGTCGGGCCCGGACGAGACGATTCTCGCGCCGGTGTTTCGATCCACGCTGCCCGAAGCCGAGCGCCTGTCGGTCGACGAGCTCGTGCGCGACGTCACCAGGGCCGGCCGCCACGCGCGCTGCCTGCCGGACGTCGACGCCATCGTCGCGGCAATTGCCGCCGAGGCGCAGCCTGGCGACCTCGTCGTCATCATGTCGAACGGCGGGTTTGGCGGCATCCACAACAAGCTTCTGGACGCCCTGGCGGCGTGACCGGCCCGTGAACCGCGATCGCTTCGACGCCGACCTGCGGGCCCTGCTGGCGCCCGAGCGAATTCAGGCGAACGAGCCGCTCGCCGAGCTGACGACGTTTCGCGTGGGCGGGCCGGCGGACTGGCTCGTCTACGTGCGATCGGCGGCGGAGCTGAGCGCCGTCGTGAATCTCGCGCGCGCGAACGGCGTGCCGGTGGCCGTGCTGGGCGGCGGATCGAACGTCCTCGTGGCGGACGCCGGCGTCCGCGGCGTCGTCGTGCGGCCGCAGCTCTCAGGGATTGCGCAGCAGGGCCCCGGCACCGTCCGCGCCGAAGCGGGCGTCACCATCAACGGGCTGGTTCGCTGGATGATTGGACGCGGGCTCGCCGGGCTCGAGAAGTGGGCGGGCACGCCGGGGACCGTCGGCGGCGCGATCTACGGCAATGCCCACTACGGCGGCACGAACATCGGCGATCGGGTGACCCGCGTCGGGCTGGTGACGCCGGCGGGCGAGGCGATCGAGGCGGCGGCCAGCGACATGGGGTTTGCGTACGACACAAGCCGGATTCAGCGGACGCGCGAGATCGTCGTCTGGGCGGAGTTCGCGGTGACGAGCGGCGATCCGGCCGCGCTCCGAGAGATCGCGCGCGGCTCGCTGTCGTTTCGGAAGCACACCCAGCCGTTGGCGCTTGCGAGCGCGGGCTGCGTGTTTCAGAACCCGGATCCCGCGCGCGATCGTGTGCCGGCGGGCATTCCGCCGTCGGCCGGCGCCCTGGTGGACCGCGCGGGGCTGAAGGGCGCGGCCGCTGGCGGCGCGCGGATTTCGACGCGGCACGCCAACTTCATCGTCAACGAGGGCGGCGCGACCGCCCGGGACGTGCGCGACCTGATCGAGCGCGCCCGCCAGTCCGTGCACGAGAAGTTCGGTGTCGAACTAAGGTACGAGGTCGTATTTTTAGGCGAGTGGTCTGCCGACCAATAGCCCAATAGCCCAATAGCCCAATAGCCCAATGACCCAATAGCCCGATGGCCCAATTGCTCAATGTCTAATCTCCTCATTCACGGCGGCCGCCGGCTCTCGGGCCGGCTCACGGTCGAGGGCAACAAGAACGCGGCGCTGCCGCTGCTGGCGGCGTGTCTGCTCACGGAAGACACTTGCGAGATCCACAACGTGCCGCGGATTCGCGACGTGGCCGTGATGATCGAGCTCCTGCGGTCGCTCGGCGCGGAGGTGGAAGGGCAGGGGACGCCGACGCTGCGGATCACGTGCCAGCGCATCGTGTCCTCCGAGCCCGACCCGCAGCTGGTCGGGCGGCTGCGCGGATCGGTGCTGCTGCTGGGCGCGCTGGTAGGGCGCACCGGCCGCGCGATGATTGCGCCGCCGGGCGGCGACTTCCCGGCGCGGCGAACGATCACGACGCACCTGCGCGCGCTTCGCGCCATGGGCGCGCGCATTGTCGAGTCGTCGGCCGGCAGCCAGCTCGAGACGCCGGCGGGGCTGACGGGCACGTCGGTCTACCTGCTCGAAGCCTCGGTGACGGGCACGGAAACCGCGATGCTCGCCGCGGCGCGCGCGACGGGCGTCACGGAGATCCGCAACGCGGCTTGCGAGCCGCACGTCGCGGAGCTCGGAGAGTTTCTGCGCGCGATGGGCGCGGACGTGCGGGGCATCGGCTCGTCGACGCTTCGCATCGAGGCGCCGGCGCGTCTGCACGGCGCCACGCACACGCTGCGCGGCGACTACATCGAGGCCGCGTCCTGGGGCGTGGTGGCGGCGATCACGGGCGGCGAGATTGAAATCGCCGGCGCGATGGCCGAGGACCTCGAGCCGACGACCGCGATTCTGTCCGAGATGGGCATGGCGCTCGAGCTCGAGGACGGCCGCTTTGCCGTGTTCCCGTCCAAGCTCGTCGGGGCGCGCCGCATCACGACCGGGTTGTGGCCCGGCTTCCCGAGCGACATCGTGAGCCTCGTGACGGTGCTCGCAACGCAGGCCGCCGGCCGCACGCTCGTGCACGACTGGATGTACGAACTGCGCCTGTTCGCACTCGAGCAGCTCAGCGCGATGCGGGCAGATCTGTTCCTGTGCGACCCGCACCGCATCATCGTCACCGGCCCGACCACGCTCAAGGGCCGCACGCTCGACAGCCGCGACATCCGCTCCGGCATGGCCCTCATCGCCGCCGCGCTCGCCGCCGAGGGTGACAGCACGGTGCTGGAGATCGAAACCGTCGAGCGGGGGTACGCGAACTTGATCGAGCGCTTACGTGCCCTCGGGGCCGAGGTCGAACGGAAGTAGCTCGGCGTTACTTGATCGCATCTCCCATGATGAGCGGCAATCCGTTCTTCGAGTTGCCGATGATCACGATCTTCGAGTTCGGGCTCTTCGCCAGGTCCTGCGTCGCCTCGATGCCCTTCCACTCGAGCAGCTTGTCGCTGATGCCCGTCGTGACGATCTGCTGGAAGTCCGCGATGCCTTTCGCCTCGATGCGCTTGCGCTCGGCTTCCTGCGTCTCCTTCGCGAGCACGAACTGCATCCGCTGGCTTTCCTGATCGGCGCTGAGTTTTTCTTCAATCGCGTCGCGCAGCTTGTTCGGCAGCTTGAGGCTGCGAAGCGGCGTCGTCTCGATGAAGATCCCGCGCGGTTCGACGAGCGTCTTCAGGTCGGTGGTGATGAGCTGCGCGAGGTGTTCACGCTCCGACGTGTAGAGCGCCTTGGCCTCGTATGTGGCCGTCACGCCGCGAGTGACCGATCGGAACTGCGGCTCGAGCAGGACCGCCGCGTAATCGCTCCCGACCGTGCGATAGATGTCCGAGGCCTTTTCCGGATCGAGGTGGTAGAGGACGCTGACCTCGATGCTCATCGTCATCCCCTCCTTGGACGGCACGTCCATCGTCTCTTTGATCTCCTGCGTCTGGACGGACATCTCGACGATCTTGGCCTTGGGGTTGACGAACTGGATCCCTGACTTGAGCGTCGTGGGACGGACGTTGCCGAAGACGTCGACGATGCCGACGTGACCGGCGCTGACGGTCGTGAGGACCGACGTCACGGCGAGCACGGCCATCAGGGCCATGATCCCGAGCAGCCCGGTGGCGACGCCGGCGCCGAGGTGCTGGCGGCGGACCGCGCGCCACAACGCGAACGCGACGACGAAGAGCACACTGAAGAAGAGGAAACGCATCGGTTAGCCTCCTAGGGGGTCAGATCTGTTTTCCACAGTTTTTGACGTTTGGGGGACAGGTCTCCACAGGGGGGAGACCTGTCCCCCTTCGCGCCAAAACTGTGGAAAACAGATCTGACCCCCTACTCGAACCTGAGCGCTTCGATTGGGTCGAGGCCGGCGGCCTTGCGCGCCGGGTAGAACCCGAAGAAGATGCCGACCGCCGCCGAGAAGCCCACGGCGATGAAGACCGCGTCCATCGGGACCAGCGTCGTCATGTTCTGGTACCGCCGCATGAATTCCGACATGCCGTAGCCCAGGCCGATGCCGATCGATCCGCCGACGACGCTGATGACGACGGCCTCCACGAGGAACTGCAGCAGGACGTCGAACCCGCGCGCGCCAATCGCCATGCGCAGGCCGATCTCGCGCGTGCGCTCGGTGACCGACACCAGCATGATGTTCATGATCCCGATGCCGCCGACGACGAGCGACACGCCCGCGATGCCCGCGAGCAGCGACGTCATCGTCTGCGTCGCCGAGGTGCGCATCGCGATCATGTCGTCCTGCGTCTGCACGCGGAAATCGTCGTCGTCGCCCGGCTGGATCTTGTGCATGATGCGCAGCTGCGTCGAAAGCGCCTCGGACGTCACCGCGATCGCGTCGGCGGACCGCGCCCCGACGAGGATGTAGTTCAGGAACTCCGTGCCCTGCAGCTTCTTCATCACGGTCGTGTAGGGCGCGAGGATCTGATCGTCCTGGTTCTGCCCGCTCGACGACGCGCCCTTGGGCTGCATCACGCCGAGCACGTGGAAAATCTGATTGCGGATGCGCAGCTCGGTGCCCGTCGGGTCCACGTCCGCGCCGAACAGGTTTTCGGAGACGTTGATGCCGAGCGTGCACACCTTCGTCGCGGTCCGCACGTCGTCGTCGGTGAAGAACGAGCCGTACTTCATCGGCCACGCCTTGATCTCCACGTAGTCCGTGTTCACGCCGACGATGTTCGTCTGCCAGTTCTGGTTGCTGTAGATGACCTGCTGACGGGTCTGGAGGCCTTCGGAGACGTACTCGACTTCGGGCAGCGTCCGCAGTCCCTTCGCGTCGTCGGGCACGAGCTTGCTCGAGGTGCCCTGGCCCTGCTTGACGCCGCCCGTGTTCACGCTGCCAGGGAACACCGTGATCATGTTCGTGCCGGCGCCTCGGATCTGCTCCTCAATCGCGGCCTGGGCGCCCGAACCGAGCGCGACCATGGTGATGACCGCGGCGACGCCGATGATCATGCCCAGCATCGTGAGCGTGGTGCGCAGCTTGTTCCGGCCGAGCGCGCGGAGCGCGATCCGGCAGATCATGAAAAAGGACATAGCGGCTAATTCTTGATCAGTTTGCCCGGCGCCGTGACGGGCGCCGATGGCAACCCGGTCGGCATTCCCGCGGTCACGGGGAGGCTCGGCGGCGGACCGCCTGATCGGCCACCAGCGGGCGTCGAGGTTCCAGCGGGACCCGCACCGCCGCCGCGGATGATCGGGGGCGGCTGCACGGGCGCGCCCTCGATGAGCGCCGGCCCGCTGCCTTCCCGCGGCACGCGCAGCGGCCGCAAGTCGTCATCCGACAGGTCGAGCACGCGGATGATGTGCGGCGTGAGCATGACGACCACGTCCGTCTGCGTCGCTTCCTTGCGGTCGTGCGTGAAGATGTGGCTCAGGCCCGGCACGTCGCTGAGGCCCGGGATGCCCTCCTTCACGAAGCGTTCGTCGTCGCGGATGAGCCCGGCCAGCAGGTTCGTCTCGCCGTCCTTCAACCGGATCGTCGTGGCCACGTTGCGCGTGCCGAACGTCGGCAGGCCGCCGAAGCCCGAGGTGCCGGTCTGGCTGCTCAGCTGGAAGTTCAGCGCGATCGTGATGTCGTCGTTCGAATGCGTGCGCGGCGTCATCTCGATGTTGACGCCAATCGTCTTGTAAACGAACGTCGTCTGCGGCTGGATGTTCGGGCCGGTCTGGACGATCGGCGTGATCGTCGTCACCGGCACGGGCACGTCCTCACCGAAGTTGGCGAGCGCCTTCGTGCCGTCCGTCATCCGGATGTGCGGGTTGGCCAGCGTGCGCGTGTTGCTGTCGCTCTTGAGCAGCCGGTAGTAGAGCGCCGGCACGCCGGTCACGAGGACGTCGGACGCCGAGAGATTGCGGAGATTCTCGAGCGTCAGCCCCGCGCGGTTGACGTCGGCCGCGCCGTTGATGCCCGGCGAGCCGGGCGACGCGATCTGCAGACCGTACTCGAGGAGCTTCGTGCGATCGACCTCGAGGATCTCGACGTCCACGACGAGCTCCGGCCGGGCCTTGTCGAACGTCGCGATGAACCGCCCAATGGCCGACAGGCGCTCGGGCGTGTCGCGCACGGTGATCGCGTTCGTGCCCGTGATGGGCGACATCTGTCGCAGGTCGCCGACGATGCGCAGCGCGTCGACCGTTTCCTTCAGATCCGCGTTGCGCACATAGAAGGTGCGCATCTCCTCCTGGGTGTACTCGCGCCGCTTGGCCGGCGTGTCGGGGACGACGACGATCGCCGTCGGGCCCGTCACTTGATAGAAGGTGGTCGTCGCGCGCGCGATCGCATCGAACGCCTGACGCGGCGTCATGTTCGCGAGCAGGCTGGTCTGCACCGGCACTTCGCGGAACGACGAGTCGAACGTCACCGAGATCCTGGCCGCCGCGCCGATCGCCATGTAGAGCTCACGGCTGTTCAGCCGCAGGCCGGTCGTAATCGTCCCGATCGGGGTGTTGGGCAGATCGGCGCCGGGCGCGATGAAATCCCGCGACTTCTGCAGCAGCGACTCGAGCTGCGTCTGACCGCCCTCGGGCATCGAGAGCTTCGTCCGCAGCGCCTTCCGGACGTTTTCGACTTCGCGCGCCGCGTCGGCGTTGCTCGGGTTGAGCTCGGCCGAGAGCTGCAGCTCGAGCAGCGCCTCGTCGAACTTGCCCTGCGCGAAGAGACGGCGTCCGCCCACCAGGTGCGCATCCGACGCGCGCAGCTTCGCGCGCTCCAGGCCGAGCACCGCTTCGCGATCGCTCGGATGCTCGCGCACGGCTTTGGTGTACGCCGCGACCGCCAGGTCGTAGTCGTGATTCTGATCGGCGCGCTGCGCCTGGCTCAGCGCGCTTGTCGCGCAGCCGGCCGCTGAGACGAGGCTCGCCAGCGCGAGGACGCCGAGCGACGAACGGAGGAGGCTCGTCATTTGCGGATCACCTCGACGTCTTTCGGGATCTTGCCGGTGTCGAACACGAACTCGCGGTCAGCGAGCCCCGTGTTTTCCTTGAGATTCATGAAGGCGTAGGTCGTCACGCCGCCGGTATCGTCGGTCGTCACGAGCCCTTCGAGCGCCATCGTCGTCCGGTTGACGATGAGCGCGAGCGTCTTGAAGTCGGCTTGCGGCGTCCTGGGCGTGAGGTCGAGCCGCCACGAGCCGGCCGGCTGATCGGCGCCCAGCGACGGGGTGAAATCGCGAAGCAGGTCGCCCCGGCCGGCCAGGAACATCATCGCGGAGGAGGCCTCGTCCGTCTTGGGCAATGAGGTCACATAGAGTTTTCGGTCATCCGGCAGATAGGTGTAGATCTGGCTGCCGTCGGCGACCACCTGGACCTTCTGGGCCTTGTAGTCCCACCACATCCGGCCTGGCTTCTTGATGCGGACCCGGCCCCGGTCCTGGGTCGTCTGGCGGCCGATGGGGCTCTTGTAGGACTGGGTGAAATCGGCGACGAAGTCCCGCACCCCGTTGTAGTGCGTCTGAAGCTGTTTGGCGACGTCGGTCGCGCCGGGCGTGGTCTGACCCGCGGCGGCGAGCGACATGCCGCAGACAGCCAGGGCCAGGGCCAACGTTCGCATGACAGGCATCCTAGTTCAGCGAGCAGCTTCCGGGTCCCCGCGGGTCGCCGCAGGTGCCACACGCGCCGCGCGAGGGCGCCGTGTCGCGCGACTTGGCCGAGACCGCGAACACCGACAGTTGCTTGTCCAGCGCGCGGCCGCGGCAGGCAGGGCACGACGGCTGGCGCTCGGCCGTGACCAGCGTCTCAAACCGCTCGTGACAGTCGCGGCAGATGTACTCAAAAATGGGCACGGAACGATTCTAGCGGGCCATTGGGCCATCGGGCTATTGGGTTGTTGGGCTATTGGGGGAGTCGAATGAGTGATCAGGGCGCCGTGATGGCGCTGAAAAACGCGTGGAACGGGGTGGTTGCGGCCTCCGATCGCGTGCGAGAAGTGGCGGCTGCGGTCCAGGGGCTGCCCGACGAAACGGCCGTGAAGGATCTCGACCTGGAGACCTACCACAAGGTCACGATGGCCCAGGCGAACGCGCTGATGGCGCTCCGCGGGCTGGTCGAGCAGCTCCAGCAAAAGACCTCGAACGCCTGACGTGTCTCCGGTCTCGACGTCGAGCTCGCGCGCCGTCTACGACGCCCTGAAGGCGACGGGCGTGCGGCTGATCTCCGCGCTGCCGGAGACGTGGCTCGTCCATCTCATCCGGATGGCAGAAGACGATCCCGACATGACGCTGGTCCGGCTTGCCAAAGAAGAGGAGGGCGTCGGCATCTCGGCCGGCGCGCATCTGGCGGGCGTGAAGTCGGCGATGCTCATGCAGAACCACGGCTTCCTCGCTTCGATCAACGGCATCGTCTCCTGCGCGCAGCTGTATCGCATCCCGCTGTTGATGGTGATCAGTCACCGCGGTGGTTTCGGCGAGCGCGATCCGTGGCAGACCGAGGGCGGCGGCGTCACCGAGGAGTTGCTGCGCGCGCTGCGGATTCCCTACGAGTGTCTCGAAGATCCTTCGCGCGTGGCCGGCCGCGTCGCGCACGCGCAGACGCTCGCGTATTCGTCCCTGAAGCCCGTGGCGGTGCTGCTCACACGCGAGCTGATGTGGGAGGAGGCGTCGTGAGGCGCGCTGACGCGCTCGCCGCGATCTATCCCTCCCTCGCTGATCGGCCGGTCGTGACGATCATGGGCGCGGTCGCCGCGGAGCTCCAGGCGATCGGTCATCGTCCGAATTTCTTCTACCTGCAGCACGCGATGGGTCTCGCGTCATCGATGGGGTTGGGGATCGCGCTCTCCCGGCCGGAGCTGCGCGTCGTCGTGTTCGACGGCGACGGGTCGGTGCTCATGAACCTCGGCGGCCTGACGACGCTCGCGCGTTACCGGCCGCGGAATCTCGTGCACGTCGTGTTCGACAACGAGAGCCTGCTCTCGGTCGGCGGGTTTCCGACCGCGACGTCCACCGGGAGCGATCTCGCCGGGATCGCCGCGGCTGCGGGCGTGCCGCGCACGGCGACTGTCCGGACGATCGACGATCTCACGCGCGAGTTTTCCGCGGCGGATGCCGCGCGCGATCTCACGACGATCGTCGCGAAGGTGGACGCTGTCGGCCCGTCCGGCTACGTGACGGGCCTCGCGCTGCTCGAGAACCGCTTTCAATTCCAACGCTACCTGGCGGACCGCCGCTGAAAAGGTATCTCTTCCTATGGCCGCGACGCTCACGCAGCTTGTCGAGGAACTGGCCGCGGGCCGGCTGAAAGTCGTCGATCTGACGCAGCCGCTCGGGCCGGAGACGCCGGTCATCGGCTTGCCGCCGACGTTCGGGGCGTCGCCGGGCGTCACGGTCGACGTCATCTCGCGCTACGACGAGCGCGGGCCGGCGTGGTACTGGAACACGCTGCGCTTCGGGGAGCACACCGGCACGCACTTCGACGCGCCGATCCACTGGATCACGGGCCGCGATCTCAAGCACAACACGTGCGACACGATTCCGGCCCGCAAGTTCATCGGCCCGGCGTGCGTGATCGACGTCACGGCCGACGTCCAGAGCAATCCTGACTTTCTGCTGGCCGCGTCGCGCGTCGAGGCCTGGGAGCGCGAGCACGGCCGCATTCCGCGTCACGCGTGGGTGCTGCTGCGCACCGGCTGGAGCAAGCGCACGAACGCGCAGGCGTTTCTCGGCCTCGGTCCGGGCGCGTCGGATGGGCCGCACAGTCCCGGCTTCGATCCGGCGGCCTCGCGCCTGCTCGCGCTCGATCGCGACGTGCTCGGCGTGGGCGTCGAAACGGTCGGGACCGACGCGGGCCAGGCGGCGACGTTCACGCCGCCGTTTCCGAACCACGCGATCATGCACGGGGCAGGGAAGTTTGGCCTGGCGAGCCTCTGCAACCTCGATCAGTTGCCGCCGACGGGCGCCGTCGTCATCGCGGCGCCGCTCAAGATCGTCAACGGCAGCGGGAGCCCGCTCCGCGTCATCGCGATCGTTCCAGCGTCCAAACCGTAAGTTGCAGTAGAATCCGGGCCGCTCCCCGCGCAGAAGGAGGCCAGCCCATGGCCAAGCGCGCGCGCCGATCCCGCCCCCTCAAGCACTCCGATCACGACATGCACGGCGACATGGACGATCTGGTCACGCGCAACTTGCCCGTGCTCCAGCGGTCGATGACGTTCGCGAAGATGATCGACCTCAAGTCGATCCCGAATCTCAAGGATCTCGGCTGGCTGTTTCCGGCCAAGTGCCACCGGAAAGACCAGGCCACACTGACCGACTGCGAGCGCTCGCGGTATCTCTGTGCGTTTCAGATGATCGAAGCGGACGGCACGCTCGGCCAGCTCGTGGACATCCACGCCGAGATGCACATGCAGCACACCAACGCGCGGCTGCTGCCGTGGCATCGCGTGTTCCTGCTGCTGTACGAGGAAGCGCTGCACAACTATCATCCGGACGTCTGCGTTCCGTACTGGGACTGGACGCGGCCGGAAGAGCAGCACTTTCCGGACTGGCTCGCGACCGTGCTCCCGACGGTTCACACGCCGACGCGCACGATCACCGTCACGCGGTCGCCCGGGCCCGACAGCACGCTCGCGTCGATCGCCGCCGGCGCGCCGACGGCGCTGGCCAAGACGAACTACACGGACTTCTCGTCGCCGATCAACGGCATCCACGGCTCCGTGCACATCTGGTGCGGCGGCACGATGTCGGACGCGTCGGTGTCGCCGGCCGATCCGGTGTTCTGGCTGCATCACGCGAATCTCGATCGGCTCTGGTGGGTCTGGTACAACAGCGCGGCCGGCAATCATCAGAACCCGCCGCTCGTGGGCGCCGACGCGATCATGGATCCGTGGAGCTACACGGAGGCCGACGTCAGGAACATCAACTCGCTCGGCTACGTGTACGCGTAGCCGTCATTGATCCTTGCGGCGGTAGTAGGTGACCCGCCAGTCGTCGCGGTGTTCGGCGAAGTGTCCCTTGAGACGGTCGATCGGCACGATCGTCCAGGGCGCGAGGCTGAAGTAGCCGTTCTTCGTGAAGACGAGGTCCTCGGCCAGATACACCGCGACGTGGAAGATGTTCAGCTTCTGATCCGAGAGCGCGACGATGTCGCCGAGCTGCAGCTCGTCGTGGACGAGGTAGTAATCCTGCTGCAGCCGCTCGAGCGCGAACTTCGGGTCCATGAGGCGGTCGTCCGGATCGTCGTTGAAGAAATTGAGCGCCGTCCAGAAGCAGTTGTCGAGCTGCGACTTCTCGAGCTCGGCGAGGCTGATCTTCTGGTAGCGGTAGAGCAGCCGGCGCGCGAGGTCGGGCAGGAGGTACGTGATATCGACCG
Source organism: Vicinamibacterales bacterium (assembly GCA_035279905.1). GTDB lineage: Bacteria > Acidobacteriota > Vicinamibacteria > Vicinamibacterales > SCN-69-37 > DATEGZ01. The sequence continues at coordinate 13,594 of DATEGZ010000259.1, forward strand.
AGTGGTTGAAGCTGTTGTCTGCGGCCGATTCGAGCACGGGCAGGATGTCGACCTTGCGCCCGCCACGGCCCCAGTACTCGGCGAGCGAATCGACCTGCGCCGGGTCCTCGACGTCGAGCGTGACCTGCACGGTGGCCTGCGCGAGCAGCCGTTTGATCAGGCGCTGCAGCGCCGGACCGTTGCCGATCTGGGCGCGCACGGACTCGAGATCGGCGAGAAACAGAAAATCGCCGTCGCGATAGACGAGCGGCTCGACGAGCTTGCGCGCCTCGGGGGCGATGTCGGGCCCGAGCCAGTCCTCCACCGACGCGCCGTGAAAGCGAAACGCGGACAGCTGATCGAAGTTGAGCGGGTTTTTGGTGAGCTCGGCGTAGAGCCGCGCACGCACATCGGGCGCGAGCGCGCGGACCAGCGCCGCGTCGGGCGCGAGCACGACACCGCCGGACGAATCGGGCTTGGCGGTCGCTCGCAGATGCTCGACGTCTTCCTCAGACAGTCCGGCGCCGCTCAGAACTTCATCGAGACGAGGAACGACCGCGGCGGCGAAATGCCACATGGGCGGACGGACTGCGCCTTCGTCCGTGGGGATGTACTCGAGCGGGGGCGTGATGACGATGGGGGTGACCGTCAACCGGCCCCACCGCGGTGCGGCGGTGAGGACTGGCCAGGCGATCCCGCAAGCGACGACGACGACGACGATCCAGCGAGTTGTTACACGCGCGACTTCCCGTACCACTGCAGCGAGTTACGTCTCGCACACAGTGTTCGTTTCCAGCCACTATTTCGGCGGGAAACGCGACGTTTTCGCGTGTGAAACACTCGAACTGAGTACTGCGTACTTCGCGCGGCGCCGGTGGCGGAATCGACGCGCGCGGCCTCGGCTGACGATCGCGATCCCCGCCATCAACGGCAAGCCGACCATCAACACGTCGAACCCGGCGCGCATGGCGATCCTCGGCAGGCATTCTTTGTCGTCGAGGTCGGCGGTCAGGTAGCTGTAGCCCGGGTAGAGGTCCTGCGTGCAGACGTGCTCCATCCGCCGCGACACCGGGTCGAGGAGGATGCCGGCATCCCTGACAGCAAAGACGACGGCGACGACGAGCCAGATTGCGACGATCGCGAGGGCGAGAGTGCGCTCGAGCGACATGCCGCCTCCATGAAGCCGAACAGCTGAAGCGCGGGATAGTAGCACGCCCGACAATCTGACCGATGCGCAACAGCCGTGGGAGGTGCGGCGTTAATAGGGTGGAGGTGTCTATGTCACTGGCCAAGCGCGGCGCGTTGTTGCTTGTTGGCGTGGTTCTCGGTTTTGGCGCGTCATTCGTCGTGAAGCCGATTCACGCACAAACTCCCGGAGACACTTCGAACATTCGCCTGCAGTACCGGGCAACGGTGGACCTCAATGGCAGTCTTGGCGTGTTCCTGGCCGATACGCGCGGGTCGGGGTGCTATCTGGTCGTCAACTCAAAGGATGGCGGCGTGAGCGCGATCGCCCAGGCTCCCGGCAGCGCCTGCGACGTGAAATGATCTGCCCGATCGGGTGCGAAAGACGGGGGAGAGGAAAAACATGGTGGACGGCGCGAGGCTCGAACTCGCGACCTCCGCGTTGCGAACGGCCTCTTGAGTCAGCCGCACGCTCTTGCGAAGGCTCGGCTTAGGCGTCGCGATCCGCCGAAATAGGTCATCTGCAGGAGCACGCGTATTCTCGCGCGCTTCTGCATTGTCGTGCACAGCGTTTGTCCACACATTGTCCACAAAGAATGCGGCGACGCGTTTTCAAAGACCTTCGGCGCATCACTACGAGCTCAACGACTGGATCCGATCGAGCTCGGGCCAATCGAGCCGATCGCGCCCGCGGCGCCAGATGAGCGTGTTCTTCCCAATCGCCGGCGCCTGACATCCACTCGTCCCGGAGGTGCGCATGTCCCATCCCGAAAAGGTCGCGCTCGACTCGAGATACTCGATAAGCGCCTGGCGCGGCTCCGCCCGAGCGGGACCGCCTTGTCGCCCGCGCGAGCCGGCCAGAACGGCGCCGAGACACCCGGCGGAAGATCGTCATCGGCGGCACGGTGCTCGCGGCGATCGAGCACGAAGGCGTGCCGGCGCTTCGAACGCGCGAGGAGCTCGTGCGGTGGCTCGATGCGCGGCTCAGCCGGCC
>DATEGZ010000260.1:0-33515 GCA_035279905.1 Vicinamibacterales bacterium
GATTTTGGCACGACTGGCTCCACAGCTGATCTGAACCTTGACAAGCCTCGCCAGAACATGATTCATGTAGGTCCGCTGCGCCCGTAGCTCAGTTGGATAGAGCGCCGGGCTTCGAACCCGTAGGTCGGGGGTTCAAGTCCCTCCGGGCGCGCCAACGACTTGTAAAGATCGGAGTGAACTTAGAACTTGAAACTTAGAACTTTCTGACGCTGCCAGCGTCCCCAGTTCTAAGTTCTAAGTTTTTCAGTTCGAAGTTTCTCCGGAGTGCGCCCGTAGCTCAATTGGATAGAGCGTTGGCCTCCGGAGCCAAAGGCTACAGGTTCGACCCCTGTCGGGCGCGCCAATGAAACTTAGAACTGAGAACTTCGAACTGAGAACCTCAGCGGGTTCCTGGTTCGAAGTTCTGAGTTCCTAAGTTTCAAGTTCTAAGTTCCGCTCGCGCGACGGCGCGAGCGGCGTGTGGGCCCGTAGCTCAATTGGCAGAGCAGCAGACTCTTAATCTGTTGGTTGAAGGTTCGATTCCTTCCGGGCTCACCATTCGACTCGCCTCTACCCCGCCTGCGGCGGGCCAAAGGCTCGCTCATGGCGGGCCAGTGGCGAGTCGAATGTCCTGAGCGAGCTCCCAATCACGCGAGTCGAAGGACCATCCTTCGCTCACGCTTTCTATCGCCGGCGTGAGCTTCGGTTGGCAAACCGCGTCCAAGGCGGGCGTGCCGCGAAGGTTGCCCTCCGTCGCGCGAAGCGCGAAGGAGGACCACTCACAACACCGAATAGTCGACGTACCCTTTCTCGCCTCCACCGTAGAAGGTCTCAGCATCCGGCGCGTTGAGAGCCGCGCCGATCTTCAACCGTCGCGGCAGGTCCGGGTTGGCCAGGAACGCTTTGCCGAAGGAGACCAGATCGGCCACGCCGCTTCTGATGACGGCATCGGCACGCTGTCGATCGTATCCGCCATTCACGATCAGCGTCCGTCGGAACAACCGTCGCAGGTGAGCCGTGGGAACCATCGAGCCGCCGTTGCGAGCGTCGGTTTCGCTGGCCTCGACCAGGTGCACGTACACGATGCCCAGCTGGTCCAGTTCGCCGATCACGTGGCCGAAGGTCTTCAGCGGGTCAGAGTCCGTCATGTCGTTGTAGGTACCGTTCGGCGACAATCGGACGCCAACGCGGTCGGGACCCCACACACCGATCACCGATCGAACAACGTCCAGCAGGAACCGCGCGCGATTCTCGACCGAACCGCCGTACGCGTCGGTCCGCCGGTTGGTGCCATCGCGAAGAAACTGGTCGGGCAGGTACCCGTTCGCGGCGTGGATCTCGACGCCGTCGAATCCTGCGGCCAGCGCGTTGGCGGCTCCGATGCGGAACTGCTCGACGATTGCCGGGATCTCGCCGGACGTCAGCGCGCGCGGCGTCTCGAACGGCATCATCCCGTTCACGGTGTACACCTGCCCTGCCGGCGCGACGGCGGACGGGGCCACCGGCAGACCGCCGCCCGGTTGAAAGAGGGGATGCGAGACGCGGCCGACGTGCCAGAGCTGGAGGAAGATTCGTCCGCCCGCCCGGTGGACCAGGTCAGTGACGCGGCGCCAGCCGGCCACCTGCTCGCTGCTGTGGATGCCGGGAGTGTTGGGATAGCCCACACCCTCCGGAGCGACCTGCGTGGCCTCGGTCAGCACCAGGCCCGCCGAGGCGCGCTGCTCATAGTAGCGAGCCACGATCGCGGTGGGCACGTGGCCCGTCCCCGCGCGATTGCGCGTCATCGGCGCCATGACGATGCGGTTCGGGAGGCGAAGAGGTCCGAGGGAATGTGTCGTGTAGAGATCTGCACTGTTCGTTGTCAGCGTCACCGTTGGCTCCTTCGACCGCTAGAGTTGAATCCGCCCGCCGTCAATCACCAGGTCGGTGCCGATGACGAAACGCGAGGCATGAGAGGAAAGGTAGAGGACCGCGTCAGCGATCTCGCCCGGCTGCGCAAATCGCTTGAGCGGCGTCAGCTGAGCGATCTGCTCCTTGGTCTGACGGGTCTTCTCACTCGGCATCCCCATGCGATCGAAAATCGGCGTTTCCACCGGTCCAGGGCTGATCACGTTCACCCGCACGCCGCGTGCGAGCAGATCGGCAGAGATCGTCTTGGCGAGGTTCAGGACGCCCGCCTTGCTGGCCGCATAGACGGAGGTGTTCGGCATGCCAACGTGCGCGCTGATGGACGCGTTCAAGACGACCGCGGCGCCCCTCGAGAGCAGCGGGATGGCTTTCTGAACGGTGAAGTACGCCCCCTTGAGGTTGGTACTCATGGTCTCGTCGAACATTTCTTCGGTGACGTCCTGGATGGGCGCGAATTTCGCGATGCCCGCGTTGACGAACAGCACGTCGATCCGGCCGAACGAGGCTCGAATCTGCTCCATCACCCGCGCAATATCAGCCACGCGCGAAACGTCCGCGCGAATCGCCAGCACGCCGGAGCCCAACTCGTTCTGCGCGGCCTTCAGCGTCGCGTCGCTTCGCCCGATGATCACGACCTTCGCACCCTCGGTGACGAAGGCTCTGGCGGTCGCCAGGCCAATGCCGCTGTTGCCGCCGGTGATCACGGCGATCTTTCCTTCGAATCGTTGCGTCATGACGTTCCTCTCATCGCGATCCAGTCTGGAGCGGGAACGCACTGGCGCCCACCCACAGCACTCCCACGGCGCTCACACAGCGCTCGTACAATCGGGGCAACCGGTAAGATGAACCCGGGCGTTGCAGGACGTTCGCGCGAGGTTCTCGGATGAAACCTGGTGCTCCGGGGCTGTTCGGCAAGAAATTGAAGGCCCATCGCGAGGCGGCGGGCTTCACCCAGGAGGAGCTCGCGACCATCGCCGGCCTGTCGGCAAAGGCCGTCAGCGCGCTCGAGCGGGGGGAGCGACGGCGGCCCCACGTCGACACCGTGCGCGTCCTGTGCGCGGCGCTCGACCTGACGGGTGCCAGTCGGGACGCGTTCGTCGCCAGCGCACGGCCGGCCGCTCACAACGCAGGAATCGAGCAGCCGAGCGGCATCGCGCTGCCCGCGGCTCTTACGGTCATTCTCGGCCGCGATACTGAGCTGCAGACGCTACGAGGCTGGCTCGCCGATCCCGCCATCCGTTTGATCACGCTCACCGGGCCGGGCGGATCCGGAAAGACGCGCCTGGCACTGGAGCTCGCACACGCGGTCGCGGCCGGCGGCGCCACGCGGGTGACGTTTGTCCAGCTGGCGGACGTCCGGAATCCAGCGTTCGTTGGATCGGCGATCGCCGAGGCTCTTGGGCTCGCCGACGTGACCGCGCGTGACTTAGCAACGCGCGCACGCATCGCCTGCGGCGATCAGTCCACGTTGCTGGTGCTCGATAATTTCGAGCAGGTCCTCGACGCGGCCTCCCTGGTCGCCGATCTTCTGACGTCGGTCCCGTCGCTCCGCGTGCTGGTCACCAGCCGCGCTCCGCTCCATGTTCGAGGGGAACGCGAGCATACCGTCGGTCCGCTTGCGATCGAAGGACCCGCCATCGAGCTCTTTGTGGAGCGTGTTCGCCAGGGGCGGCCGGACTTCCGGCTCACGCTCGACAACCGTCCCATCATCGCGGAGATTTGCCGCCGGCTCGATGGCCTGCCGCTCGCGCTCGAACTGGCGGCGCCCTGGCTCAAAGTCGTGACGCCCGAGGACCTCCTGCGTCAACTCTCACAGGACGTGCTGCTGACGAGCGTCAGGCGGCGCGATTTTCCTGAACGTCAGCAGACGATGAACGCGACGATCGCGTGGAGCTATGAGCTCCTCGCCCCGAACGAGCGGCGCCTGTTCCGTCGGCTCGCGGTGCTCTCTGGAAATTTCTCGATTGAGGCCGCGACGGTTCTCGGCGGCGGTCAGGACGCCTCGCACGCGAAGCACGCGGCGCTGGAGGCGGCGGCCAGTCTGATTGACAAGAGCCTCCTGCTGCGAGCCGGGACGTCAGCGGCGTCCCGGCCTCGCTTTCGAATGCTCGAAACGGTGCGGGCGTACGCCAGCGTCGAGCTGACGGCGTCCGGCGAGCGCGACGACGCACTCGAAGGGCTCGCTCGGTTCTGCCTGACCGAGGCGTCGCCAGCGGCGAACGGGCTCATCGGACCCGCCCAGGCTCAGTGGCTGGATCGCGTCCGTGACGATCTCGAAAACTATCGCGGCGCGCTGGCGTGGCTGATCGAACGCGGCCGCGCCCAGGACGCGTCCGAGATCGCGTGGCGCTTGATGTGGTTCTGGGTGATCCGCGGGCATACCGTCGAAGGTCTCGGGTGGTACGGGCAGATTCTGAATCTGCCATCGCTTCCCTCGGCCGCAGTGCCGCGAGTGCTCGTCGCTTCGGCCGCGATGTCGTACGTGCAAGGCGATCTGGAATCCGCACGCACCGCGCTCACACGCGCGCTGGCGCTCGCTCGCGCAAATGGCGATCTGGAAATGGTGGCGCAAAGTGAAATCGTGCTGGGGCACGTCGAGCGATCCGCCGGCAATTTCGACGCCGCCCGTGACCAGTTTGCTCATTGCCTGGACTATTTCCGGTCACAAGCGATTCCGTGGGCCATCGGGAACGCACTGGCGGGACTGGCGGCGATCGCTCTGGCGACGGGCGACACGCACGAAGCGGAACGCCTGGTTGATGACGCAACGTCCTCGCTTCAACACGCGGGCCCATGGTTCCTGCACCTGGGACTGTACGTCCGGGCCATCCTGGCGGTGCGGCGCGGGAAGCCAGACGAGGCGATCGCGGTCATGCGCGAGAGCCTCACGTACGTCCGGGAGCTCCAGGACAAGTTCGCGTTCGTGTACGCGCTCGTTCCTCTGGCGGCCGCTGCAGTGCTCCGAGGCGACGTTGCGTGGGGCGCTCGGATCCTGGGGGTGCGGGACGCCATCAGCGAACGCACGGGGACGACCGTTGTCGACAAGTCTGTGCACGATCTTCGAGATCGGGCGGAGTCGGACGTGCGCGCTCACCTTGGCCGCGATCGCTGGGACCGCGCGTATGCCGCCGGGCGCGTCGCCTCAATCGACTCGTTGATCGAGGACATCGATCGCACCGTTGGAAAGACTTGATTCCCTCCCCACCGACCGGGGTCGCTGAGTGGTCCGCAAGACTTGAAACAGATTCAGTCCAGCCAACAGCAGGACGACGAGCGGGATGAACGGCGGCTTGATTCCCAACGGAAGCACGTTCGCCGGCACCTCGGGCTGCAAGTGGACATAAATCGCCACGGCCATGGTGACGATGAGTCCGGCCGAGGCCAACGCCAGGACCGGCGCAAATAAACTCTTGATCCTCTGTCTGAAAACAGACGCCACCAGCAGACCGAGGCCGATGGACATTTCGCTGGCCATGCCCAATGGGATAGCCAGCGGCGGCAGGCCGCTCTTGGCGATCTGAATGTGAAACCAGGTGTGGAACGGGTCAAAAAACTTCAGGAACCCGAACATGAAGATGACGGTTCCCAGGAATCTCGAGTTGTACGTCAGGACCTTGTTCGCCGATGTGTTGCTCATGCTTCTACCCTTTTCTGGTCAGTTGTTGACTGATTGGTCAAAAACACCGCAAATTTTTTTACGCCTTGATCGCGGCCAGCGCCATCTCCACGACGGTCTTGACGTGACGGTCGGAGGCCCCGGTGTTCTGCAGGATGCGGATCCCGTTGATCGTGTTGGCCAGGCTCTGCGCGATCGCGGCCGCGTCAAACCGGGTCGTGATCTCCCCTTGCCCCTGCCCCTCTTTCACCGCCGCGGTCAGTATCCGTTCAGTGCTTCGAAACAGCTTCCTCACCTCGCTGGCCACGTCAGGGTCACTCAGTCCAAGTTCCAACGCGGTGTTGGCCATCAAGCAGCCGGAAGGAGTGTGCTTCGGAGGCTGAGCCGCGAAGTGCATGACGCGCGCAATTCCCTCGAACGGAGAGCGGGTGTCGCGCAACAGGCCTTCGAGCTCCGACAGGGTCTGATGCCGGTAGAGCTCGAGGGACTTCAGGAACAACGAACGTTTGTCCCCGAACGCCCCGTATAAGCTCTGCTTCTGGACTGCCGCGGCCTTCATCAAATCGGCGAAGGTCGATGCCCGGTATCCCTGCGTCCAGAACACCCGCATGGTCTGGCTCAGCGCCTTGTGGGTGTCGAATTCACGTGGTCTCGCCACAACCGACAGCCTAGCAATTATTGACTGCGCGGTCAATAAAAGAAATGGCCCTCATCGGTCAAATCCGATCCTTTCGAGGGAGGGCCCGAGAGCTACACCCCGAGCGCGGGCATGTCGAAGTGCGGAAACAGATCGGCGCCGTTCCAGTCGATCGTCGCGGCGATGGCATCGAGGTCCACGGGCCAGTTCGACGGTGTCGCGCCGGCCACATTCCCGCCGTTGCGCGCGATGACGATGAAGCGAGCGCCGGTCGTCCCCTGGAAGCCGGCCGCCTCACCGGGATCACCGCCGCCCTTCGAACACGTCACGGTCGGATACCTGCCAATCGCCCAGTCGAAGCCGTAGTAGCCGTGATCGCTGCCGGCAGTCGTGGCCGCGATCGCGTCGCTCAGAAACGCGCCCAACCGGTCATCCGTGAACAACGGATTCTTCGTCCGGCACGAGAGCATGGCGCACAGCCTCGCCAGGTCGACAACCGCGGACGAGACGCCGCCGGCGCCGTCATAGATCTCATAGTTCTCGTCGCCATATTGTTGCGGGACGATGCGACGGTCGTTCTGGATCGCACTCGTACCGGTCTCGAGCGCCGGTACGTGATAGCGCGCCTCGTCGGTCCCCTGAGCCTCGAGAAGACTACGCGCGCTGCGCGTGCGGGTCATCTTCAGTGGATCCAGCACGAGCTTGTGGAGCGCGGCTTCGAAGCTCGTGACTCCGGCGAGCTTGGCGGCGACGAGCCCGAGCAGGAAATAGTCCGTGTGGCCATAGTGCGTCGCCTGCTTGCCGTCCCTGGTGGCGCCCGGTTTGCCCGTCAGGTTTCGCGCGGCAATCCAGCTCGCCACCTGCGGCGACGTCATCGGCTGCGGTTGAATGAGACTCGCCTTCCAGTCCGCGATGATCGCCCGGGCGCTCCCCTGATCGATACCGGAATTGCTCTCGAGCAGATGCCTGATCGTCACATCAGCGAAATCGGGGTCGGCGGGCCTGGTGCCATCCGGCTGCTTGAGGCCGAGGACTGACTGCATCGTCGTGTTTCGCGAGACGTTCGGATCGTCGGCGAGCGCCTTCCAAACCGCGACGCCGCAGTACGCTTTGGAGACGCTCGCCATGCGAAACCGTGTTGTCGGGTGGATATCGCGATAGCAGGGCTCGGGTTCGGCGAAGGTGTAACCCCTGGCGTACACGAGACGCGTCCCTTCGACGATCCCCATCGCGGCGCCGCGGAGGTTCTCGGCGCGGACGTACGCCTCCATCCATTGATCGAGTTGTTTCGTCCTGGCCCGGTTCGCGGAGTCCAGGCCCGGCGGCTCGGGACCCTGAATCCGGAAGACGCGCGGCACGATCTCGTCGCTCGTGGCGAAGATCGCCGAGCAACGGAGTTTGCCATCGACCGTCTTCGCGCCGATGCAGACTGGGAACTTGTGGCGCGTGGCCTCCTGAGTGATCACATCCTCCATGTCGGCCTTGGACAGATCGGGTACGGCTGACCATGGATCGCGCATCCACGCATCGTCGAACAGGCGAATCACGCCGCCGTCCGGGGCCATCGCGAGCAGCGATTCGCGGGCGTTGATTGAGGTCATGGCGTCGAACAGCTGCTGGCGCGGCGTCCCAGAGACATGGGTCGAATCGGCATTCCAGGCGATGCGGCCGGGATTGTCGGCCCAGATCGCACAGAAACGAATGTCGTCGGAGGAGCCGAAGGCATCGACGGCGATCAGCATCCGGCCCAGGAGGCGCTGAATCGCGTGTTCGGCCTCAAGTGAAATGAGGGTCAGGTTGGGCATGACGACCGGCTTTGCCGGCAGTTCCCGGAAGGCGACGGCGTAGACGACGTCCGATCCGCTTCCGGTGGCTGCGATGAGAAAAGGCCGTAGCGACTCATCGGTCTCCATCGTGGCGATCGTCGAGTTGAGCTGGCTGCGATCGAGTCCAGCCCACGACTTGCCGCGGAATGGCGGGTCGTATTTCACCATCACCGCGGTGTAGAGCGGCGCCGAGGACGTCCCGGCGAGCGACAGCCAGATCGTGCGGAACCCGGCTTCGTTTTTCGCATCGCGCCACTGGGCGTACGCGTCGGGGGTGAGACCGATTCGGGATGACAGATTGTTCGTCGTGAAGACCATGGCGAAGATCCGATCGCTCAACGAGTACGGATGTGCCGGGGTCGGCTCATCCTGCCGCGTCACGAGAGGCCGCGTCAAGCGCCCGCGTGACCGGCGGCGGCGTCCACGACCCGTCGGTCACCGCCGTCTTCGGCCAGTAGGCGCGCACGTACAGCGAGAAGTCGCCGTCGGGCGCCGGCAGCCAGTTCGCGCGCTGCACCGGATCGGACGGCTCCTGCGCCTGCACATAGATCGTCAGCGACCCATCGTCCGCAAGCTTGAGCCCCTTGTTCTTCGTGCCCACCGAGAACCGATTGATCTTGTTCGCCACGAAGAAGTGATGCGCGTTGTAGATGGACAGCGACCAGAAGCCGTGGACGGGCGGCGTGCCGTCCTTGGGAAACTTTACGACGTACGCGTTCTTGCTGTTGAGCCGCTGGCCGGACGCATCCAGGTCCTGATAGAAATACTTCGTCTCGTTCGGCGAGTTGACGAGGATGTTCGACTTGGCGACCGCGGTGCGCGTGAAGTAATCGGTGCCGAACGCTGCTTCATTGGAGATCGTGCTCCAGTGGTGCGGCAGCTGCTGGCCGTAGTTCTGGAAATTGAAGAGCGGCTCCACGAGCTGCTCGTCCGCTTCCTTCGCGCCGTCGGTCATGGCCTGCTTGATCTTCGGATCGCGCTTCGCCGCCTCGAGAACGGCAAGCACCTGCGCGTAGCGCGCTTCCTCTCCGGGCAGCGGCGGCGCGTCCGCCAACACTGGTCCCAGTTCATCGACGAACTTTTCCGGAATCACCCATTTAGTTTCGGCGTCTCCTTCTTTCGCACCGGGCACCTTCTTCAGGTTGGCCCAGTCTTTGGCTTTCATCCTGCCGTCGAATTCGGCCAGCGGATAGACGAGGACGCCAGTCAGCACGGACTGAATCGCGCGCTTGTCCTCCGCGGTGTCGTCCTGAAAGACGCGCGGCGCCATCATCGCCGTGTTCGTCGGACACCGGAAGACCTCGGTGATGCCCTTCGGCACGTCGCCGCTCCAGTTCGGGCCGACCAGCAGGTAGAACCCCGGCGGCGTGGCGTACATCTTCCCGAGCTTCACGAAGCTGTCGGTTCGAAGGTCGACGATCTGGTACACCCAGAACCGGTCGCCGAAATCCGGCACCTGCACGACGATCGGCGTGAGATCGAGGCCGAGCACGCCGACGCCGTAGACGACGTCCTGGTTCGGACAGGCGACGGCGCGTTCTTCCGGGCTCACGTAGTCGGTGAGCATGCCGATCTGGTTGAGCGGCGGCGTCGGCAGCGGGCCCGCCATGACCGTTTCCTTGAACTGCGCGAAGGCCAGGCGCCGGCTGAACGTGTTGACCATCGGCCAGGCCCAGAAGAACGCGTCCTTCCCGACGTGGCGCGCGTACGCCTCGGTGATCTTGACGGTCGTGTCGGGCCGGTTCGGCATGGCCCGCGACCACAGTGGCGTGGCGTGAACTTTGAGAATCATCCGTGTCCTCCCGATGCACGAAGCGCCGCCACGACATGCCGTGGCGGACGAAAGGCCGCGCGCGATTTTGCGGCTCTCCGACCGCCGATCGTGCGACCGTTGAGTCGCTAGAGCAATTGCCGTACCCCCGGCGCTCCCGATCCACGGAACAACTTGACTCGCCGCACATCGGAGACGGAGACTGGCCGCCCCGCTCAGGAAGGTCCCATGGCGATCCTCTACGGTGTGCTCCGCGGGCACCCCGACCGCTACAAGCGCGAAGACAACGTCTCCACGCCGCATCTGCAGATTCGCGTGCTCGAGAACGGCGGGCAGCCGTGGCGGATTGCGGTGAACGTGAAATCCGACACCGGATCGAACGTCGCGTTCTGGGTCGTCGATCCGCTCGTCGGCGAACCGGTGCTCGCGTCGCTGCCGGGGCTGAGCTCGGGATTCACTTCCGCGACGCCCACGGCCGACCACGCGCTCGACTACGTGAAGGCGCCGCTCTTCGATTTCACGCTCGGCCGCGTGCTGCCGCCGAGCGGCCAGGCGAACAGCGACGATCTGCAGGACCTCCTGTCGCTCTACCTCGATCAGTGCAAAGCCGCCGGCAGTGAGATCTACGCGTTCGGCGCCAAGTTCGATCAGAACCTGCACAAGCCGATCGATCAGGAATTCGGCAACCTCGACGGCCTGCACGGCATTCACGACATCCACATGAACCAAGGCAACGTCGGCCAGCACGCCGGCGACAACGCCGTGTTCCACGACGGCGGCCTCATCCTCAAGTTCCCGGATCGCTTCCTCGGCTTGTTCCTCGGCTTTCAGACGCAGCGCGTGCCGACGGACGCCGCGGGCAACGCCGCGCCCGGCGCGGTCACGATCGGCCAGTTGATCTCGGGAGGACCGACACCACCGCCGCCGCCACCGACGCCGGTCACCGGCACGGTCTACATGGCGCACGCGCTCATCAACCCGGCCGGCGCGGATCCGGGCAAGGAGATCGTCGTGCTTGCGAGCCTGTCAACCACGTCGCAGACGATCAGCAACTGGCGGCTCGTCGACAAGAACGGCCGCGTGACGCCGATCAATGCGACGCTCGCGTCAGGGTCGTTCGCGGCGATCGTGCTGGACGGCAACGGCGTACAGCTCGGCAACAACGGCGGCAACTTGATCCTGCAGGATTCCACCAACGCGCAAGTGGACGCCGTGACCTACACGGGCGAGGACGCCGCACCCGAGGATCGCTTCGTCCGCTTCAGGCGGTGAAGAGCGGCGTATAGTCTCCGGACACGGTACATGCGTCTCCCGCTCCTTGCGTCTTTCCCCGCGCTCGCTGTCCTGGCGATGCCGGCGCTGTCTGCGCGACAGGATCCGGCCTCGCCAGCAGCGCTCGCTGACGCGCGGGCCGCGCTCGGCGGCGACGCGGCTCTGGGCGCGGTGACGTCGTTCGTCGTGACGGGATCGCTGGTGCACAACACATCCGGCGTGAGGCTGCAGTCCGACATCGAGATCGATTGCGTGGTGCCCTCACAGTATGTTCGCGTCGAACGCCGCGTGGCATCGCGGGGACCTTTGGGGTCATTCGTAATCACGAGCTGGCACGGTTTCAACGTGGATACGTTGATCAACCGCACTGAGGCGCCAGGCGCCGATATCCCGGTGGTCATCGATCCGAATCCGCCGACGACGCCGCAGGAGGCCGACGACCGCGCAGCGAAAGGGCTCGCTGGTCAACGCCGCGCGTTCGCGAAGCTCGCGCTGGCGCTCTTCGCGACGACCTTCAAGGTGTATCCCGTGACGTTCACAGCCGCGGCGTCGCCGAATCCCGCGGAGACTGGCGCCGTGTTCGACGTCGCCGGCGCTGACGGCCTCGCTTTCCAGCTCGCGTTCGATGCGGCAACGCGCCTGCCGGCCCGAATCTCCTGGATGGCGAAGCCGATCGTGTCTGCCACGATCGTGCACACGACGACGGTGACCTCACGCGGGGACGTCGTGAGTGGCCCTCCAGGCACGCTGCCTCCCGGCGATCCCACCGCGGGTCTGGCGGAGGTGCCCTGGCAGCAGTCGATCGGCGATTTTCGCGTCGAGAGCGGCCTCAATCTGCCACATCGATTGACGACCACCGTCGACGGCAAGCCGTACGAGGACATCAAGATCGACAAGTACAAGATCAACGTGAAGATCGACCCGAAGAAGTTCAAGGCTGATCGCTAGGCTCGCTCGCCACGGCCCCCGGGAGCGAGAAATCGACCATACTCAGCGCGTGGACGTGATCGACGCTACGAGCGCCTACGAGGCGTGGATGGGCCGGCACCTGTCCGTCGTCAAACAGGATCTCGCGCACAAACACGCGTGCATGACCGAGGACGCGTTCGTGTTCCTGCGCGGCACGTTCTATCGCTGGTGCCAGCTGTTTCCAGAGGTGTGCGATGGGCTCGTCGATGCGCCGGTCGTGCCGTCCATCGGCGATCTGCATATCGAGAACTTCGGCACGTGGCGGGACGCGGAAGGCCGCCTCGTGTGGGGCGTGAACGACGTCGACGAGGCGTGCCGGCTTCCCTACACGAACGACCTCGTGAGGCTCGCGACAAGCGCCACGCTCGCCGTGCGGCACGGCCGGTTGGATCACGCGGCTCGCGACCTGTGCGACGCCGTGCTCGATGGATACAGCACGGCGATTCAGGCGCAGGGCCGCCCGTTCGTCCTCGCCGAGCGCCGGCAGTGGTTGAGGCGGCTCGTACTCAACGTGCTTCGCGATCCCGTGACGTTCTGGCCGAAGTTCGACGCGCTGCCGCCAGCACGCGGTGACGTGCCACAAGACGTCCTGCGACGCGCGTTGCCCGATCCCCGACTGCCGTTCCGGGTCGTCCGGCGTGTGGCCGGCGTCGGCAGCCTGGGCCGGCCGCGCGTCGTCGCGTTGGCCGAGTGGCGCGGCTCACGCATTGCCCGCGAAGCCAAGGGGTGGCTGCCCTCAGCGGCTGTGTGGGCGACGGGGCGGAAGTCTGCAGCCGTCAGCGCGCCGGCGCTGCTTGCGCGCGCGATTCGCACGCCGGATCCCTTCCTTCAGTTCGACCACGGCTGGATCGTGCGCCGGTTGGCGCCCGATTGTTCGCGGATCGAGCTCGTCGATCTCCCGCGCGTGCGCGATGAGGCACGACTGCTGCGCGCGATGGGCGCCGAGACTGCCAACTTTCACGTCCCTCATGCACGATCGGCGATTCGCGCGGACTTGCGGAAGCGCAATCGCCGTTGGCTCGAACGCGCTGCCGCCGCGATGGCGGACGCCACGGAAAAAGAGTGGCGCCGCTGGGTCCGGCATTACCAATGAAAGCGTGTTGCGACCGACCTGCCCCAGCCTCTCCGCCGCCATGGCCATCCGCCTGATCACCGTCGACGTGCGAACCCGAACGGCCTGGCGGCAGTGGCTCGCGAAGCATCACGCGTCGAGCCCGGGCATCTGGCTCGTTCGCCACAAACGGCACAGCGGTGTCGAGGTGATGCCGTACGAAGACGTCGTGCGCGAAGCGCTCTGCTTCGGCTGGGTCGACTCCCTGGTCAAGCGCCTCGACGATGATCGATTTGCGATCAAGGTGACGCCCCGGCAGCGCGCGAGCAAATGGTCGGCGACCAATCGACAGCGCTGGACGGAGCTGCAGGCCGGCCGCCGGCTCGCACCGGCGGGATTGGCCGCGGCGCCGACCGAGCGCACCTACGCGCCCAAACCCACGATCCCGGAGCTCCCGGCGCACTTCGCGAACGCGATCAAAGCGAGTCCTGCGGCCTGGTCTTTCTTCAAGACGCTGCCGCGACGCGAGCGTCGCAACTTCGTCGTGTGGGTCCACATGGCGAAGCGGCCGGAAACGCGCGCGCGGCGGCTGCGCGAATCGCTGCGCCTGCTCGGAGCTCGCCAGCGACTCGGGTTGAAGTAGACGTCACGCCAGGTCGAATCGATCCAGCCGCATGACCTTGTCCCACGCCGCGACGAAGTCCCGCACGCACTTCTCCTTCGCGTCGTCGCTCGCGTAGACCTCGGCCAGCGCGCGCAGCTCGGAGTTGGATCCGAAGACGAGATCGACGCGGCTCGCGGTCCACTTGCGATCGCCGGTCTTCCGGCTGCGGCCCTCGAACGTGTCCGCGGCGCCGGACGTCGCCCGCCACTCCGTGTCCATGTCGAGCAGGTTGACGAAGAAATCGTTCGTCAGCATGCCGGGCCGCGTCGTGAGCACTCCGAGATTCGACGCGTTCGCGTTGGCGTTGAGGACGCGCATCCCGCCGACGAGGACGGTCATCTCGGGCGCGGTCAGCGTCAGCATGCGGGCTTTCTCGACCAGCAGGACCTCGGCCGGACAGTCGGGACCGTAGGCCGAGTAGTTCCGGAAGCCGTCGAACGTCGGTTCGAGCACGGCGAACGATTCGACGTCCGTCTGCTGCTGAGTTGCATCCGACCGTCCGGGCGCGAAGGGCACGCGCACGTCGACGCCCGCCTTCTTCGCGGCTGCTTCGACGGCCGCGCATCCGCCGAGCACGATCACGTCGGCCAGCGACACAGATTTCTTCCCGCCGGGCTGTGCGTCGTTGAACCCTTTCTGGATTCCCTCGAGCGTCTTCAGCACGGTCGCGAGCTGGGCTGGAGTGTTCACGGCCCAGTCCTTCTGCGGCGCGAGGCGAATGCGCGCGCCGTTGGCGCCGCCGCGTTTGTCCGTGCCGCGGAACGTGGAGGCTGACGCCCACGCGGTCGTGACCAGCTGGGCGATCGACACGCCCGACGCGAGAATCTTCGTCTTGAGCGCCTCGACGTCGGCGGCGTTGACGAGCTCGTGCGTGACCGCGGGCACCGGGTCCTGCCACACCTGCGGCTCGGCGGGCACGAGCGAGCCGAGATAGCGCGAGCGCGGCCCCATGTCGCGATGTGTGAGCTTGAACCAGGCTTTCGCGAACGCGTCCGCGAACTCCTGCGGGTGCTCGAGGAACCGGCGCGAGATCTTCTCGTAGGCCGGATCCATCCGCAGCGAGAGATCCGTCGTCAGCATCGTCGGCGCGTGACGCTTCGCGGGATCGTACGCGTCGGGAATCGTGGCGGCGCCCGCGCCGTTCTTCGCCGTCCACTGGTTGGCGCCGGCGGGACTCTTCGTCAGCTCCCACTCGTAAGCGAACAGGTTCGTCAGGAACCCGCTGCTCCACTTCGTCGGCGTCGAGGTCCAGGTGACCTCGAGGCCGCTCGTGATCGCGTCGCGGCCGCTGCCCGACGCGTAGCTGCTCGCCCAGCCGAGGCCTTGTGCTTCGAGCGGCATCGCCTCGGGCTCGCGCCCGACGTGCGTCGCCGGCCCCGCGCCGTGCGTCTTGCCGAAGGAGTGGCCGCCGGCGATGAGCGCGACGGTTTCTTCGTCGTTCATCGCCATGCGGCGAAACGTCTCGCGGATGTCGCGCGCGGCGGCGATCGGATCGGGCGTGCCGTTCGGCCCTTCCGGATTCACGTAGATCAACCCCATCTGCACGGCGGCCAGCGGATTGGCGAGCTGTCGATCGCCGCTGTAACGCTTGTCGGCGAGCCAGGTCTCCTCCGCGCCCCAGTTGACCGCTTCCGCCTCCCACACGTCTTCGCGTCCGCCACCGAACCCGAAGGTCTTGAAGCCCATCGATTCGAGCGCGCAGTTGCCCGCGAAGATCATCAGGTCGGCCCACGAAATCTTCCGGCCGTACTTCTTCTTGATCGGCCACAACAACCGGCGCGCCTTGTCGAGGTTCGCGTTGTCGGGCCAGCTGTTGAGCGGCGCAAAGCGCTGTTGGCCGCTGCCGGCGCCGCCCCGGCCGTCATGGATCCGGTAGGTGCCCGCGCTGTGCCACGCCATGCGGACGAAAAGCGGGCCGTAGTGACCGAAATCCGCCGGCCACCAGGACTGCGAGGTCGTCATCACCGCGTCGATGTCTTTCTTGAGCGCGGCGAGATCGAGCGTCTTGAATTCCGCGGCGTAGTCGAACGTCGTCTCCATCGGATCGCTCACGGGCGAGTTCCGGTGAAGGACGCTCAGGTTCAATTGGTTGGGCCACCAGTCCTGATTCGATCGGCCTGCGTGAGGGTTGCTGCTGAACGGGCACTTCTGTTCGGTGTTCATGTCGAGAAAATGGTATCTCAAAGTTCCGACAGCAAATGTCACAACCCGCCCTGCACCGACGTGAAGGTGGGACGAGTGCGGCGGTATTCGGCGTTGGTGCAATATGCATCACCATCTTTGGATCAGCGTCCGCGTGTTCGAGCACGCCGCCGCCCGTCGCACCGGCGCCGATCCAGAGCCTCGCAGGGGCGTGGGGATCTGACGCGACGCTCGACGGAAACACGCTCAGGGTGCACTTCAACCCGATCATGCTCCTCTCCGATGTCGAAGACGCGGTGTGCGCGCGCGTCGGCTGAAACAAAATAGTGGGCGGTGCCCCTCCCGCCGCGTCTTGTGAGACGACGATCGCCCATCGCGGGATGGGGCGTGTACGCGCGTGCGCCGATTGCGAAAGACACGCGCATCGTCGAGTACACGGGCCAGCTGGTCTCACAAGCCGAAGCGTGGCGGCGCGAACAGCGGTACCTGCCGCGCCGGCGCATCTGGATCTTCAACGTCAACACCCGCTGGGCGCGTGACGCCGCGTTCGGCGGCAACATCGCGCGTTACATCAACCACGCGTGCCGCCCGAACTGCTACGTCGACATTGACGGGCGGACGATCTGGATCGTCGCCTCGCGGCGGATCAGGAAGGGCGAAGAGCTCACCTACGACTACAACACGGAGGGCGCGGCGAAGATTCGGTGCCGGTGCCGTCCCGGGTGCCGGCGGATGCTCTAGCCGGGACGCCAGCTTTATGATACAAAGGCCTCTGCCGTAACACGCTCGTTGGAGGTCTCATGGACACCCCCCTGCTCAGGCGGCCCAGCGCGTTCCTGCCGATCGTGATGTCCGCGGCGGCGCTCGCGCTGCTCGTCGGCTACATCCTGATGTTCGGGACCGCGCGCCAGGAGGACGAAGGCACCGCCGCCCACCTCTGACAGCTCCTGATGGCGGGACAAGTGCCCGTCATCGGCTTCTTCGCGCTGAGGTGGCTGCCCGCCGAGCCGAAGAAAGCGATCGGCGTGCTGGCCCTGCAGATCGCCGCGGCGTTTGCCGCCGCGTTCCCGGTGTTTTACTTCGGCTTCTAGACGCGGTCGGTCCGGCGCATACCCAGCGCGACGGCGATCCACGCGACGGCGAGAAACGCAAACGTCAGGAAGGGCGGCACCAGTGCTTCGGCCAGGCCCGACGCCGTCCGATGCCACTCTTTCGCCGAGGCGTCGTCGGCCATGCCCATGGCCACGAGGGCGCCCATCAAGCCGGCCATCATCCCGGAAAGCGCGGCGAAGATGCTCGCGAGCGAGAGCGGTCGCATCACGGCGAGGCGCTGCTCGCTCGGGCGAATGGCGTAGGCCACGCCCATGACCATCGGCGCGAGACCAATCAAGACCGTCAGAAGCGAGAAGACGCTGGCGTGTGTCAGACTTTGCATCGGGACGGATCCTCCGGCGTGTTGAGGATCAGAACGCGCCAGACGTCGTGGCGTGACACGCGTCACGATCGAGCGCGGTGAGCGTTTCTACTGTCATGGACCGGGATACCGAGCTGGCGCTCGTGGATCGCCTTCGGGCGGGCGACGCCGGTGCGTTTGATCTCGTCCACGAGGCGTTCCACGCGCGCCTGGTTACCTTTCTCGCGCGGCTGTCACGCCGCCGCGACGTCGCAGAAGATCTCGTCGAAGAAACCTGGCTGCGCCTGGTCAGCCAGGCCGTGCGCCTGCGCCCGGACACACGTCTTGGTCCGTGGCTCTTCACCGTCGCGCGCAATCTCTACGTGAGCTACTGCCGGTCGCGGCTGCTCGAGGAATCGCACGCCGCCGATCTCTTCGGGCTGTGGCCGGACGGCGCGGCCGGATCCTCGCCGTTCGAGGCAACTGCGGCCACGGAATTTGAGCGCCGGCTCGAGGCGGCCCTTGCCTCGCTGCCCGCTTCGTCGCGCGAGGTTCTGTTGCTCGTCGCGGTCGAAGGTCTGCGGCCGGCCGAAGCCGCAGTCGTCTGCGGCATCGCACCCGAAGCGCTGCGCCAGCGCCTCAGCCGCGCCCGCGCGCAGCTCGCGCGCCGCCTGGAAACGGCCGGCGCCGTGCCGTCCGGAATGTTGAGAGAGGTCACGCCATGACGCCCGACTACGCGAACGATCCACTGCTCCGCGCGCTCGCGCGCCTGCCCGGCGCCGCCCCGGACGAGGCTCGCGCGTCACGGGTGCGTGAGCGTTGTCACGCCACGCTCGAGCGCGCGCGGCTGCGGAGCACGCGACCGGCGCGGCCGAAAATGACGCCTATAGTTTCCATTGACCCTGGAAACGACCCCCGAGGTCATTTCTCCATGCGAGCCATCGAAGCGGCGTTGGTTGGTGGCCTGTGCCTGCTCTATCTATCGACGGTGCTTCTCGAAGCGGGGCGTCTGCTGCCGCGCTAGGGCCGTTCTCACTTTCCTGCAAGCGAGCGACCCGGTGAAATTGGGCCGAAAGTTCAACGGTCCCGCCAAATGGACTTTGCTCTAGGTGGAAGTGAGAACGGCCCTAGGGCGCTCAGACGCGATTCGCCAGCCAGAGCCGGACGAGCAACACCGTCATGACGATGTGCAGGACCAGCGCGGGCCAGAAGAGCAATCCAACGGGCGCGCGGCTGATCGCCAGGTACAGGAACAACGCCGTGATCAGCACGTTGTAAACCAGCAGGGCGCGAATCGCCGGCGAGGACAGCCGCGCGCCGCGCTCCGGCCAACACGCGAGACCAAGCGCGAGCAGCCCGAAGCCGGTCATCCGCCCGAGCGTGATGACGACCCCGACCGCGTCGGCGCCGTAGACCAGGCGCACCACGACCCCGGGGAACGTCATCAGCGCGAAGCCGGTGAGGATCTCAACGAGCGCGGCGAAAGCGATGACCATCACGGGAGTTTCGAAGCGGGGGCCCTTCCACTTTAGCCTTTCGCCTCGTGATCGATCATCAAATCACGCTCTGAAGACGCGTCCCGGCTTCACCGCCGATGCGCGCCGGGCAGGCGGCAGCATCGCGGCAATGCTGACGATCATGATCAGCGCCGCGCTCCCGCCGAGCACCGCGAGGTTCGCCGCGCCGACGTGGTAGACGTACCGCGCCATCAGTTGTCCGAGCCACCACGCGAGCGCGACGCCGACGAAGAGACCGATCGTGGCCAGCCGGGCGCCGTGTCCCATCACGAGCGCGAAGACCTTCGATCGCGTCGCGCCAAGCGCCAGCCGCACCGCCATCTCGCCCGTGCGCTGCGTCACCGCGTACGCGACGACGCCGAACACGCCAACCCACGCGAGGCAGATCGCGATGACGCCGCACGTCCCCATCAGAAACAGTCCGAGCCTGGACCACACGAGCGACGGCGACTCGGAGCTCGACATCAACGCGATGTCGATCGGCACGTTCGCATCGAGTCGCGTCAGCGCCGCGCGAATCTCCGACGTCAGCCGCTCGGGATGACCGTCGGCCGTCGTGACGACGAAACTGCGGCGCCACAGCGGCAGCTGCGCGTCGACGAGGTACAGCGTCGGCTCGGCCGGCTGCATCACGTCAGTGAACTGCACGTCGGCAACCACGCCGATGATTTCCGCGCCGCCGGGCCCTTCGGGCCGGCCCGGCCGATTGAAGAGTCCGGTCGCGATTCGCTCGCGCAGCGGATCGAGATTGGGCACGAAGCGCCGCCGCCACGCGTCGTTGATCACCACGACGGGCGCGCTGTCCCTCTGGTCGGCGGCGGTGAACGTTCGTCCGACGAGCGTCTTGATGCCCAACGCGGCAAAAAAGTCCGGATTGACGATGCGCTCGCGAGCGTTGGGACGGTAGCGCGGTTCCGTCGGCCGTCCGACGATGTCCGTGAAGAGCGTGCTGTCCCACTCGCGGCGCATCGGCAGCGACGACGCGACGCCGACGTGCGTGGCGCCGAGCGATCGCAGCGCGGCGTCGGCGTCCGCCGACCAGGCAGCCAGACGTTCGACATCGCGGTACTCGCGCGGCAGCAGCACGTCCACCGCCAGCCGCCCCTGCGAGCTGAACCCCGGATCCACGCTGAGCAGGTTGCCCAGGCTGAGAATCAACCGGCCCGCGCCGGCCACGAGCGCAATCGCCAGCGTGACTTCCGCGACGACCATCACGTCGAGCCACCGCCGGGTCGTGCGTCCCTGCAGACCGGCGCGGCCGCCTTCGTTCATCAGCGACGCGAGCCGGCCGTCGGCGACCGTCACCGCGGGGATGAGGCCGACGAGCAGGCCCGCGACGATCATCACGCCCGCGGCGAACGCGAAGACCATCGGGTTGAGCGTCATGCCGTCGACGCGCGGCAGGCGCGACCCGCCGACGGCAACGATCACGCGCACGGCGGCCGACGCCAGCGCGAGCGCGATCACGGATGCGGCCGCGGAAATCACCAGCGATTCGATCAGGAGCTGCCGGATCAGCTGCCAGCGGCTGGCGCCGAGCGCCGTGCGCACCGCCATGTCGCGCGCGCGCGCCGCGCCACGTGCAATCAACAGGTTGGCGACGTTGAAGAGCGCCAGCAACAGGAGCAATCCGGTCGCCGCGAACGCGATGACCACCGTCGGCCCGAGATCGCCCACGAGCTCCGTGACGAGCGACTTCATGACGAACGCCCGGTGATCTTCCATGTCGGGATACTTCTTCGTGAGGTCCAGGAAGACCCGCGCGCCTGGTCCGTCGAGCGAGGCGATCGCCGTACCCGGCTGGAGCCGCACGTAGCCGACGAGACCGTGGCCGATGTTTTCCGGCAGCGGATAGCCGAACCACAGCTCGGCGCCGTGCGGCATGTCGAACGTCGGGCCCGCCACGCCCACGATGAGTGCCGGTCCCATCGCGGCGAGCCGCACGGTCGAGCCGATGACGCTCGAATCAGCGCCGAACATGCTCGTCCACAACTGATGCGACAGGACCACGCGCCGCATCGTCCCGGGCGTCGCCTGCCCCGCCGCGGCAAAGTCCTCGGCAGTGAATCCGCGGCCGGCGGCCATCGGCAGGCCGAAGAGATCGAAGAACTGCTGCGACACGCCGTAGGCGGCGACCTGCTTCAACTGTGCGGTCGTCTGGATCGTGTCGTCGAACCGCACGCTGTAGGCGGATGAGGCGACCGCGCCAGTCGCCCGCGTCAGCGCGTTGAGCTCTTCGGTCGCGACCAGCCCGCTCGTGAACCGGCCGTCGGTCATCGTCGTCCTGACGGTGTAGATGTCGCCGGCGCGCGGATACGGCAACGGGCGCAGCAGCGTGGCGTGCACAATCGTGAAGAGCGTGGTGGGCGCGGCGATGCCGAGCGCGAGCGTGACGATCGCCGCCGCGGCGAACGAGCGCTGGTGCAGCAACTGGCGAACGACGCGGGCGATCTCGCGAAGGAGGTCCACGTTCCGCCTACAGTGGATGGAACAGCGTCACTTGCCGCCCCACGCGTGGGTGTACCCGGCCGAGAGGCTCGTGTAGTCGGCGCCGATCGTCGTGTAGGCGCCGCGGCTGACGGCGAAGCGCAGCGCGTCCTGTCTCGTCAACGGCATGTTGAACGTCGCGCCGATGCGCGAGTTGCGCTGGAAGTCGAGGTTGATCTTCCCGTCGACCGTCGTGCGCCCGCCTGAGTAGAAGTTGGAGTTGCCGGAGAGCCAGAGACCCGGCTTGAACGTGTACCGCACGTGGAACTGCACCGACCCGATCGGCTGCTGCGTGCGCACCGATCCGCCGTAGAAGTCCTCGTTGTCCGTAAAGAGCCAGACGCCGCCGTACACTTCGAACAGCCAGCGGCGGCCGGTGTTGTGCGTGAGGGCGACCTCCGGCTTGAAGGCCCAGCGATTCGTGCCCAGGTTGATCAGCTTCGCCGGGTCGTACTGCCCGACCGGGATCGTCATCGTCAGGCTCGCGCCAAACGTCGTGCGGCGACCCGGTTGCGCGAGTTCCTGGCGCGTCATTACCGGCGCGCCGTACAGATTCACGCCGAGCCGGAGCTGGACGTCCGCGATCCCGCGCCGCAGCGCCTCGGCGAACTGACCCTGGATGATCCCGTGCTGTCTTCCGCCGACAACGGGGACGACAACGAGGAACGTGCCCGATCGCCCGGCAACGTCGAGCGCGCGGCCGTAGCTCAACGCGAGCGTGTTCAGCCGCGAGTGCGCCTCCTGGATCGGCAGCGACGGATCGAACGTCACGTCACCGCTGCTGAACTGATACGTCGTCCCGACGAAGTTGGCGCCGACCGGCGAGACCGTGTACGCGCCGGGATTGAGCTCCTGCGCCGCCGCGGAACGCGCGCCGATCATCGCAGCGGCCATCACCACCGGCACGAGCGTCCGCCGTCTGCCTATACTCTTCATACGTGCGTCGCGTCAGCATCTCATACTCGGTCGTCGCGATGAGCGTGTGCGCGGCGACGTTCGCCTCCGCGCAGATGCTCCCGGCGTCCGCGCCGCCCACCGCTCAGGTTGCCGTCGCGGGTGACGACGACGCCGGGCGAAC
Source organism: Vicinamibacterales bacterium (assembly GCA_035279905.1). Lineage (GTDB taxonomy): Bacteria > Acidobacteriota > Vicinamibacteria > Vicinamibacterales > SCN-69-37 > DATEGZ01. Next base: position 22,311 of record DATEGZ010000260.1, read on the forward strand.
CGATCTGATCGATCTCTTCCGGCGCTGGCGGAAGAAGCCGCCGCAAACCGACGAGCATCGCTCGGCCTGGACGTTCGTCCCGATCCTCAGCGCGAAGCCGAGCGCGGGCGTGAAGCTCGGCGCGGGCGCCGACGTCGAGTTCAAGCTGGGCGACCCGGCGACCACTCGCTTCTCGACGCTGACGACGTCGCTCGCGTTCTCCACGCACAAACAAGTGAGCGTCAGCGAAAACCTGCGGCTCTACGGCGGTCACAACCGCTGGATGATCGAGGGTCAGAATCACTTCAACGGCAAAGCCTCGGACAATGTCACGCTCGGCACGAGCTCGACGGCCGATGTCGCGCCCGACATCCGGTACTACTCGCTCCAGTTCATCGACACGTACTACTACCGCTTTCAGACGAGCCTCTACGCCGGCGCGGGGCTGGTCTACCAGCGCCAGACGGACATCGAGCCGTTTCCTTCGGACAGCCCGGACTGGCAGGCGTCACCGTTCCGTGAGTACAGCGCGGCGCACGGCTTCGATCCGGGCGCGCAGACCTCGGCGGGCCTGCGGGTCGCCCTGCTCTTCGACGATCGCGACAACCCGAACGACGCGATCCGCGGCTGGTACGCGTTGGCGAGCTACCGCCACAGCTTCGACGGGTTTCTCGGCGGCGACTCGTCCTGGCAGCAAGTCACGGCCGATCTCCGCACGTACCGCGCGATCACCGCCGACAAGCGGCACAAGCTCGCGTTCTGGGCGATCGGCAACTTCATCACGTCCGGCACGGCGCCCTACCTCGTGCTGCCCGCGAGCGGCGGCGACGAGCTCGGACGATCGACGCGCGGGTATCCGGAAGGACGATTTCGTGGTGAACGCCAGATCTACGCGGAGGCGGAGTATCGCGGACTCATCACGCGCGACGGATTTCTGGGCATGACGGCGTTCGTCAACATGACCACGACGAGCAACAAGGCCACGGGCGAAGGGCTGTTCGATTCCGCGGCCTTCGGCGCCGGCGCGGGGCTGCGCGTGCTCGTCCACAAGCACTCGCGATCGAATCTGTGCGTGGACTACGCGTTCGGCCGGCAGGGCTCTCGCGGGCTCTATATCGGGTTCAGGGACGCGTTCTGAGACATTGGGTCATTGGGTCATTGGGTCATTGGGCCATTGGGTCATTGGGCTATCGAAAAACCGGCGTCAATCGCCCAATAGCTCAATGGCCCAATAGCCCGATGTCGCTCACTTCTTCTTCGTCATCCCCTTCTTCTCGAGATCCGCGCCCACCGCCTTCGCCAGCCCTTTGACGAACGTCTGGATGTTCTTCGGATCCGTCGTGTCGCTCATGCCGGCCCAGAGCATCTTGCCGCCGTTGGCGACGTCGAAGAGCAGCGTCTCGATCGCGTACGTCGTCTTGTCCTTCGGGCTGCCGATCGGCACGATCGTCGCGGTGCCGTACTCGTAGAACGACGAAAACGACTGGTAGTACGACGCGCCGAACATCACGGACGAGTACTCCTTCGTCGTATCCACGTTGACGACGCGCACGACGACGGCGCCGGCGGTGCCGGTCTTCGCGAACCACTGCTGCGCGCGGTCCTTGTCGACGAGCTCCTCCTTCGGAATCGCGCGGTACGACGCGACGCCCACCGGGCCGCGCGCGGTGATCTCGCGCGCCAGCGCTTCTTCCGCCGACATCTTCACCTGTGTGTCCGAGATCAGCGCGATGGCCACGACCTTCTTGCCCGCGAAATCCAGCGGACCGGTCCCGGGCGCCGCCCAGGTCGTTCGGAGCTTGGCCGTCTGCGCCGACACGAGCACGGCGCACGCCGCCGCCATCGCCACACCGAACACCACACGCACTCGCCCATTCATGGAGCACTCCTCTCGAACGCCTCGACGGCCTGACTCAGGGACATGAACATCCGCTCGCGGCCGAGCCTGGCCGCGAGGGGCGTCCGGTTGACCGCGTGCAGCGCCGCGGGATTGAGCGCGACCAGCCACAACGACGTGCCGGCCTCGCCCAGCCGCTGTTCGCCCTCGACCAGCTCCCGCAGCGCCGTGTACTCGATGTCCGGCACCGCGCGCATGTCGAACGCGACGACGCGCGGCTTCTGCTCGTGAACAATCTTCCAGACCTGGTCGCCGACGTGATGCGCGTTCGCGAAGTGCAGCCGCCCTTCGGTCCGGAGCATCAACAGACCAGGAATCGTCTCGTCCTCCGGGTGTTCGGACGATCGCGCACGGAAAACGGTCGTGCCCGGCTTGCGCGCGACCTCGTAGACTGGCGGGCGATTCGACTCGATGAAGAGCACGAGGATCGAGAGCGCGACCGCGACGAGGATCCCGTTGAGCGTGCCGAGAAAGATCACGCCGACGCAGGCCGCCACCGCCCACCACAGCTCACGATTGCGCACCACCTGAATCGCGATGAAGTCCGCCGGGCTCACGAGCGGCAGCGTCGTGGCGATGACGACTGCAGCCAGCGCGGCTTGCGGCAGCAGGCTCACGACAGGCGACAAGAACAGCAGCGTCGCGACGACGACCGCCGCCGTCACCAGACCGGCGAGCTTCGTGCGCGCGCCCGCCGCGCGATTCACGTTGGTTTGTGACGTACCGCCGCCCGCCGGCATCATCTGAAACAGGCTGCCGGCCGCGTTCCCGACGCCAATCGCCAGCAGCTCGCGGTTGGCGTTGGGCGTGGGCTCGCCCGGCGCCAGAAACGCGCGGCCCGCCGCCGCGGTCTCGACGAAGCTCATCAGCGCGATGCCGGCGGCCCCGAGCCACAAGCTCCGCAAGAGCGAGACGTCCGGCACGATCGGCGTCGGCAACCCGGCGTGAATCGGTCCGACCTGCTCGACGGCCAGTTTCAACCATGCCACGGCGGCGATGCCAATCCCGACGCCGACGAGTGGCGCGGGCACATGCGGCGCGAAGTGCTCGAGGCCGACAATGATCGCGAGCAGGACGATCGCGAGGACGATCGTCGGCATCGACGTCTGCGGAAGATGTTCGACGATCGACCACATGTCGCGCAGCAGCCCGACCTTGTGGATGTGAAACCCGAAGAGCTTCGGCAGCTGATCGACGATGATCACGATGCCGATGCCGGCCTTGAAGCCGGTGAGCACGGGCGCCGAGATGAACGACGCGAGAAACCCGAGACGCAGGACCGACGCCGCGATCAGGAACGCCCCGACCAGAAGCGAGAGCGTGGCGGTCACCGCCAGCAGCTTCGCGGTGTCGCCGCCGGGCGCCACCAGCGCGAGCTCGCCCGCGACCAGGATCGCGATCGTCGACGTCGTCGTCACGCTGAGCGGACGCGACGTGCCGAGAATCGCGTAAACCACGAGCGGCACGAGGCCGGTGTAGAGGCCGGCCTCGACCGGCAGGCCGGCGATCGTGGCGTAGGCCAGCGACTTCGGAATGACGACCGCAGCGGTCGTCAACCCGGCGATGAGGTCGAAGCGCAAGGACCCGCCAGCCGGTTCGGCCACCGAGCCAGTCTATCTGCGAATGTGGCCGCCGCCCTCCGGCCAGTCCCGCGGGTGACGATACCGGAGTGGAGCACGCGACGGTGCGCCGTTTGAACCGCCGGGCCGGTTTGTCGTCTAATACAGGCCGTGAAATCTCTGACGGTCCTCCTCCTCCTTCTTGTCACGGTTGCCGCCTCGTCCTGTCTGTTCCACAAGGATCCGGTCGTCCCGGGCGTGATGCCGAAACTCGCGGCCAAAGCGCTGGACGACAAATACCCGGGCTGGACGCTGGCCGAGTTCTCCGGCGGCGATGCCGCGTGTGGCACGCGCGCGGGCTCGTCGCCGACGCAGGTCAACGACGACTTCAACACCGACGGCTTTGGCGATTGGGCGCTCGAGCTCCGCGCGGGCGACAGCATCAAGCTCGTCGTCGTGATGGGCTGGCTTGCCGATTTTCGCGTCTACGAAATCGAGTCGACCCAGGGCGACAAGGCCACGCGCTTTCTGACGCACTTGAAGCGCGGCACGAAGTACATCAATCCCGTGACGAAGTCGGACGAGTATCTGAGCCACAACTCGCTCGTCTCGCAGTCGTGCGCGGGCGATCGCGCGTTTTATCTCTGGAACGGCGACGGCTTCCGCAAGGTCGTCCCCGAGACAGCGTCGAAGTAACGCGAATAGAAGGAAAATGACGCCGGGAGTAGTTTTACGTTTTGCGTAAAACTACTCCCGGTATCATTTCGCCATGCTCAGTCGCCTTGCGCTGATCCTGGCCGCGATCGTCTTCGCGACGACCCCTGCCCAACTGCAGAACACGGAACCGCGCGGCCCGTTCGACGCGCTGCACTTCCGTGACATCGGGCCTGCCGCCACGGGCGGCCGCATTCACGACCTCCAGATCGATCCGAAGAACCCGGCCGTGCTCTACGTCGGCGCGGCGACCGGCGGCATCTGGAAGTCCACGAACAAGGGCCTGACCTGGACCGACGTTTTCGTCCAGCAACCCGACAACACGTTCGGGTCCCTGGCCATCTTCGAGGGCGACTCGAAAATCGTGTGGGCCGGCACGGGCGAAAACAACAACCGGCAGAGCTCCTCGTGGGGCGGCGGCGTCTACCGGTCGACTGACGCCGGCGCGACCTGGACCTATCTCGGGCTGCACGAGACGCGATCGATCGGACGGGTCGTGCTCGATCCGGCCAACCCCGACGTCGCCTACGTCGCGGCGGTCGGCAACTTGTGGGCCGAGAATCCCGAGCGCGGCGTGTTCAAGACCACCGACGCGGGCCGCTCGTGGACGAAAGTGCTCTACGTCGATCCGTTCACCGGCGCCACGGACCTCGTGATGGATCCGCGCGACGCGCAGGTGCTCTACGCCGCGACCTACCAGCGGCTGCGCAAGGCGTTCGGCTTCAACGGCGGCGGCCCAGGCAGCGCGATCTACAAGACGACCGACGGGGGCCGGAACTGGACGAAGCTCGAGAACGGCATTCCCACAGGCGACAAAGGTCGAATTGGACTCGCGATCGCGCACTCGAGACCGGACGTGGTCGTCGCGACGATCGAGCACGCGACCGCGGGCGGCACGTATCGCACCGAGGACGCAGGCGCCACGTGGAAGCGCATGAGCGCGACCAACCCGCGGCCGATGTACTACAGCAAGCCCACGATCGATCCCAACAACGACAAGCGCATCTGGCTGCCCGGCACGTACATCGTCAAGAGCGAAGATGGCGGGACGACGTTCGAGGAAGAGCCGACGTCGCCGACGTACGACGTCGGACTCAAGACGGATCATCACGTCATCCGCGTCGATCCCGCGAACTCCAGCCACATCTACGTCGTCGGCGACGGCGGGCTGCACGAGAGCTTCGACATGGGCAAGACGTACATCCGCGTGAACAACATTCCGGTCGCGCAGATCTACCGCATCGCCGTCGACGATCGCGATCCGTACTGGATCTACGCGGGCCTGCAGGACAACCACTCGTGGATGGGCCCGAGCGCGACGCGGCACTGGCTCGGCATCCTCAATCAGGACTGGCAGGAGATCGGCTTCAGCGACGGCACGGGCAAGGCCGTCGACAAGACCGACTGGCGCAAGGTGTACTCGTCGTCGAGCGGCGGCAACCTCTCGCGCGTCGATCCGCTGACCGGCGACGCGATCGGCATCAACCCGCGACCGCCGGCCGGCGAGCCCCCGTACCGCTACGACTGGGACGCGCCGGTGCTTGCGTCGCGCCACACGTCGGGAACGGTGTATCTCGGCGCGAACCGCTTGTTCATCTCGAAGGACTTCGGCTCGACGTGGACGCGCACGAAGGATCTGACGCGATCGATCGACCGCGACACGATCCCGATGATGGGCGTGCTCAACCGCGACATCCGGTTGTCGCGCAACGACGGCGACGCCATCAGCGAGATCACGAACATCGCGGAGTCGCCGGTTGACCCGAAGATTCTGTGGGTCGGCACCGACGACGGCAATGTGCAGGTCACGACGGACGGTGGCGCGACGTGGACTGAAGTGAGCGCGGCAATCACCGGCGTCAAGAACGGGACGTTCGTCAGCCGCATCGTCGCGTCCGAAGCATCGCGCGGCACCGCCTACGTGCCGTTCGACGCGCACCGCGACGGCGACTTCGCGCCGTACATCTTCCGCACGACGGACTTCGGCAAGACGTGGACGTCGGTCACGACCGGCCTGCCGAAGGACGACGCGTCCGTCCGCAGCCTCGTCGAATACCCCGGCCATCCGAACGTGCTGTTTGCCGGCACCGAGCGCGCGTTGTTCGTGACGCACGACAGCGGCGCGCACTGGACGCGGCTCAAGGCCAATCTCCCGACGACGCGGTACGACGACCTCGTCGTGCATCCGCGGACGAGGGACCTCGTGCTGGCCACGCACGGCCGCGGCGTCTGGATCCTCGACGATGCCTCGCCGATCGCGGAGTGGACGCCGGCGGTCGCGGCGCAACCGGCGCATCTCTTCGACGTGCCGCGCGCGACGCTGATGCTCTACTGGGAAGACGTCTCGAACATGGCGCACTACTTCTACACGGGGGAAAACCCGGTTGAGGGCGCGACGTTCACGTACTCGCTGGCGCAGCCGGCGCAGAAGGTGCGGCTCATCGTCACCTCGTCGAGCGGCCGCGTCGTGCGCGAGGTCAGCGGGCCTGTCGAGGCCGGTGTGATCCAGCGCGTCAACTGGGATCTCCGGTTCGCGCCGCCCGCGGGCGGCGGACGCGGCGGCGGTGGGGGCGGCGAGGAAGGCGGCGGCGGATCGCTCACGCGGCCGGGGGCGGTTCAGCTGCCCGTCCCGCCGCACGACATCGGCACGCGCGGCGCGCAGGTCGCGCCAGGGACGTTCAAGGTCACGCTCGAGGTCAACGGCGCGCCCGCGGGATCGAAAACGTTCGAGGTCCGCGCCGATCCCACGTCCGCGGTGACGCTCGCGCAGCACAAGGCGCGCGAGGCGTTCGTCATCGAGGTGATGGACATGCAGGCGGAGGTCGAGACGCTCGCGTCGAGTCTCGCCTCGCGCCGCGCCTCAGCGTCCGGAGAAGCGGCGACGCGGCTCCAGGCACTCGAACAGCGTCTGGTTGGCGGAGGCGGTGGCGGACGCGGCGGTGGCGGCCGCGGGGGCCCTTCGACAGGCTCAGGGCAGGCGCCGGTGCAGCCACTGCGTCAGCGTCTGACTGGCCTCATCAACGCGTTCGTCGGATCGGGCGCGCGCACCGGCACACTCGCGGCGCCGACAGGCACGATGCGCGACGCGCTCAACGAAGCGAAGGCGGATTTCAGTGTGATCCAGGCAGAAAGCAGGAAATAGCGTATCAACTTAGAACTTCAAACTTAGAACTTAGAACTTCGGAAGATCACGCGTGTCTCTCTGCAGTTCTAAGTTTTGAGTTCTAAGTTCTAAGTTGATCCTACTTTTCTCAGCACTCCCTTAAGATCCACTGCTTTCCCTGTGCGCAATTTAGCCCACAGGTCGCCGACACGTTCGAATCGCGGCAGCACGGTGCGGATCGTGAAGTCGCGCGGGTCCACGCCGTCTTCGACCTCTTTCCACGTCAGCGGCGTCGAAACGCCCGCATAGTCCGTCGCGCGCGCCGAGTAGGCCGTCGCCAGCGTCTTGCCCAGAATGTTCTGCAGATAGTCCACGTACACGGTGCCGCGCGGGCGCTTCTTCACCCAGCGCTCGATCGTCGCGACCTTCGGGTGCTTCGTCGAGACGAACGTCGCGATCATGTTGCTCAAGAGCTGCCCCGTCTCGTACGTCGTCTTTTTCGGCAGCGGGATGTAGATGTGCAGGCCGCGCGATCCCGAGGTCTTCGGCACCGCGGGAATCGACAGCCGGTCGAGCTCGTCCTTCACCCAGCGCGCGACGTCGAGGATCTTGTCGAAACCCGTGCCCTCGCCCGGATCGAGATCGATCGCCGTGTAGTCCTGGTGCAGCGGATCGCTCACGCGCGAAAACCACGGGTCCTGCGAGATCGCCGCCAGCTGCACCATGTACACGAGCGTCGTGAGCGACCCGCCGATCAACCGATCGCGCGGTCCCTCCTCGTCAATCGGCTCGATGTGGTCCGGCAGCACTTCCCGCCGCACGCCCGGCGGCGGGTCCTCCGGGTGGCGCTGCTGGTAGAACGCCGACTTCACGATGCCGTTCGGAAACCGCTTCATCACGAGCGGCCGGTCGTCCACCGCCGGCAGCAGCAGCGGCGACACCGACACGTAGTACCGCATCAATTCGCCTTTGGTGATCTTCAACTCGGGCCAGAACACTTTCGCGAGATTCGTCACCCGCAGCTTGTCGCCGTTGGGCAGCACGACATCCCCGTCGCGCTTCATCTTCTCCAGCTCGGTCAACCTCTCGACGACTTCGTCAATATTCTTGGCCGGACTTCTCGATTCCTTCGGACTTCTCAGCCCACCCGGACTTCTCAGTTCACTTGGACTTCTTAGTTCACCCGGACTTCTCAGCCCACCCGGACTTCTCAGCTCACTCCCCGGACTTCTTTGCTCTTCTCTGTGGACTTCTTTTGCCTTCTTGTCCTCTCTCGTCCCCAGGTACACCGGATGCCTGAGCAGTCCTTCCTGCGTCCACTCCGTGAATCGCACCTCGACGACGAGCTCGGGCTTCACCCAGTGCGGCTTCTCGGCCACCGCGACCGCGCCGGCAAAGGGCTTCACCGGCGCCGCGAGCTTGCGCAGGATCTTCGCGACGCGCTCCAGCTCCTTCTCGTCGAATCCCGTGCCGACGCTGCCGGCAAAGTGCAGCAGCCCGCGCTCGAAGTAGCCCAGCAGCAGCGCGCCGAAGTGCGTGCGGCTTTGACGCGGATCCGTCCAGCCGCCGACGACGAGCTCCTGCTGCTTCAGGAGCTTGAGCTTGCGCCACGCCGGCGTGCGGCGGCCGCTGTGGTAGAGCGAGCGGCCGTCCTTCGCGATGAGGCCTTCCCATCCGTCCTTGCGCGCGCGCGCGAGCATCGCGCGGCCGTCGTCGGCCACCATCTCGCTCAGCCGGACGAGCCGCGCCCCCGACTTGCGCAGCCGCACGCGCTCCTGCAGGCGCAGCCGGCGCGCCGCGAGCGGCTGGCCGCGCAGATCCTCGTCGCCGTCGCGCAGGAGGTCGAAGACGATGATCGCCGTCGGTGCGTCCCGCTCCGCGCGCGCGATCTCGTCCGCGCCCGTCAGATGGATGCGCCCCTGGATGTCCTGAAATCCGAGCGGCCGTCCCTCGCGATCGATGGCGACGATCTCGCCATCGAGGAGCACCGGTCCGTCCAGCGTTCGCGCGATCTCGCCGAGCGCGCCGACGATCTCCGGAAACTGCTTCGTCTTGTCGTTGCCGTTGCGCGAGTAGAGGACGACGTGCGGCGGCGCGCCGCGCTTCCCGGGCGGCGCCAGGTCCACCAGCGCCCGGATGCCGTCGTACTTCGGCTCGTAGAACAGCCCGCGTTGGAGCGCCGGGGGCTCGTCGAGCGACGCCAACATCGGGCGGACGGAGGCGGGCGGCTCACGCCATAAGGGCACGGGCACTATTTTAGGGGTCAGGCACCAGGCACCAGGCGTTAGGCACCAGCGAGTGCACGCAGCCCGTGCTAGTGCCTAGTGCCTGATGCCTAGTGCCTGATCGTGCACTTCCGTGCACGGTGTAAGCTTCTTGTCTCCGATCCGATAACCAAGGAGTCTGTATGGCCGCGCGGGCAACCTGGAAGGGCTACCTCAAGATCAGCCTGGTCAACATCCCCGTCCGAGTTTTTCCAGCCACGGACGCGGCTGCGACCCTCAGCTTCAACCAGCTGCACCGGGAATGCCGCACGCGCATCCAGCAGAAGCGGTGGTGTCCGACCTGTGAAGTCGAGGTGCCGAACACGGACCTCGTCAAGGGCTACGAGTTCGAGAAGGGCAAGTACGTGGTCCTTGACGAGGAAGACATCGCGAAGGTGCGTCCCGAATCGACGCGCGTCATCAACGTCGTGCAATTCACCGACGCGAAAGCGATCGACCCGGTCTACGTCGAGAAGCCGTACTACCTGGCGCCCGACGGCCAGGTCGCGGCCGAAGCGTTCGCGGTCATGCGCGAAGGCATGGTGGGCAAGGCCGCGATCGGCAAGCTCGCGCTCTACGGACGCGAGTACCTCGTCGCGATCCAGCCGCGCGAGAACGGCCTCGTGATGTACACGATGCGCCACGCCGCCGAAGTGCGGGCGATGGGCGCCATCGACGAGCTCAAGAGCGTGCCCGCGAAAATCAAGCCCGACGAAGTGAAGCTCGCGCGCCAGGTGATCAGCAACTTCGAGACCGGCGGCGATCTCACGCAGTACAAAGACGACTATCAGGACGAGCTGCGCAAGATGATCGACGCGAAGATCGCGGGCGAAGACATCGTCGCACCGAAGGAAGAAGAGCCGCCGAAGGTCGTCAACCTCATGGAAGCGCTGCGCCAGAGCCTCGATCGCGTGTCCGCGACCAAGAAAAAGACCGCGAAGATCGCCGAGGGCAAGACCGTGCGGATGGCCGCCGCCGGGGGGCAGAAAAAGCGCGCCGCCAGGGGGTGACAGCCGAGCCCCGGCCGTACTAGCATCGTCCCGGTGCCAACCGACAAGCCGAAGCTCGCCGGACCCACCCGCCCCCTGGGGTCCCCGGATATCCCCCAGTTCCACCTGCCGGCCACGGGGAAAGGTGTCTATACGCCCCGCCTGTACGGCGCGGCGACCATTCAGTTTGGCGATCGGAAACGGCGTCTGGCCGACACGCGCCGCGCGGCGTTCATCGCCCCGCTCGATCCGTCCGCGCGCACCGTGGACTGGGATCAGGCGCAGCCCACGCCGCTGATGCCCGACGCCTTATTGAAGGACGCGCCCGTCGCGGCCAGTTACCTGCCGCTGCCCTCAGGCGCGATGGAGCTGCAGAAGTTCACGCGCTGGGCCAAGAACTTCGATCGGTGGCTGGCGCGGACGCAGAAGGCGGAGTTCACGACCAAGCAGGAGCCGCCCGAAACGGTCACCCTCGGACCGAAGCGCGGCGGCGTCTCAGTCGAGCTCGTGGCGATCGTCTGGGAGCTGACCTGATCCGCGGCCGAAGGTCTCGATAGCCACGGCAATCGCTTCATCGGCGGGCACGGGAATCGTCGTCGCCAGCCGGAGGTCCCGCTTGGGCGCGGCCGGCTGCGTCGGCAGCCCCGGGCCATTCGAGACGACGCCGCGGGCGTAGTAGGCGTAGCCGAGCGCGCCCACG
>DATEGZ010000261.1:0-53746 GCA_035279905.1 Vicinamibacterales bacterium
TCGGCGCCGCGACCGGCGCCGAGCCCGCGATCGTCGCCGACGCGCGCTGGATCGCCGCGGTCGGCGCGGCCGTGTCCCCGATCCTGCTGATCTCCGACCTCGGCCGGCCGGAGCGCTTCCTGAACATGCTCCGCGTGCTCAAATGGCAGAGTCCGATGTCGGTGGGCGCGTGGACCCTCGCCGCGTTCTCGACCGCGATCTTCGCGGCGATCGGCCTGCGTCTGTTCTGGCCGGACGCCACGGTCCTCGCGCTCGTGGCGGACGCGGCCGCCGGCGTCTCGGGCGCCGTCCTCGCCACCTACACCGGCGTGCTGATCGGCGCGACCGCGATCCCCGTCTGGTCGCGGCACATCGCCACGCTGCCGCTGCACTTCGGCGCGTCGGCGCTCGGCGTCGCGGTCTCGCTCCTCGAGCTGCTCGGCCACCGCGCGCCCGGCCTCAACCGTCTCGGCCTCGGCGCCGCCGCGATTGAAACCGTGCTCCTGATCCAGCTCGAATGGTCGCGCGAGGCGGTCAACAGCCCGCTCGTCACCGGCTCGAGCGGCGCGCTCGTCCGCATCGGCGCGTGGCTCACCGGCCCGCTGCCGCTCGCGCTCCGGCTGACGCCCGGCCTGCGCGTCGCCGCGGCCGTCTCAATGACGACGGGATCGCTCGTCACCCGTTTCGGCTGGATCGCGGCCGGCCGCAAATCCGCGACGCGGCCAGCCGCACAGAAATCCTCATGACCGCCGCACGCGTCGCGCCGCTCATCGTCCTGTCGACTCTTGCCGCGGCCGTCTCGGCCGCGCCGCAGTCACCGACCGCGAAGCTCGACAACTCGGCGAAGGCGCTGGCCGCGCGCGCGGCCGCGTACGTCGCCGACTATCAAACGAAGTTCGCGTTCCTCGTCGCCGAAGAGACCTACAAGCAGACGGTCTGGCGCCGCGATCAGCTGATGAAGCGACGCGCGATGAAGGGCGAGTTGTTTCTCACGTTTCTCCGCACCGACCACGAATGGATCGCGGTCCACGACGTCGCCGAGGTCGACGGCCAGCCCGTGCCGGACCGCGAGAACCTGCAATCGCTGCTGCAGAGCGCGGACGCCGCCGCCGTCGGCCAGCGCGTCGCCAATCGCAACGCGGCGTTCAACATCGGCACCGTGAGCCGCAACTTCAACGAGCCCACGCTCGCGCTCCTCGTTCTTGAAGCGAAGCGCATCGCGCACTTCAAGTTCGATCGGCGCGATTTCGTCAATCTCGGCGGCGTGGACGTCGCCACGCTGGCGTTCACCGAACACGACGGACCGACGATCGTGAGAGGGAGCGGACCGGTCTACTCGAAGGGCGAACTCGTGATCGAATCCGCCACGGGGCGCGTCCGCCGGACCGTGATCACGTTTCGGGAGACCGCCGTCACGGCGACGCTCACCACCGAGTACGGCCCGGAAGATCGCCTCGGCCTGTGGGTGCCACGGACGTTCACCGAGCGCTACGAGCTCGTCGAGCGCGAGCTGCAGGAAACGACGTCATGCGAAGCGACGTACGCGAACTACAGACGGTTTGAGGTGACGGGGCGGATCAAGTGACGACATTGAGCCATTGGGCTATTGGGTCATCGGGCTATTGGGCTCGGCCGGCAGTCCAATAACTCAATGGCTCAATAACCCAATGGCCCAATAGTCATCTGACCTTGCTCGCGAGCCACCCCTCGCGCAGCGTCCGCTGCGCGTCCGTCAGCGTGCCGCCGGCCAGCTCGATCGCCGTCACCTGCACGCCCGGATCGGCGACGAGCTTTGCCGTGGTCGTGACCAGCTTGCCGTCGCGCCGCCGCACGACGAGCGTGACGGTGTCGCCGGGCTTGCGCTGCGCGATCGCGCGCCAGGCCGCGAGCGTCGGGGCCTGATCGTCGATCTTCGTGATCACGTCGTCTTCGTCAACCCCCGCCTTGTAGAGCGGCGTGTCGAACGCGACCGGGATGCGTTGCTCGTCGCGGTTGTTGGCGATGATGCCAACGCGCAGCCCATCGGGCACCTCGGTGATCTGCGCGTTGCCGATCCACGCGGCGTCCGGACGCGCCGGCCGCAGCACGTAGCCGATCCCGCGCAGCAGCGTCGCGTAGTCCGGGAGCTCGCGCCCTTCGATGTACTTGTCGAAGAAGTCGTTCGCAAACGTCTTGTTGTTCGTGAGATCCGCGAGCGCCTCGCGGATGTCCTTGAGCGAGTACGGCCTGCCGACGAGGCCCGGCGCCGGCCCGCCCGGCTTGCCGAAGCGCTGCCACAGCAGGCGCATGTAGTCGTCGAGCGACTGCTTGCCGTTCGACATCTCGCGCAGCGAGAGATCGAGCGCAAGCGCGATTGCCGCGCCGTAGCTGTAGTACGAGATGAACGTGCGGTTGCGATCGGTGGCGTCGACCGACGTCGCGGCGTCAGAGAACGCCGCGTACTCGCTCATCTGCACGGCCGATCGCACGGAGCGGCCGGCGCCGGTGATGATCGCGTTGCCGACGTTGACCGGCGGGTTCTGCGCGAGCCCCGCGCGCACGAGCAGCAGCGGCCCGTAGTACTGCGTGAAGCCCTCGGCGAGCCACAGGCAGCACGTGATGTTCTCGCGCGTGAAATCGAACGGCTCGAGGCCGACCGGCCGGATGCGCTCGACGTTCCAGTTGTGGAAGAACTCGTGCGAGATCGTGCCCATCGCGCGCTGCTGGCGCGACTGCGGCGTCCTGATCGTCAGCCCGGGACTCGAGATCGACGTGCTGTTGCGATGCTCCATCCCGTCGCCGTCGCCCCACGGCGAGTAGTCGAGCAGGAACGTGTAGTGGCCGGGCTCGTACTTCGGAAACTCGCCGTAGACCGCCATCTGCTCGCGCACCAGCCGCGAGACGAGCTTCGCGAGCTCGTCGACGTCCGCCTGCGATCCGTCGCCGTGCACGACCAGGCGGAACTCCGCGGGCGAGCCGTCGGAGTTCGGCACCGAGAACGTGCTCATTACGAAGTCGGAGAGCTCCGTCGGGCTGTCCATGAAGTACTGGAGGTTCGGCGCCGTGAACGTCCACGGATCCGACGTCGGAAACAGCTGCGTGCCCACTTTCCAGTTCGATCCGGACGGCGGCGAGAACGTGATCCGCATCGCGTCGTTCTCATGGCCCATCGCCCACAGGAACGTCGCGGGCATGTTCATGTGCGCGTGCGTCGTGTCGATCCCGACGTACGTGCCATCGGCGTAGTCGCCGAACAACCGGTAGACGATCTTCACCGTGCCGTCGTGGCCCGCGACGTCCCACTCGTCCACGTTCGGGCGCGTGTAAGGCAACTGCTGGCCCTTCCCGTTGAACGCCTCGAGGAAGAACACGTTCTTCGCGAACTCGTGCACGGCGTAGCGCCCGGGCGACGACCGGCTCATCCGCGCCTGGAGCGGCGCCGACGCGAGCCCGGTCCACGTCACTTCGACCTGCAGCCAATGATGCTCGGCTTCCGGGAACGTCACCTTGTAGGTGACCGGATGCGCCTGTCTCGCGCCGATGGGCGCGACGACCCCGGCGACTGTCAGAAGAACGATCGCGATTCCCAGACGTCGCATACCTACTCCTGTCCGCTTGCCAGGGCCAGCCGCGCGCCGATCCGCTGCCGCGCCATTCGCCAGATCGTCGCGGGAAACTTGACGAACATCCGCCGCCTGAGCGCGGCGTAGGACAACGATCCCGACACGTAGCGCAACACGAGATCGACGAGCGCCGGCGCCTCGGCCGCGCCCCGCACCAGTCGCGCGACGCGCTCGTGGCTCGAGAACAAGTACCGCTGAATGAGCACGGCATCGTCGAGCTCGGTCCCGAGCTCGCGGCGCCAGAGCCGATCGTAGACGGGCCCCGCCGCCGCGCCGTCGCCGCCGACCGCCGTGAGCGCGCGCCCCGCGAGCTCGCCCGACACCATCGCGTAGAAGATGCCTTCGGCCGTGATCGCGTTCACGAAACCGCCGGCGTCGCCCGCGAACAGGACGCGGCCGTGGTGCGCGGGCTTCAGCGGTCCGCCGATCGGGATCAGGAACGGCGTGAAATGCCGGCGATCGGATCGGCCGTGCAGCGCGCCCGCCTGGACCATCGCGCTCACGAACTGCTGCTGCAGGTCATACGGCGCCGCGTCCACGTCGCGCTTGAAGTGCGACATCAGACACCCGATGCCGACGTTCACGTGATGCGTCTTCGGAAAAATGTACGAGTAGCCGTCGAGGCCCTTGTACGCGTAGGCCACCCAGAGCACGTCCGGCCATTGCGCCGACAACGTCTCGAGCGGCGTCTCCTCCATCATGTCGATGGCGAGCCGCGTCTCGGGCCAGCGCTGGTTCACGCCGAGCCGTTTCGCGGTGACGCTGTGGACGCCGTCGGCCGCGACGACGGCCGGCGCGCGGAGTGTCCGTCCGTCGCGCGCGGTGAACGTCACGTGCGACGGGCTCGCCGCCACCTGCGTGACCTCGAATCGCTCGACCAGCGTCGCGCCCGCCCGCACGGCCTCACGCACCAGCAGGTGATCGAAATCGACGCGCCGCAGCAGCAGCACGCTCGGGTCGGCCGTCGCGATGTCCACGGCCGTGTCGCGCGGTCCCTCGAGGTGCAGTTTCGAGATCCGGTGGACGTCGATCTCGGCGAGCCGTGCGTCGAGCCACGGAAACCGCGGCAGCGCGCGCGTGCTCACGCCGCCGCCGCACGGCTTGTTGCGGGGAAACGCGGCCTTGTCGACGAGCAGCGTCCGGAGCCCGCCCTGAGCCAGCGTGCGCGCGGCGACCGCTCCGGCCGGCCCCGCTCCGGCGACGATGACGTCGGCGTCTACGCGCGAATCCACTTCAACAATTCTGGCAGGTTTGGCGGCTTGCCTTGCATCAACAGCCCGATCCGGAAAATCCGCGCGGCGGCCCAGATGAAAAGCGCCGTCGTACCCAGGGTCAGTACCACCGAGAGCGCCACCTGCCACGCCGGCGGCGGCGGCGACATCGCGAGGCGAATCAGCATCAGGAACGGCGACGCCGTCGGAAACAGCGACGCCACGGTCGAGACCATCGAGTTCGGCTGGCGCAACACGATCGCCGACGCGAACATCGGCAGGAGCAGCAGCATCATCACCGGCTGCATCATGCTCTGCGAGTCCTTGAGATCGGAGCACGCCGCGCCAATCGCGACGAACACCGACCCGAACATCAGCACCGCGCAGATCAGATACACGACGAACCACGCCAGCAGCGACGGCTGCACCAGCTCCAGCTGCCCGGCCGACGTCATCGCGTACACGCCGCCACCGAGGTAGATCATCGCCAGCAGCGCGGCGACGGCCGCGACGCCCAGCAGCTTGCCGAGCATCAACTGCGTCGGCGTGATCGACGAGATCAGCACCTCGCTGATGCGGCTCATCTTCTCTTCGATGACCGCCGTCAAGAGCTGCGGCGCGCTCGACATCAGCGCGATGAAGAGCAGATACATCATCCCGAACGGCAGCGCGAACGTCGCGATCGGGTTCGCCTTCTTGGCCTCGCTCACCGTGCCGTCCGCCTTCTTTTCCACCAGCCCGAGCGTCGTCACGCGCGCGGGCCGCGTGAGCTGCGTCACGAGGTTGCGGTCCACGGACGCCGTGACGAAACGGCGACCCGTGATCTCCTTCTGCAGCACCCCGCTCAGCCAGTCAGGCAGCGCGTCGTACGACGGCGTCTCCGTGTAGTAATCGATCTGATCGGCCGCTGTGGCTTTGATGTCCAGCACCTGCGCCGGGATCTCGACGAACGCGAACAGATCCTTCTTCCGGACGCGTGACGAGAGCTCGGCCTTCACGTCACCGGCGTCCCGCCCGCCGAGCTCGACCTGGCTCGGGACGAAGTACGGCCCGGTGCGCTCCTTCCCGGTCCCGGATTTCTGGTTGTGCTCCTCGGCCGCCTGCGCGATCGTCGAGTACAGCGCGCCCGTGTGATCGATCACGGCGAAGGCGTGGTCCTCGACGTCGGCGTGCCGCGCCGCGAAGATCTGAAAGCCGAACGAGAGGCCCAGCATCACCGGCAGCATCAGGATGCCGATGATGAACGCCTTCGTCTTGACGAGCGTCAGGAACTCGGTCGTGGCGACGACGAGGATGCGGCTCATTGGACGGCTCCTGGCGGCGGCTTCATTTCTTCAGCGGTCGGCCGCGCGATCCGGACGAAGATGTCGTGCAGCGACGGCTGCTTCAGCTCGAAGTGGAACACGGGCGTCTTCTGCGAAAGCGCGCGCAGAAACGCCTGCGCGTCGCTCTTGACCTTCACGTCCTGAAGATTCCCGATGTCGATGTAGCTGTCGACCTCCGCCATGCCGGCGAGGGCCGCCGCGCCCATCCCCGTCCGCACGCGGACGGTGTCCTGCCCGTAGCGCGCCTGGATCTCGTCGAGCGATCCGTCGAGCACCTTGTTGCCCTTGAAAATCATGAAGATGCGATCGCACAGCTTCTCGGCCGCCGTCATGTCGTGCGTCGAGAAGACGACCGTGACGCCCTGGCGCCGCAAATCGAGCACCGCGTCGCGCAGCGAATCGGCGTTCACCGGATCGAGCCCCGAAAACGGCTCGTCGAGGATCAGCAGCTTCG
Source organism: Vicinamibacterales bacterium (assembly GCA_035279905.1). Classification (GTDB taxonomy): domain Bacteria; phylum Acidobacteriota; class Vicinamibacteria; order Vicinamibacterales; family SCN-69-37; genus DATEGZ01. Next base: position 6,572 of record DATEGZ010000261.1, read on the forward strand.
GCTCGGCGACGATCGTCGAGATGAACTGCACTTTCTGCGACATGCCTTTCGACAGCGCAAGGACTTTCTTGTCGGCCCAGTCGCCGAGCTGCAGCCGATCGAGCCACTTCTTGATCATCGGATCGAGCTGGGCGATCGAGCGGCCCTTCAGCTGGCCGTAGTACCGCAGCACCTGGCGCACGGTCATGCGCTTGTAGAGGCCGCGCTCTTCGGGCAGGTACCCGACTTGATCGCGAACCTCGGACGCGCTCGATCGCTCGAGGACCTGGATCTGTCCCGAGTCGGGCACCAGGATGTTCATGATCATCCGGATCGTCGTCGTCTTGCCGGATCCGTTGGGGCCGATGAAGCCGTAGATCGAGCCCGTCGGGACCGACAGCGTGAGCTGGTTGACGGCGACGACCTTGTCGAACTGCTTGGTGACGTCACGAATCTCAATCGCGCTCATGGGAGGTCCCGTCTGGACGGGGCGGCACGTTACCTGATTCGGTGACACCGCCACAACTGGGCCCCGGTATGCGGGCCGGCGGGCGGCGGCATTGACAGTTTGTGAAACGTTTCACATTATATAGGCGCCCGCGCCGGGCCCCATCGCCCGCCCCGGATTTACGCGCCCAAAGTCGCAAGAAAACACTGTAGGCTTAGGGCGCTCGCTGCCGCTATGAGCCAGCTGTTTCCCCGAAGCGCCAACGCGTTAGCCCGCACGAGCCTCGCGCTGGCTCTGGCCGGTGCCGGCCTCGTCGGCGCCATCGTCTACACCTTGATGTTCTCGTCCTGGGTGACTCGCCAGAACGAGTTCGTCGAGCAACCCGTTCAGTTCAGCCACGCGCACCATGCAGGCGGCGAAGGCTTCGACTGTCGCTACTGTCATACGTCAGTCGAAACCTCGTCGTTCGCCGGGATCCCGCCCACGAAGACCTGCATGAACTGTCACTCGCAGCTCTGGACTAACGCGCCGATCCTCGAGCCGGTCCGCGCCAGCTTCCGGAACGATGCGCCCATGACGTGGATTCGGGTAAATAACCTACCCGACTTCGTCTACTTCAATCACCAGATCCATATTCGTCAGGGCGTCAGCTGCGCCGTCTGTCACGGCCGCGTCGACAAGATGCCCCTGACCTACCAGGCCCAACCGCTCCTCATGGGCTGGTGTCTCGACTGTCACCGCGCGCCGGAAAAGTACATCCGGCCGCGCGACCAGGTCTTCAACATGGCCTACGAGCAGCCCACCGAGGCACGGCCCGTAACTGTTGATGGACAAACGTTTACCGACCAGATCTCGCTCGGCCTCCACCTGAAAGATCAGTACAAGGTGGCCAACGTGCAGCACATGACCAGCTGCTCGATTTGCCACCGCTGATTCCAGGCCGACGGGCTTCTGATCGATCGACGGGCTCTTATTGAGTAACGAGTAGCACGATGACCCTAGCAGACATCCGTTCGCGATTGGCCGGTCTCGAAGGCCGGACGTATTGGCGGAGCCTCGAGGAGCTGGCCGACACGGCCGAGTTCCGCGACTACGTCGGGCGCGAGTTCCCGGCGCAGGCCTCCGAGTTCACCGATCCGGCCGGACGCCGAGAGTTCCTCAAGCTGATGGGGGCATCGCTCGCGCTCGCGGGCGTCAGCGCCTGCACCCGCATCCCGGACGAGAAGATCATTCCCTACGTGCGCCAGCCCGAGGAGGTCATCCCGGGCCGTCCGCTCTTCTTCGCCACCGCAATGCCGCACGGCGGCTACGGCATGCCCGTGCTGGCGGAAAACCACATGGGGCGCCCGACGAAGATTGAGGGCAACCCGGAGCATCCGGCCAGCCTCGGCGCCACCGACATCTGGGGCCAGGCGTCGGTCCTCTCGCTCTACGACCCGGACCGTTCCCGCACCGTCATCAACCGCGGCGACGTGAGCACCTGGAGCAAGTTCCTCGGCGCCGTCCAGGCCGCCGTCAATTCCCAGAAAGGCTTGAGGGGACAGGGTTTACGCATCCTCACCGAGCCCGTCACCTCGCCGTCGATCATCGACCAGATGCAGACGCTCCTGGCGGCTCTGCCTGACGCCAAGTGGCATCAGTGGGATCCGGTCTTCGGCGTCGTCCAGGGCGGCGCGACGGCAGCCACGCCCCTCTACCGGTTCGACAAGGCCGACGTCGTCGTCTCGCTCGACGCGGACTTCCTGGGCTTCGGCCCGGGCGCGGTCCGGTACACCAAGGATTTCAGCTCGCGCCGGCGGATCGGGACGCCGCAGGACGAGCTCAACCGGCTCTACGTCGTCGAGCCGGTTCCCACGATCACGGGCGCGAAGGCCGAGCATCGGCTGCCGCTCAAAGCACGTGACGTGCACGTGTTCGCGCAGTCGCTCGCGGCCGCGGTCGGTGTGGCGGGCGCAGGCGGCGGCGCGGCGCTCGGCGGTGAAGCATCGAAGTGGGTCGAGGCGATTGCCGCGGATCTTCACGGGCATCACGGGCGCAGCGTCGTAGTCGCCGGCGACAAGCAGCCGGCCGCCGTGCACACGCTCGCGCGGCAGATGAACGAAGCGCTCGGCAACGCCGGCACGACCGTGTCGTACGTGGCGCCGGTTGTCGCGACCGCCGCTGACGGCGCGGCGTCGATCTCCGAGCTCGTCGCCGACATGACGGCGCACAAAGTGGATGCGCTCGTGATCATCGGTGGCAATCCGGTGTTCAACGCGCCGGCGAATCTGAACTTCGCGAAGGCGCTCGACAACGTCGCGACACGCTTCCATCTCGGTCCGTACTTCGACGAGACCGCGGAGCTGTGCCACTGGCACGCGCCCGAGGCGCACTACCTCGAGTCGTGGGGTGACATCCGCGCGTTCGACGGCACCGTGTCGTTGATCCAGCCGCTCATCGCGCCGCTCTACGACGGGCGTCAGGCGATCGCGCTGCTCGCCGCCATGAACGGCAGACCGGGGGATGTGCCGGTCGATCTCGTCAAGGACTACTGGACGCGCGCGTTCGGCGGCAAGACAAAGAGCGTGTGGACGCTTCACGATTCGGACGGCAAGCCGTTCACGAGCTTCGATCACTTCTGGCGGCACGCGCTGCACGACGGATTCGTCGCGGGCACGTCGATGCTGGCCACGCCGGGTCCTTCCGCGCCGGCGGGGCCGGCCGCTGCGCCTCCTGTCGCCGGACCAACGCCGGGCATGGAGATCGTGTTCGCCGCGGATCCGACGATTCTCGACGGCCGCTACGCGAACAACGGCTGGCTGCAGGAACTGCCCAAGCCGCTCTCGAAGGTCACGTGGGACAACGTGGCGTACATCAGCCCCGCGACTGCGGACAAGCTCGGCATTCCGGTGATGCGTCCGGGCAACCAGGACAACGACCTGCTCGAGATCACGTATCAGGGCCGGAAGGCGCAGCTGCCCGTGTGGGTGCTGCCCGGCACGGCGGACGATGTGGTCGCGGTGCATTTCGGGTACGGCCGCCGCAAGGCGGGCCGCGTCGGCAACAACCTCGGCCACGATGTGTTCGGGCTGCGCTCGTCCGACGCGCCGTGGTTCGGATCCGGCGCGCAGGTGGTGAAGACCGGCGAGGGCTACCTCGTCACGTCCACGCAGAACCACTTCGCGATGGAAGGCCGCAACCCGGTGCGCGTGGTCGACCACGAAGAGTACAAAGCGAATCCGAAGGCGGTCGAAGAGCTCGGCCACGAGAAACCGCCGCCGACGCTCTCGCTGTTCCCGCCGCGCAACTACGACGGCAACAAGTGGGGCATGGCGATCGATCTGAACGCCTGCACCGGCTGCGGCGTGTGCGTGGCGGCGTGCGTCTCGGAAAACAACATTCCGGTCGTCGGCAAGGAGCAGGTGAACCGCCAGCGCGAGATGCACTGGATCCGCGTGGACACGTACTACGAAGGCGATCTCGAGCAGCCGAAGACCTACAACCAGCCCGTGCCGTGCCAGCAGTGCGAGGACGCGCCGTGCGAGCTGGTCTGCCCGGTCGCGGCCACGTCGCACAACGACGAAGGCCTGAACGACATGGTCTACAACCGCTGCGTCGGCACGCGGTACTGCTCGAACAACTGCCCGTACAAGGTGCGGCGGTTCAACTTCATGCTCTACTCCGATTTCACGACGCCGGAGCTCTTCGCGCAGCGCAATCCTGACGTCACGATTCGCAGCCGCGGCGTCATGGAGAAGTGCACGTACTGCGTGCAGCGCATCAACCACGCGCGCATCGACGCGAAGACCGAGGGGCGTCCGATCAAGGACGGCGAAGTTCAGACGGCGTGCCAGCAGGCGTGCCCGGCCGAAGCGATCACGTTCGGCAACCTGAACGACCCGGAGAGCCGCGTCGCCAAGCTCGTCAAGCAGGATCGCAACTACGGCCTGCTCGAAGAGATCGGCACGCGCCCGCGGACGACCTACCTGGCCGTCGTGCGCAATCCGAATCCGGCGCTCGAAGCGAAGCCCCGGACCGCCAAGGGAGAGTGACGCGTGGCAGCGACGGAATATCAGCCGGGCGACGTCAGGATTCCCGCGCCCGTCATCGGGCCCGGGCACAACTACAAGTCGATCACCGACAAGCTGGTCGCGCTCGTCCTGACGAAGAACACGCCGCTTGCGTGGTTCATCACGGTCGCGATCGGGTTTGCGCTGATCATGGGCTTCATGGTCGCCGTGACGTACCTGCTCTTCAAGGGCGTCGGCATCTGGGGCACCAACATCCCGGTCGGCTGGGCGTTCCCGATCATCAACTTCGTCTGGTGGATCGGCATCGGCCACGCCGGCACGCTGATCTCGGCGATTCTGCTGCTCTTCAAGCAGGACTGGCGCACGTCGATCAACCGGTTCGCTGAAGCGATGACGCTCTTCGCCGTGCTTTGCGCGGCGATCTTCCCGGTCATCCACACCGGCCGGCCGTGGCTGGCGGCCTACTGGTTGTTCCCGTATCCGAACGCGATGACGCTGTGGCCGAACTTCCGGAGCCCGCTCATCTGGGACGTGTTCGCGGTCTCGACGTACGGATTGGTCTCGCTCATCTTCTGGTACACGGGGCTGATTCCGGACCTCGCGACGTTCCGCGACAAGGCCACGCACCCGGTGCTCAAGAAGGTCTACGGCATGATGGCGATGGGCTGGCGCGGATCGGCGCGGCACTGGGCGCGCTATGAGAACGCGTACCTGATCCTCGCGGGCCTCTCGACGCCGCTGGTCCTTTCGGTCCACACGGTCGTGAGCTTCGACTTCGCCTCCTCAGTCCTGCCGGGTTGGCACGCGACGATCTTCCCGCCCTACTTCGTCGCGGGCGCGATCTACGCGGGCTTCGCGATGGTGCTGACGCTGACGATTCCGCTACGCGCGCTCTACAACATCAAGGACTTCATCACCATGCGCCACATCGAGAACATGGCCAAGGTGATGCTCGTCACGGGGCTCGTCGTTGTCTACGGCTACATGTCGGAGGCGTTCTTCGGCTGGTACAGCGGCAATGAGCTCGAGCGCTTCATGCTCAAGAACCGCCAGTACTACGGGCCGTATGCGTGGTCGTACTGGCTGCTGCTGCTCTGCAACTTCATCGTGCCGCAGCTGATGTGGTCGAAGAAGCTGCGCAACAACGTCGTCGCCGTCTTCATCGTGTGCATGTTCATCAACGTCGGCATGTGGCTCGAGCGCTTCGTCATCATCGTGACGAGCCTGCATCGCGACTTCGTGCCCTCGTCGTGGGAGATGTACTACCCGACGGTCTGGGACTTCCTCACGCTGTTCGGCACGATCGGCATCTTCGTGACGTTGATTTTCATCTTCGTCCGCGTGCTGCCGCTCATCTCGATCTTCGAGATGCGCACGCTGCTGCCTGAGGCGACGCCCAAGCACGCTCCGGAAGGAGGGTCGCACTGATGGCGCACGACACGACGTCTCAGCCCGTGACCTACGGCCTGATGGCCGAGTTCGACTCGGCGCAGGCGCTGCTCGATGCGGCGACGGCGGTCGGCAAGGCCGGCTACACGAAGACCGACGCGTTCTCGCCGTTTCCGATCCACGGGCTGGCCGACGCGATCGGCTTCAAGGAGCACAAAATCCCGAAGATCATCCTTGCGGGCGGCCTGACCGGCCTCATCGCGGGCTGGGGCCTCGAGTACTGGACGCAGGTCATCGCGTATCCGATGAACATCGCCGGCCGGCCGTACAACGCCTGGGGCGCGTTCATTCCGCCGGCGTTCGAGACGACGATTCTCTTCGCCTCGTTCTCGGCCGTCATCGGCATGCTGGCGCTCAACGGGCTGCCGCAGCCGTACCACCCGGTGTTCAACCACAAGCGCTTCAGCATGGCGACCGAGGACAAGTTCTTCCTCGTCATCGAGGCCACCGATCCGAAGTACAAGGTGGACGCGACGCGCGCGTTCCTGACCGGTCTTCATCCGAAAGAGGTGGTGGAAGTTGAAGACTAGGACCACCGGAAACTTGGAACTTAAAACTTTGAACTTAAAACTTCGGAGAGCACGCGGGCTTTCCCAAGTTCTAAGTTCTAAGTTTTTAGTTCTAAGTTTGCTCGTGCTTTCCACTGCCTGCCGCCAGGACATGCACCAGGCGCCCCGCTACGATCCGCTCGAAGAGAGCGCGGTGCTGCCGAAAGGCAGCGCGGCGCAGCCAATCGTCGAGGGCACCGTCGCGCGCGGGCATCTGGACGACGACGACCTGATGTACACGGGCAAGATCGACGGCAAGCCGGCCGACGTGTTCCCGTTTGCGATCACCGCGGCCGACCTCGACCGCGGCGAGCAGCGCTACAACATCTACTGCTCGCCCTGCCACGGCCGCACCGGCGAGGGCAACGGCATGGTGGTGCAGCGCGGCTACAAGCAGGCCGCCAACTACCACATCGATCGGCTGCGCGCGATGCCCGTCGGCTATTTCTTCGAGACCATGACGAACGGCTTCGGCTCGATGCCGGACTATCGGTCGCAGGTCTCAGTCGCCGATCGGTGGCGCATCGTCGCCTACATCCGCGCGTTGCAGCTGAGCCACCACGCGACGGCGACCGACGTGCCGGCGGATGACATGAAGAGGCTGAACGAAGGCGGCGCTGCGGCGCCGGCGGGAAAGAGCGGAGGGGAGCGATGAGCCCGATGAACGAGGCCGCTATGCTGGCCGAACGGCCGGTGGGCGATCTGGCGAGGCTGCGCACGCGAGGGCTCGTCCTCGGCGCGATCGGACTCGTCGGCGCGGGCATTGGATTTGCGATGTACGACCGCGCGACCTTCCTGCAGTCGTACCTCATCGCCTTCATCTTCTGGACCGGGATCACGGTCGGGTCCATGGCCATGCTGATGGTCCAGTACCTGAGCGGCGGCGCATGGGGCCTGTTCGCGCGGCGGGTGTTCGAGGCCTCCGCGCGCAACATACCGCTCATCGCGATCCTGTTCGCCCCGATCGCCTTGTCGCTTCCGGTGCTCTACGAGTGGGCGCGTCCGGAAGCCGCCACGATCCACGAGATCCAGACAAAGGCGGCGTATCTCAATCCGCAGTTCTTCCTGATTCGCGCGGCGCTGTTCTTCGCGATCTGGATCGCCCTCACCTTCACGCTGTCGCGCTGGTCGAAAGAGCAGGACGACAACGCGCCGCGGCTGCCCGGTCCCAAGGACGGGCGGATGCGCGTGCTGTCTGGCCCCGGCCTCGTCCTCTACATGCTCACGGTCACGTTCATGAGCGTGGACTGGGTCATGTCCCTCAACCCGCGCTTCACGTCGACGATCTTCGGCATCCTGATGGTGGGCGGCCAGGGCCTCTCGACGATGGCGTTCTCGATTCTCGTGCTGGCGGCGCTGTCGCGGTTCAAGCCGGTCTCCGAGGTCGCGTCCGAAGAAAATTTCCACGACCTCGGCAAGCTGATGCTCGCGTGGGTCATGCTGTGGGCGTACTTCAACGTCTCGCAGTTCATCATCATCTACCAGGGCAACCTGCCCGAAGAGATCCCGTGGTACCTCGATCGCATCACCGGCCCGTGGGCGCCGGTCGGCATCGCGGTGCTCGTCGGCCACTTCGCGCTGCCCTTCACGCTGCTGCTCTCGCGCACCTGGAAGCGCAAGGGGACGACGCTCGCGCGGATCGCGATGTTCGTGCTCGTGATGCGCGTCATCGATTTGATCTGGACGATCGGGCCGATCTTCCGCCGCAGCGGCGCGACGATCTCGTGGCTCGACTTCGCCCTCGTGCTCGGCATGGGCGGCATCTGGCTGTTCTTCTTCTATCGCAACCTCGCGGGCCGCGCGCTCGTGCCGGCTCACGACCCGTATTTCAAGGACGCTCTGGCTCATGGCGGACACTAAACACGCGCACGCCGCGGCGGCCGCATCCCTCGGCCCGACCGAGGGCGACGGCATCAGCTACAAAGGCTTGTTGTGGTTCGGCGTGATCCTCGCCGGCACCACGCTCGTGTGCCAGGTGCTGATGTGGGGCATGTTCGCGCTCCTCGAGAAGCAGGCCGTGCGCGACGACGTCGCGCGTTCGCCCGTCGCGGCGCCGGCCGGCACGCTCGCGCCGCCGCCGAACCTGCTGACGGACGAGCCGGGGAATCTGGCCAACTTCCGGCGCCAGGAGGACGAGAGCCTCTCGAGCTACGGCTGGGTCGACAGGAACGCCGGCCTGGTGCGAATTCCGATCGCGCGCGCTAAATCGCTGCTGCTCGAGAAGGGCTTGCCGGTGCGCGGGACCGCGGCGCCGGCGGCGCCCGTGAAAAGAGAAGAGGCGCCGAAGAAGGCCGGGAAGTAGAACGAAGCCGGGAAGTCAGAAAGTGTGAACGTTATGCATTTCTCACGAACCAACGTCGCCAGGCTCGTCACGACGGCCGCTGCCGTCGTCGCGTTGTCGTGGGCATCGATCGCGTCGGCTCAGCCGAATCCGCTGTCGGTGCCGCCGCCTTCGGCCGTGATGCAGATTCCGATCCTGAAGGAAGTCGGGCTCGATCAGAAGCTCGACGCGCAAGTCCCGCTCGATCTGAAATTCAGCGACGAGCAGGGCCGCGAGGTCACGCTGGGCAGTCTGCTGGGCAAGAAGCCGGTCGTGCTCGCGCTCGTGTACTACGAGTGCCCGATGCTGTGCACCGAGGTGCTCAACGGGCTCGTCAGCTCGCTGCAGACCATCTCGTTCAACGCCGGCAACGAGTTCGACATCGTCGCCGTGAGCTTCGACCCGGGCGAGACGCCGGCGCTCGCGGCGCAGAAGAAGGCGCTCTACGTGAAGCGCTACGGCCGGCCCGGCGCCGAGGCCGGCATGCACTTCCTGACGGGGCGTGAGGACGCGATTCACGCGCTCACGAACGCCGTCGGGTTCCGGTACAAGTACGACCCGTCGACGGATCAATTCGCGCACACGGCGGTGCTGACCGTGCTGACGCCGGCGGGTCACGTGTCCCGGTATCTCTACGGCATCGAGTATCAGCCGCGCAATCTGCGGCTGGCGCTCGTCGAAGCGGCGGACGGGAAGATCGGCACGGCCGTCGACAAAGCGCTGCTCTACTGCTACCACTACGATCCGGAAACCGGGAAGTACGGTCTGGCCATCATGAACGTGGTTCGGTTGGGCGGCATCATGACGGTGGCAGCCGCCGTGTCGTTCATCGTGTTGAACCTGCGGCGTCAGCCGCAGGCACGCGCGGTCGTGCGGACCGCAACGGACAAACGGTAGATGTCGAGCTCGTTCCCTCTATTCCCACCCACCGCCTCTACGGTCGCGACCGAGATGGACTTGCTGTACCTGTTCATCACGGCCGTCTGCGCCTTCTTCACGGTCGTCGTCACGCTGGTGGTCGTGTACTTCACGATCAAGTACAAGCGGCGGAAGCCCGAAGACGTCGGCGCGGACATCCACGGGTCGCTCGTGCTGGAGCTGGTGTGGACGTTCATCCCGTTCGTGCTCGCGATGGTCATGTTCGGCTGGGGCGCGTCGCTGTTCTACCGGCTCTCGCGGCCGCCGGCCGACGCGATGGAGATCACGGTCGTCGGCAAGCAGTGGATGTGGAAGGTCCAGCATCCCGAGGGCGTGCGCGAGATCAACGAGCTGCACGTGCCGATGGGCAGGAACGTGCGGTTGACGCTCGGATCGGAAGACGTCATCCACGACTTCGCGATCCCCGCCTTCCGCGTGAAGATGGACGTCGTCCCCGGCAAGTTCACGACGATGTGGTTCAACGCGACGCAGATCGGGACGTACCACATCTTCTGCGCGCAGTACTGCGGCACGAAGCACTCGGGGATGGTCGGCCAGGTCACGGTCATGACGCCGCAGGATTACGAGGCGTGGCTGGCCGGCGGCCGGTCTACCGGATCGGCGGCGCAGAACGGCGAAAAACTGTTTGCGGATCTGTCGTGCATCACGTGCCACAAGACCGATTCGACGGGCCGCGGGCCGTCCCTGATTGGCCTGTTCGGCAGCACGGTGCAGCTGGCCGACGGCCGCAAGGTGATCGCGGACGAGAACTACCTGCGCGAGTCGATCATGAACTCGCAGGCGAAAATCGTGCAGGGCTATCAGCCGATCATGCCGGCCTTCCAGGCCCAGATCAGTGAAGAGAACCTGCTGCAGCTCATCGCGTACGTGAAGTCGCTGAAGCCGGCGACTGCCGCGCCCGCGCCGGCTGGACACGAGAAGTGATTGATTGGGTATCGATATGAGTGAATCGATCAAAGAAGCCCGCCACAGCTACCTGGATGCGCCGTACGGCTTGAAGTCGTGGCTCCTGACGAGGGACCACAAGCGCATCGCGATGCTGTACCTGATCTCGATCACGATCTTCTTCATGCTCGGCGGGCTGTTCGCCGCGGGCATCCGGCTCGAGCTGCTCACGCCGAAGGGCGACATCTGGTCGGCCGACCTCTACAACAAGCTGTTTTCGATGCACGGCGTGATCATGGTGTTCTTCTTCCTGGTCCCGTCGATCCCGGCCACGCTGGGGAATTTCCTCGTGCCGATCATGGTCGGCACCAAGGACCTCGCGTTTCCGCGCATCAACCTGTTGAGTTGGTACCTGTACGTGATCGGCGGCGTCATCGCGCTCATCGTGCTCGCGATGGGCGGCATCGACACCGGCTGGACGTTCTACACGCCCTACAGCTCGTTTGCGTCGAACACGAACGTCACGCTCGCGATCGTCGGCGTGTTCGTCGCGGGCTTCTCGTCGATTCTGACGGGCTTCAACTTCATCGTCACCGTCCACCGCATGCGCGCGCCCGGCATGACGTGGTTCCGGCTGCCGCTCTTCATCTGGGCGAACTACGCGACCGCGCTCGTCATGATCCTGGGCACGCCCGTCGTCGCGATCACGCTGACGCTGGTCGCGGCCGAACGCACGCTGCACCTCGGCATCTTCGACCCGAAGATCGGCGGCGACCCGGTCCTCTTCCAGCACCTGTTCTGGTTCTACTCGCACCCGGCGGTCTACATCATGATCCTGCCGGGCATGGGCGTCATCAGCGAGCTCGTCGCCGCGATGTCGCGCAAGCAGGTGTTCGGCTACAGCTTCGTCGCCGCGTCGAGCCTCGCGATCGCGATCCTCGGCTTCCTCGTCTGGGGCCACCACCTGTTCGTGAGCAGCCAGTCGGTCTACGCCGGCATGGTCTTCTCGATCATCACGATGCTCGTCGCCGTGCCGTCCGCGGTGAAGACGTTCAACTGGGCCGCGACGATGTACAAGGGCGCGGTGTCGTGGGAATCGCCGACGTTCTGGGTCGTCGGCTTCATGGGCCTGTTCCTGATCGGCGGTCTGACGGGGCTCTACCTCGCCGCGATGGGCATGGACATCGCGCTGCACGACACGTACTTCGTCGTCGCGCACTTCCACTACATCATGGTCGGCGGCGCCATCATGGCGTTCATGGGCGGCCTGCACTTCTGGTGGCCGAAGATGACGGGCCGGATGTACAACGAGGGCCTCGCGAAGGCCGCGGCCGTCCTCGTGTTCGTCGGCTTCAACTTCACGTTCTTCCCGCAGTTCATCCTCGGCTACCTCGGGATGCCGCGCCGCTACTACGCGTATCCCGATGAGTTCCAGGTGTGGAACGTGCTCTCGTCGGCCGGCGCCTCGGTGCTCGGCATCGGCTACATGCTGGTGTTCAGCTACATGATGTACTCGCTCTTCCGCGGCGAGCCCGCGCCCGCGAACCCGTGGGGCGCGAAGGGCCTCGAGTGGACGACGTCGTCGCCGCCGCCGACCTTCAACTTCGACGAAGATCCGATCGTCAACGAGCCGGCCTACGACTACAAACCGGCGGGTTCGGAGGTCCACGTTGGCTGACGCGCACGCGCACCACCCGAAGCAGCAGCACCACTTCTACTCGATGGAGCAGCAGCTCGAGGCGTCGATCCTCGGGATGTGGGTGTTCCTCGTCACCGAAGTGATGTTCTTCGGCGGCCTGTTCATGGCCTACATCGTCTACCGCCACATGTATCCGCTGGCGTGGGCGGAGAGCAGCCACGAGCTGAACGTGCTGATGGGCGGCATCAACACCGCCGTGCTGATCTGCAGCAGCTTGACGATGGCGCTGGCGGTGCGCGCGGCGCAGACGGGCTCGCGCAAGGGGCAGATCGTCAATCTGATCCTCACGATCCTGTTCGGCGCCACGTTTCTCGTCGTCAAGTACTTCGAGTACAAAGCGAAGTTCGAGCACGGTCTGGTGCCCGGCCCGCACTTCGATCCGCACGAGCTGCTGGCCAACGGCACGCTCGCGCCGATCCACCTGCCGCAAGGCTCGGAGATCTTTTTCTCGCTGTACTTCATCATGACGGGCATTCACGCCCTGCACATGGTCGTCGGCATCGGGTTGATGCTGATTATTCTCGTGATGGCGTGGAAGGGGAAGTTCGGGCCCGACTACTACAACCCGGTGGAAATCTCCGGCTTGTACTGGCACTTCGTCGACATCGTCTGGATTTTCCTGTTCCCCCTGCTCTACTTGCTGGGCGCTCATTTCTCTCTCTGAGGCTGTCGCATGTCTGGTCACGCCCCGATCACGCCCGTCCGCACGCTGGTCACGATTTTCATCACGCTGCTGATCTTCACCGGGCTCACCGTCCTGGCCGCGACCCGGGATTTCGGCTCGCTCAACACGCCGGTCGCGCTGCTCATCGCCGTCACCAAGGCGACGCTCGTCATCACCTTCTTCATGGCGGTCCGCTACAACACCCCGCTCACGAAGGTCGTCGTGATCTCGGGGTTCCTCTGGCTGTTCATCCTGTTCGGGCTGGGGCTCAATGACTACCTGACCCGGGCCTGGATGGGGGTGCCTGGAAGATAGCCATTGGGTCATTGGGTCATTGGGTCATTGGGTCATTGGGTCATTGGGCTATTGATTTTATTGAACTGAAAATTGATTTTATTCGTCTGAAAGGTATGATGACTGAGAATTCATCATGCCTCAAGACTGGGACGCCCTTACTCGCCTGACCGCCGGGGCGCCGTTCGAAATCGAACGGGTCCGGCTCGTGAACCAGGACATCGCCATCGAGGGGCGATTCACGCCCCCGGCCCTGGCCACGCTCCCCGCGGACGACCAGGTCTTCGTGGCGGCCTTCGTGCGGTCGCACGGCTCCATCAAGGCGATGGAGCAGCTCTTCGGCGTCAGCTACCCCACTATCAAGAACCGGTTGAACCGGATTGCGGCGGCGCTGCCGTTCGTGGACGTCCAGCCGCAGGGGGCGGACCCGGCGGAATCCTCGGTGTCATCCATCCTCGACCGGCTCGAGCGCGGCGAAGTGTCGGCCGCCGAGGCCGTGTCGCAGCTTTCTCCCAAGCGCAGTCGTCAGGAGTCCTCATCATGAATGAACATCGCCGCCGCATCCTCGACATGCTCGCCGCCGGCAAGATCACCGCGGACGAAGCCGACAAATTGCTCCAGGCGCTACCCTCCGAAGCTGCCGGGTCCGCTTCTGACACTCCGAGCAGCGAAGGAGGGAAGTTCTTCCGCATCGAAGTCCGCCGCCCGGCCCGTGACGGGTGCCGCGAGAAGAAGGTCGACATCCGCGTGCCCGTCACCGTGGTCAAGAGCGGGCTGAAGCTGGGCTCGCTCTTGCGCGGCTTCAAGGACGACCGCTGGAGCGGCAAGCTCAGCGACCGCCTGCGCGCCCACGGCGTCGACGTCGACTGGGATCATCTCGACATGGCCCAGCTCGAGACGCTGATTGCTCAGGTCGGCGACGTGTCCATCGACGTCGACGACGGCCGCGCGACGATTCGCGTGACCAGGGAATAAGACCGCTAGCGGACCTGCACGTTGAACTGGCGGAAGTTGGTGTAGGTCGCGACGCACTCGATCGTCCGCGTCGATCCCACGGCGTAGCGCTCGGTCATCTTGATCGGCACCCACAACCCGCCAAGCTTCGGCTGCGCGGCGAAATCGACCGTCACCGTGCCGCGGGCGTCTTGCGAGCTCAGACTGAGCTCGGTCTTCAGCACGCGGCCGGTCTGTGCCTCGAGCCAGAATCGGCCGCTGGCCGGCGAGTCGTCTCCGGTCCGGATCAAGCGCGGCGTCACGTCCTCCTTGAACCGCAAGGTCGGCACCTTGCCGCCCGGCATGACGTCCGACGGCCCCAGCTGGAAGTTGCTGCGGCGCTGGTTCTCCCGGGCCAGGAACGGCAGTGCCATCGTCGGGTCGTTGACGGTGCGGCTGACGCTCCCGATGTTGAAGCGCGATCCCTCTTCGCGGATCTTCTCCGCCTGCTCGATCGCGTCGGGCACGGGCTTCGTGAAGAGGCTCATGAGCCGATCGGTGCGGTCGCGGACGGGTTTGCCGTCCACCTCGAAGACGTCGCGAAAGCACAGCCACCCGGCCAGGTCCGTGTTGACGAGGAGCAGGTCCGACTTGAGCACGCGATGGCCGAGCACGACGCCCTTCGGGCCGTGGACGGTCTGCTCGTACTCCTCCTCGGAGACGACGCCGGAGAACTTCTGGTGGTAGAAGTCGAGGTAGGTCGCGGACACCTCGAGCAGCGACTGGACGGTCGGCGCGGACTGGGCAGCCGGCGCGGGCGGGACGCCGAGGCCCAGCATCCCGATGAGCGCAATAAACGCCGGTCGTCGCATCATTTTCAGGGGCGTGGGCGGCCAGTATATCCGGCCCCTCCGCCCGCCGGGTGAGCGCCGCCGTTGGCCGAAACCGCTGATCCCGGGTGTGACCCCGTTCGTCAAACCCCAGCGGATATACTGATTCGATATTCAGAAGGCGCCATGCCCGACCTGAAAGACGAACTCGCCGCCCTGCGCATCGAGCGCGAGCCAATCCGCCCTGGATCCAGACGATGGGTCGGGTGGGTGATTCTGCTCGTGGTGTTGGCGGCGATTGGCGCGGGGGCCTGGCGGTATTTCACGCGCGAGCGGCCGGTTGAAGTGACGGTGGCCACGGTCACCGAGCGCGCGGCGGGCACCCAGGCCGCGGTGCTGAACGCGGCCGGGTACGTCACGGCGCGGCGGCGGGCGACGGTGTCGTCGAAGATCACGGGCAAGGTCATCGAGGTGAACGTCGAGGAAGGCATGGCCGTGAAAGAGGGCCAGGTGCTCGCCCGGCTCGACGACTTGTCGTCGCAGGCGGCCCTTGCGCTGGCGAAGGCGCAGCTCGCGCAGGCCGAAAAGGGCGTGCGCGAGAACGAAGTGCACCTGCAGCAGGCGAACATCACGCTCAAGCGCCAGACGCAGCTGACCAACGGCGGCTACGGCTCGCAGCAGGACGTCGACCAGGCGAAGACGGACGTGGACGCCACCGAAGCGCGGATTCTTGCGCTCAAGGCGCAGGTCAACGTCGCGGCCCGGCAGGTCGAGCTCCAGCAGACCGAGGTGGACAACGCGATCATTCGCGCGCCGTTCAGCGGCATCGCGATCTCGAAGGACGCGCAGCCGGGTGAAATGGTGTCGCCGGTGTCGGCCGGCGGCGGCTTCACGCGCACCGGCATCTGCACGATCGTCGACATGCACTCGCTCGAGATCGAAGTCGACGTCAACGAGAGCTACATCAACCGCGTGACGCCAGGCCAGGACGTGAGCGCCGTGCTCGACTCGTATCCGGACTGGCAGATTCCGGCGCACGTGATCACGATCGTTCCGACGGCGGACCGGCAAAAGGCCACCGTCCTCGTGCGCATCGGGTTCAAGAAGCTCGACCCGCGGATCCTGCCCAACATGGGCGTGAAGGTCACATTCCTGCGGAACGACACGGACAAGGCGGCCGCCGCGACCAACGCGCAGCCGGTCACGCTCGTGCCGAAGGCCGCGATCAAGATCGAGGGTGACGCGAGCGTCGCCTACATCATCAAGGGCGATGCCGTCGAACGGCGGGCCGTGCGCACGGGCGGCACCGACGGCGACCGCGTCGAAGTGCTTGCCGGCCTGCACGCGGGCGATCGCGTGGTGCTCACGCCGCCCGCGGAATTGAAAGACGGCACGAAAGTGAGTGTCAAGTAAGCGCGTTAACTTAGAACTTCGAACTTAAAACTTTCTGACAGTTCTAAGTTTTGAGTTCCAAGTTCTAAGTTGACAGCCAAGGAGCCGAAATGGCCGATCTGAGTCCTCTCGTCCGAGTTCGAGACGTCCACAAGTACTACTCGCGCGGCGGCGAGCGCATCGAGGTGCTGCAGGGCGTGAATCTCGAGATCCCGCGCGGTGATTTCCTCGCGCTGATGGGCCCGTCGGGATCCGGCAAGACGACGCTGCTCAACCTGCTGGGCGGGATCGACACGCCGTCGAGCGGATTGCTCGAGGTGGACGGCGTCAAGATCAACGACCTCGGCGGATCGTCGCTGTCGCGCTGGCGGTCGCAGAACATCGGCTTCGTGTTTCAGCTCTACAACCTGCTGCCGGTCCTCACGGCCGAGCGCAACGTCGAACTGCCGCTGCTGCTGACCAAGCTGTCGAAGGCCGAGCGGCGCAAGCGCGTCGCGATCGCGCTCAAGGTCGTGGGCCTGGCGGACCGCGCGCGACACTACCCGCGGCAACTTTCCGGCGGCCAGGAGCAGCGCGTCGGCATCGCGCGCGCGATCGTGACCGACCCGACGCTGCTGCTCGCCGACGAGCCGACGGGCGATCTCGATCGCAAGGCGGGCGACGAGATCCTCGATCTGCTCCAGACGCTCAACAAAGATCACGGCAAGACGATCGTCATGGTCACGCACGATCCGCACGCCGCCGAGCGTGCCCGGCGAACGCTCCATCTCGAGAAGGGCCTGCTCATCGAGGAAGGAGTGGTCGCATGAGATACCTGGGCCTCGTCTGGCGCAACCTGCTGCGGCGCAAGATCCGCACGCTGATGACGCTCGGCGCGATCTTCGTGAGCTTCGCGCTGTTCGGCGTGCTCATGGTCGTGCGGACGGCGTTCGGCCTCGGCGTCGAGTTCGCCGGCGCGAACCGGCTGTGGATCACGAACAAGATCAGCATCATCCAGTTCATGCCGGTCTCGTACGTGCAGGACGTGCTGGCGACGCCCGGCGTGACCAATGCCGTGGCGTGCACCTGGTTCGGCGGCAGTTATCAGGACAAGCCGAACCAGTTCGCGGTGTTTGCGACCGACCTCGAGCAGTACTTCAAGCTCTACCCCGAGTTCAAAGTGCCGCCCGACCAGCTGAAGGCCGCGCTCGCCGATCGCCAGGCGGTGATCGTCGGCCGCAAGACCGCGAACACCTACGGCTGGAAGATCGGCGACCACATCCCGATCCTGGCGGACATCTGGATGCCGAAGAGCGGGAACGTGTGGGAGTTCAACATCGCCGGCATCTACGATGGCGACAAGACCGTGGACACGACGCAGTTCCTGTTCCGCTACGACTACTTCGACGAGAACCGGCGCAACGGCACCGGTCAAATCAGCTGGATCGTCGTCGGCGTCAACGATCCGTCGAACTCGGCGGCGCTGGCCAGAACGATCGACGCGAAATTCGCGAACTCGGCGTCCGAGTCGAAGACGGCGCCGGAGAACGCCGTGATCGCGGACTTCGCCAAGCAGACGGGCGACATCGGCTCGATGCTCACGGCGATTCTCGTCGTCGTGTTCTTCACCATCCTGCTCGTCGTCGGCAGCACCATGGCGCAGTCGGTGCGCGAGCGCACGAGCGAGCTTGCGGTGCTCAAGACGCTCGGTTTTCAGAACGGGTTGATTCTGGCGCTCGTGCTGGCCGAGTCGATGTTTCTGGCGGTGCTCGCCGGCGGCCTCGGCCTCGGGCTCATCGCGGTTCTCGTGAACTTCGGCACGTTCAACAGCCCGATGCTGCCGCTCATGCTGCTGACCCGCGGGTCGCTCATCACCGGCGTGGTGCTGTTCCTGGTGCTCGGCCTGCTCGCCGGCGCGCCGCCGGCGCTCGGCGCGATGCGGCTGCGCATCGTCGACGCCCTGAGGAGGAACTGACGTGTTTCGCTGGCTGGGTCAGGTTCTCGCGGTCACGCTCGTCAGCATCCGGACGATTCCGCAGCGGTTGAGCTCGTCGGTCGTCGCGGTCATCGGCATCGCGGGCGTGGTCGTCGTGCTCGTGTCGGTGCTGTCGATTGGCGAAGGGTTCAAGGCCGCGGTGCAGGGCACGGGATCGCCAAACCGGGCGATCGTGCTGCGCAACGGCTCGCAGTCCGAGATGACGAGCGGTCTCACCGGACCGGAAACCGACATCGTCAAACAGGCGCCGGGCATCGCGCAGTCGGGCGGCCGGCCCGTCGCCGCCGCCGAGATGTTCGTTGTCGTTGATTTGCCCAAACGATCGACGGGGACGCCCGCGAACGTGCCGATTCGCGGCATCGAGCCGGGCTCGATCCCGATCCGGCCCGAGCTGAAGATCGTGGACGGCCGTGCGCCGCAGCTCGGAACGAACGAGGCCATTGTCGGCCGCGCGGCGCAGCACCAGTTCGAGGGCGTCGATCTCGGCCAGACCTACACGACGGGCCAGCTCAGCTTGAAGATCGTGGGCGTTTTCACGACGAATGGATCATCGGCGGAGAGCGAGATCTGGTGCGATTCGAAGGTGCTGCAGGGGGCATATCGCCGCGGCAACTCGTATCAGAGCGTGCTCGTCCAGCTCGATTCGCCCGCGTCGTTCGACAATTTCAAGAACTGGCTGACGAGCAACCCGCAGCTCAACGTCGAGGCGAAGCGCGAGCAGGAGTTCTACGCGGGCCAGACGCAGGTGATGACGGGCCTCATCGACAGCATCGGCTACACGATCTCGCTCCTGATGGCGCTCGGCGCGATCTTCGGCGCCGTGCTGACGATGTACACGGCGGTGGCGACGCGGACGCGCGAGATCGCGACGCTGCGCGCGCTCGGATTCAACACGACGTCGGTGCTCGTGTCGGTCGTCGGCGAGTCGCTCGCGCTTGCGCTGGTTGGCGGCGCCGCCGGCGCCGCGCTCGCCTACATCGGTTTCAACGGCTACGAGACCTCGACGATGAACTTCAGCTCGTTCAGCCAGATCGCGTTCGCGTTCCACGTCACGCCGGCGCTTTTGACGCAGGGCCTGGTCTGGGCGCTCATGATCGGCTTCCTCGGCGGCCTGTTCCCCGCCATACGCGCCGCGCGGCTGCCGATTTCGTCGGCGCTGAGAGAGCTGTAGACGCAGCGGTTGCTGCGTAGTCCCGATCGGCCTCCGCGGACGTGGCCCTCGAAATCGCGCCTCCGTCCGCTCGCGTTTCAGACTGACGCCCATCGCACGAGTCCTACCCGGCTTGGAAACCAAACATGCCTACGGA
Source organism: Vicinamibacterales bacterium (assembly GCA_035279905.1). GTDB lineage: Bacteria > Acidobacteriota > Vicinamibacteria > Vicinamibacterales > SCN-69-37 > DATEGZ01. The sequence continues at coordinate 26,244 of DATEGZ010000261.1, forward strand.
CTCGTGCTCGAAACGCTCGCTCCCTCCGGCGCGATTTCGCGCTGTCGGCCATCGGGCCAGTCCAAGTCGGCCGATCGGGACCACGCAGCAACCGCTGCGGGGCCAGTGATTCAGACACGGGCAGAGATTCGCGCACGGGCCGGCGTCGCCGTGGCCGATATCGGAGTGCCGCGACTCGATGGCATGAAACCGGAGCGTAGGAAGCGAGGATTTCGATCCGCCTCCGCGAACGCTACGGCGGACCCGCCAAAGCCTTGGCGAAGGCGGGGCGATCCGGCTCCGTAGGCCGGTCGTGCCAGCGGCCGGATGGGAGCGGCGCGATGCGCGAAGTCTGAAATCCGAGCGGACGGAGCGAACGGTTTCCGCGGCATCTCCGCTTGAGGCCACGACGACGTCGGCCCGCGCGCGAATCGTTACGTTTTGCGTAAAAATACTCCCGGTATGATTTCAGCCACCGGCCGGTGCGAAACTAGCCCTTGAGCTTCTGAATCTCCCGCACGACCTCGTTGAAGTCCGGCTGCTCGGGAATCTGATACTGCTTCGCCCAGGCGATCTTGCCGTCCTTGTCGATGACGAAGATCGCGCGCTCGGAGATGCCGTCGCTGCGCATCACGCCGTAGTCGCTCGCGACTTTGCCGTGCGGGTGAAAGTCGCTCAAGAGATCGTACGAGATGCCGCCGAGTGAGTCGGCCCAGGCTTTCTTCGACGGTCCCGCGTCGACGCTCACGGCGAGCACGTGCGCGTTGAGCGCGTCGAGCTTTGAACGCTCGCGCTCATAGGTCTGCATCTGCGCCGCGCACACGGGCGTGAACGCGAGCGGATGAAACGCCAGGATGACGTTCTGCTTGCCGCGAAACGCGGACAGTTGAATTTTGGCCCGGTGCTGGTTCTCGAGCGTGAAATCAGGAGCGACACTTCCGACGTTGAGCATGCCTCCATTCTAGCCAGTGCCTGGTGCCTGATGCCTGATCCGGCCTTTGTCCGCCTAAGGTGATAAGGTTCAGAGTGATGGCTCTCCGGGGGACGAGGCGATGAGACGAATCGGCCTGCCAGGGTTCATCCTGCTGCTGCTCGTTCTGCTCTTCGTGGTGCCGTCGGCCGTCGAGTACTACACGGACTGGCTGTGGTTCCGCGAGCTCGGCTTCGAAGGCGTGTTCCTCCGTCGCATCAACGCGCAGCTCCTCGTGTTCGCGGCGACCTTCGTCGTCGTGTTTCTCGCGCTCATTTTCAACCTCAGCTTTGCCCGTCGCACGTTCATCCGGCCGCAGATCGTCATCGGCACGGGAATGGACGGCCGCGCGATCGCGCTCGAAGGCGGCCGGCTTGCGAAGATCGCGACGTGGGTCTCAGCGGGCGTCGCCGCGATTCTCGCGTTCTCGGCCTCCGACGACTGGCTCACGTGGCTCAGCTTCTTCAAGGGCGCGCCGTTCGGCGACAAGGACCCGCTCTTCCAGCGTGATGTCGCCTTCTACGTGTTCCGGCTGCCCGTGTGGCAGATGCTGCAGCGGGAGGCGCTGGTTACGGTGGCCGTCGCGCTCATCGGCTGCGGGCTGTACTACGTCCTCTCGGGCAGCTTCCAGATCGAGGCGCGGTACGGTCTCGCCTTCTGGCCGCGCGTCCGCTTGATTCCGGCGGCCCGGCGGCATCTCGCAATGCTCTTCGCCGTGCTCTTCATCGTGCTGGCCTGGGGCACGTGGCTGGAAATCCCGCAGACGCTGCTCGCGCCCTCGTCGATCGTGTACGGCGTGTCCTACGCGGACTGGCACGCGAAGATTCCGTTCCTCTGGGTGACGTACGGCGTGCTCGTCATCGGCGCCGGGCTCGCGATCTGGCACGGCTTCGGGCGGCGCGGCTGGCCGATCCCCGTCGCGGTGGGACTCGCGCTCGTGGCGACGATCAGCGGCGGCATCTACACCGGCTTCGTCCAGGCGTTCATCGTCACGCCCAATGAGCTGGACAAGGAACAGCAGTTCATCACGTACAACATCGCGGGCACGCGCAAAGCGTACGCGCTCGATCGCGTGGACGAGCGCGAGCTCACGGGCGATGCGGAGCTCAAGCCCGACAACATCATCGCCAACGCCGGCACCGTCGAGAACGTGCGGCTCTGGGATTACCAGCCGCTGCTCCAGACGTTCGCGCAGATTCAGGAAATCCGGACGTACTACGATTTCGCGGCGGTCGACAACGACCGCTACGTGATCGACGGCAAGTACCGCCAGGTCATGCTCTCGGTGCGCGAGCTGAACACCGAGAACATGCCGAATCGATCGTGGGTGAACGAGCGGCTGTTCTTCACGCACGGGTACGGCTTGACGCTCGGGCCGGTCAACCAGGTCACGACCGAAGGTCTGCCCGTGCTCTTCATCCGCAACCTGCCGCCGGAGTCGACCGTCGATCTCCGCCTCGAGGAGCCGAGCATCTATTTCGGCGAGCTCTCGAGCAACTACGTGCTGGTCAAAACGCGCCAGCCGGAATTCCACTACCCGCGCGGTGACGACAACGTCACGACGACGTATACGGGAACGGGCGGGGTGCCGATCGGCACGTTCTGGCGGCGGTTTCTGTTCGCGACACGTTTCGCGTCCACGGACATCCTCTTCACGAACCAGCTCACGGCAGACAGCCGGATTCTCTTCCACCGGCGCATCGGCGAGCGCGTCGCGCTCGTCGCGCCGTTCCTGCGGTTCGACTCGGATCCGTATCCGGTCATCAACGCCGGCCGGCTCTACTGGATGCAGGACGCCTACACCGAGACGGCCAACTACCCGTACTCGACGCCGACGCAGACGCGCGCGGGCGCGGTCAACTACATCCGCAACTCCGTGAAGATCGTCATCGACGCCTACAACGGGACGATGTCGTTCTATCTGTCGGAGCCGAACGATCCGATCGCGCTCACGATCGACAAGATTTTCCCGGGCATGCTGCATCCGCTGTCGTCCATGCCGGCCGGACTGCGGCAGCACGTGCGGTATCCCGAGGATATCTTCAAGATTCAGACGGCGGTGTACACGACGTTCCACATGACGAACCCGCAGGTCTTCTACAACAAGGAAGACCAGTGGCAGCTGCCGACGCTCGACACCGGCCAGAACGCCACCGCCATGCAGCCGTACTACACGATGATGAAGCTGCCGGGCGAGAAGCAGACGGAGTTCATCCAGATGCTGCCGTTCACGCCGCGCGCGAAGGACAACATGGCGGCGTGGATGGTCGCGCGGAGCGACGGCGAGCACTACGGGCACATGCTCGTCTTCCAGTTCCCGAAACAGAAGATCGTGTACGGCCCGCGGCAGATCGTCGCGCGGATCAACCAGGATCAGGTCATCTCGCCGCAGATCACGCTCTGGAACCAGCAGGGATCGGAAGTGATCTGGGGCACGCTGCTGGTGATTCCGGTCGACGAGTCGCTGATCTACGTGCGGCCGCTCTACCTGCGGTCGCCGGAGGGCCGGATTCCCGAGCTCAAACGCGTGATCGTCGCGTATCAGAGCCAGATCGTCATGGCCGAGACGCTCAACCAGGCGCTGATGCAGATCTTCGGCCGCAGCATCGCAAGCGCGCTCGCGCCCGATCGCCTGCAGAGCAGCGCGACGTCCGTCGTCCAGGCGTCGTCGGAAATTCCCGAGGTCAGCGCCGGCGAGCCCGCGAACGAGACGATGACGGAGCTCGCGGCCGAGGCGAGGACGCACTTCGACAAGGCCCTCAAGGCGCAGCGCGAGGGTGACTGGGCGACCTACGGGGACGAGATTAAGAAAGTCAGCGACGTTTTGGACAGGATGAACAAGATCAAGAAGTAGAGCCATCACTAGATGACGCGCGCGCACTGGCCGTCACGCCGTTGTGTGGTTCTTGGGTTATACTCCCCCCGTATTCAAGAGTAATTCTGTCGGGTCGCGCGCTCTAATCCGTGTGCGCCTGCCTGCCTGCCTGCCTGCCTGCCTGCCTAGCAAGGAGAGATTGACATGGCGGTCGTGCTCGTCGTCGACGATGAACAGGCGGTGCTGGATTCTGTCTGCAACTCGCTTAGGAGGCGGAGCCACCGGCCTGTTGCATCAGCTACGGCAGAGCGAGCCATCGATTTGGCGCGGCGGATCGCGCCCGAGCTCGCTGTGGTTGATCTGCGCCTAGCTGGTCCAATGGACGGCATGGCTCTATTCAAGGTTCTCAAGACCGAGCAACCGTCCCTCCTTGGCATCATGGTCACGGGCTTTGCATCGTTCCGGACCGCCTTCGAATGCGGCCAGGGAGGCTTCGCCGACTATCTCGCCAAGCCCTTCTCACCTGAGGACCTGCTGACGAGTGTTGATGGCGTGTTGTCGATGTATCGACGGCCAACTCATCCTCCCGCTGATTCCCAATCGGCGGAGTTTGACGGCATGGTTGGCAGGAGCCCGTCGATGCTCGCGCTCTTCGACCGGATCCTGAGGGTCGCACCGCTCGATGAGCCCGTCCTGATCTTGGGTGAAACCGGAACAGGTAAGGAGCTCGTCGCGAGGTCCATTCACAGGCGCTCAAAACGGTCGGCGGGGCCATTCATCGCGGTAAACTGCGCCGCGATTCCTGGGCCGCTGTTTGAGAGCGAGTTCTTCGGCCACGAGCGCGGCGCCTTTACAGACGCGAAGGAGGCCAAGCCTGGTAGATTCGAACAGGCGCACCGAGGCACGCTCTTCTTAGACGAAGTCGCGGATCTTAGTCTAGACGCGCAGGCGAAACTCTTGCGAGTCATGGATGGGGGCGAGATCGCGCGGCTTGGCGCTCGCCGGCAGATCGTCGTAGATGTGCGGGTTCTTGCCGCAACGAATGCTCCACTGGCAGACGTCGTAGAACGGGGGGCCTTCCGGCGGGACCTGTACTGGCGACTGGACGGCATGTCGATCGCCGTTCCGCCGCTTCGTGAACGCACCGGGGATCTCAGACTCTTGGCAGGCCACTTCTTTCCTCAACTTGCGAAGAGCTCTAGCGCGACAGCAAGATTTCTTTCGAGCGGCGCTTTACAGGAACTGGAGCAACGTGCGTGGAGTGGCAATGTTCGCGAGCTTCAGCACGTCCTCCGCGAGGTGGTTCTGTCATGCCCTCGTCTCACAGTCGAAGCAGGCGATCTGCCCGCAAGCGACACCAGACGGATCAGCGCAACGACCGGGGACGCTTCGGTGACTGATGGACTCAGTCTTCAGGCAGCGGTCGAGCAGACTCGAGCTGAGGTTGAACGGCGAATGATCCGAGAGGCCTTAGCCCGGTACGGAAGCGTAAGAAAGACTGCCGAGGCTTTAGGAATTGACCCGAAAACCCTCTACGAAAAAAGGCTTCGCTACGGGCTATAACGGGTCTCGTACCCGTCTTAGATTCCAAATGATGGGTCCGAACGATCAGAGAGCGGGATCAATCTGGCAATTCGCTCGGTATGTCATGACCTCTCGTAAATCAGAATGTAGTACAGCTGTTCAACCCTGGACGGCGTTTCGGTTGCGTTGTGCGATGCGCGTGCAATGGCAATCGTGTGAGGGCCAGGATGAACTCCGCTGAGCATCCAGTGTAGTGGCTTTAGCGCAAGATGACGCCCGCCCTGCCCCGGACTCGCGAAGCCTACGGTTTGTGACCGACGAGTTCTGCCGACTCCGCGCGGATCGATTTCAAGCCCGATGACCGATGCAGTCACGTCGTCGGTATCCGCGACGCCGTCAAAGAATATGTATAAGAGACGCCCTTGAGAGAGGAATTCAATTGCCTCTGGCGGGGATCCACGAAATGATCGATCAAGGACGATTTGCCAGCCGCCTTGAACTGCCAAGCGATCCCGCTCATCCTGAGTCCACCGCCCGATCTGACTCCCAAGTGACTCTACGCTTTCATCGGCCCGCAACTCTTGTCCATGAATCGCTGGCAGCTCAGCAGAGAGCAACGACATGTCCGCGTCTGCTGGCGCTTCCTGCTTCAACCTAGGTCCCAGGGGAATCGAAGCGGCACAGACTGCAATGACGATGCACAGCACCTTCGCGCCCGCGTGAAGGCCGCGCTGTTCGGGCGCGCAATTGAGTTCCAACCTCTTTCTATCCCTGTGAGTCCGCATCATGTTGAGAGATAGGCCCCCTGCAAGTCCTCGAACGGCGTCTATCCGGCCTTTCGAAACGACGTCGAGACTGCTCCTAGTCGCGTGGTACCGCTCAGAATGTCGAGGGCGATCACATACTCTCCAGGCGCGAGCGGAGGCGCCGACAGCGAAGCAGTCGCCGTCAACACCGTCCCGTTCACTGATGGCACAACGTCCCGTGCAGCAATAGCGACAGACTCGCTGGCTCTCAATAGGCGGAACTGGACATGGACTTGAGGAGCGAGACGAAGATCGTCAGGATAGAGTTCAAGTGACACTCTGAGAATGTTCGCAGCCGCCGGCAAGGTATCCAGCGCGAGGAGACGGGGCGTTCCCTCCGAATTGATCCAGGCCATCATTAGGTCACTTGCCTGCAGAGGACCGTACCGTACGAGTTGAGCGGAAACAGCCCGTTGGACACTGCCAACGCTCCCATTTCCATCAGCAACAACGAACCGAAGGCGGTAGCTCCCACCGACGAGGCCCAGTCCAAATGTGATTCGATAGTCCTCGGAATCCACTGGGTGAAGCACTTGCCTTTGGCCGGATTCCACTACCTTGCCCAACTGGTCTACTAGAGCGAAGGCCGTACTCAGCGGAGCCTTAACAGTCGCGGGCACTTCGGCTTCGACTCCGAGTTGAAGGTGGCCACTAGAATCTTGCCGAAGAACTGTGCCAAGCGAGATTGGCACTCCGAACGCAAATCCCCCTTGAACGAGGCGGTTCTGCAAGGTTTCATCCGGTGTTGCCGGCGTGCCAGTTGCATCGGGAGCGATCATTTGCCGATTGACGCGGATAGTTGCTCCGGGCCGATTGGCTGACACCGCGACGTCCAAGAATCGTGCCGCTGGCGGGGTGGGAGAGCTTTCGACGCCTAGTCGATAGACTCCGGAAGTCTCCTTGAAAATTCGCGCGAAGAATCGGTCAGCCTGCCCCACGACCTTGAACACCTCGCCTCCGGTCGCAGCCGCCACTGACTGAAGGCCTCCCATGAGGTAGTTGTTTTCGAGGCGTTGCGCACTCACGCGGTCGTACGGAGGGGGGACCGGACGCCCTGTTGCGCGCATGTCAATGGCATCTCCAACTTCAGTGAGCGCATAAAACTGAACGCTGGCATCAGCCGCGGCGTGGCTGATCAACTCGAAGTCCTCCTGAAGACTACGGCCAGCTCCGAACGCAACGCCGCTGGACAACGCCAACACGATTCGAGGTTTCGGGACTGAACGCAGCGCCTCGATGGCGGTTTTGAACGCGTCGACTTGCGCCTCGGCCCGCCGACGCGTGAGTGCTACCAGACGATTCGCCGCAGCTTCGACCAGAGTGCGGCATGATTCTCCGAGAGTTGAGTCTGCACATTCTCGACCGACGACACCATTCATGACACCTCTTGGCGCATCGACGGTATCCATTGCTTCCTTCACGGTAACGAAGAAGGGGCCAGAGGAATCATCGTAGCGTCCGACAAGACCTCTGCTGTGGAGCGCCGCGACAAGAGCCGCTCGGTCTCGAGTCGGGCTCAAGACTGGGCCAAAGCCACTTGTCGTGACCAGTCCGACAAGATCGTCGCCGCTGAGTAATCCGAGGACTCGTTCGGCGGCGACAACTAGTCCCTTCGCGTCGCCAGGCTTGGCGGAAAGGTCATCGAAGAGGATGAGTATGATTCGCCCACCTCCGCCTGCGCTCCGAGAGTCAGCCGTGCGCGTTGTAGAGGTTAGCTTCGAAGACCGTTCTAGTTCCCCAGCTGGACCAAAGACCTGATAGTCCAGCGCGCGGACCGCGCGCTGTTGACCGTCAATCTTGACGACAAAGTCGTTCGCGGTTAGTCCCCGAATTGGCGCGCCGTCCTTGTCGACAACGGTGACGTCCAACGTCAGCAGATCCACTCCCGAGCGAAAGACGGGAGATTGGCCCGATTGCTGACGCATCGAGCCGAGTGTGACCAGACAAGCGAATAGCAGGGCCAGAACAATCAGGCCACGAGAGCGACCGGCCGTATCTGGCCCGTTCCCTAAGGGCTTAGGGTGCACCGCACTCCCCGGTTGTTGATCCAGAATACGCGATGAACCCAATAAGATCACAACCGAACCGGCCTGGCACGCCGGTCAACATTCAGTTCTTATTTGAACGGACGACAGTCACATGACGCCCAGCAGTTGGGATTGTCAGGATATTCTGCTACTTCTCCGCTCCAATAACAGTCAAACCCACTAACCCCGTCGTACAGCGAACACAGGTTCGCGCAGTTGTCGTAGAGCGTATGCCCTTCCTCTCCGTCGCAGTCCCATGCACCGGTACAACCGCCGTACCAAGTCCAAGAGTACGCGCCTGCAGGTTCCCAATTGCCCCAGTCGGCGAGCACGCCCCGACTGGATGCGAATACCGCAGTCACGACCAAGGCAACGAAGGTCGCGTTTCGGATAGTTCTCACAATGCCTCCTTCTAGACTTTGAAACGGCACGACTGATCGGTTCAGACGTGGCGCGGCGATGTTACCGCAGCGCCTTGAGATCGCTTGATTCGCACTACGACAAGACCTGCAGCGGCGGCTAAGACTGCGATCGCTACGCCACTCCAAGCGATGATGTGTTGCGTTTGGCTGAATTCATTTCCATCGGCTAACAGACCATCGATTGCCGCCCTGAAGACAGGAAACGACGCAGCGCCCGACAGCACCTTAGCGACCACCACTCGACCACCGTCCCGGCGGCCTATCAGGAAGGCTGGCGTTCCGGACAGGCCGAGGGTCTTCGCTTCCTCCACGTCGCGACTGACCGCCCGAACCGTGTCGTCGCTGCTCGCGCAAACCGAGAGAGCGGGCAAATCGAGTCCGATGCTTTCAGCATGTCTGAGAAGGTCGAGCTGGGTGAGGTTCCTCTGGTCGTCAAATAGCGCGCGCTCCATTTCCCAGAACTTTCCCTGCTTGCCGGCGCACTCTGCGAATTGTGCTGCTCGCGTCGCCATCGGATGCAATTCATGTATTGGGCGGTGTCGAAAGGCGAACAGCACCTTGCCGGGGATCACGTAGGTAGTCCTAATCAGCGGCATGGTTGAACGCTCAAAGGCGCCGCAGTAAGGGCACTGAAAGTCCGCGTACTCGATAATCACAACGCGAGCTGTGCGGTCGCCCTGAACCTCGGCTCCCTCTAGCGAGACGGGCGTTGCGGGAACGGACGGAACGGGCCGTCTCACAGGCCTTGGAGCGGTCCATGCAGCCCAGAATAGGGCCGCGCAGGTCAAGACCATCGCGATGGTAGTAACAATGTCCAGCCAAGACCGCGCACGGGCAGAAAGCATATTGAGTCCAATCGGGTCGAGCCGACTTCAGGCTTTGCGACGCTGCAATGCTCACGCCAACACGCGCAATAAGCAGGCGGGTTCGCCGATGTGGACGAAGTCGCCATTCGGGTCGCCAGGCCCGATTCCGGCGGGGTCCGGACGCCTGAGTCTTTGAGCACCTCTGTCGTGCACCCGTCGTCGGCGATCCCTATTCCCGACGGCCGAGTCGACGCGGACGATGACGAAACTGGTGACGAAGGGCCACGGGACTACTAGCTATTGTCTTTGTATCCAGATCTTCTGCGGCTCCGCGCTCAGCCAAGAAGCTGGCCGAGATCTGACCTACACTGGATCGCAAGGATCTGCCGCTGGTGGAGCGATCTGGCGTTGACCACCGATCACGCCTGGCTACGTTGATGGCTGTGCCCTTGATCGCCGTCGACGCTCTCCTTGGCGCGGAAGGGACGACCGATTCCCATCGATTCGATCAAGGACAGGTGTTCCGGGCCGAAGCCAACCTCGTAGAGATCAGTGCTGTCGTCGTGAACCAGCGTGGCGAACGGGTCTCGGGCCTGAAGCGTGAAGACTTCGAGGTTCTGGAGGACGGCCGCCCGCAGCAGCTTGCACAGTTTCTCGCTGTCGATCTCAAGGCGAATAAGGCGGACGCGACTGACCGAACGTTTGGTGGCTTCCGCGACACGCTTGCGCCGCTGGACCTGGCGTCGAACGACGTCGAAGGGCGGGCCTACGCCATCGTGCTCGACTACTTCCATCTCGCGCCGGAGGAGATGCCTCGGGTTCGATCCGCGGTGCGGCAGTTCGTCGAGGGCCATCTGGGAGAGCACGACACGGCTTGCGTCGTTCGCATGAGTTACTCGCCCTATGGTTCTCTGTTCACGACGGACCGAAAACAGTTGTTACGGCTCGCCGGGATCACATTCCAACCAGGCAGCCTCCGCACGCAAGCAGGGGATGACATCCCGGTACAAGACGCCGAGCCGACAAAGCTCGCACCCATCCGTGAACCAAACCTGGGCATGGCCCTTGACCTGGCGATGGCAGCCGACGCGACCGAGCGCTCGCTGGAAGAGCTTGGGCGAGTCGCGGAATACCTGGGACAGCTGCGCTTTCGCAGGAAGACCGTCCTGCTGTTCAGTCAAGGCATCGGTATCGATCTCCTTGGGGGCTATACGGGAACCTCACCGGGAATCCGAGGCGCTTCAGACCGCGCGGCCCGAGCGCTGAAGGAGTTCGTTGCGGCGGCCACCCGAAATGACGTGACCGTGTATGCCATCGATGCGCGGGGATTGTCGGCCGTGACCGCGGACAGTCCGGGGACACGGCGTGCCGAGTGGGACTCGCTCCGGATCTTGTCGAGGGAGACCGGTGGCGATGCGGTGCTTGCTTTCAATCAGTTCGACGTCCCGTTTTCGCGCATCGTCGACGACTCGAGCCGGTATTACGTGCTTGGCTATTACACGAAAGTGCGAAGCACGAACAAGGACTTTCACGCGCTGAAGGTGCGAACGATAGATCCGCAACTGACTGTGCGGACGAGAACTGGCTTCTACGGCAACGCCGCGATACATCCGGCGGTCAAAGCAACTAACGGGAAGAGCACGCAGGTGGACAAACTGCTCGCCTATCCTCTTCCCGTTTCTGACGGCGGGCTGCATCTGGCCATCAGTGCGAGTGTCGCGGGTCGCACCGGCGGGCGAGGCATGGTCCAAGTCGCGCTCGAGGTCAACGGGTCCGAGCTCCTTCTCGATCGAGAAGGACGTGACCTGCCCGACAACGAGGTGGAAATCGCGTATGCCGCGCTCGACGACGTCGAGAAAACCGTCAGTCACGGTGCGAAGCGCGTGAGTTTCAAACGTTCCGATGAATCCTGGCCGAAGATTGTCGAGAACGGCTGGCGCTATCTGGCTGTGGTGCCGGTGCCCGCCGGTGCTCATCAACTCCGCCTCGCTGCCCGAGAAACGAAGATCGGTCGATTTGGATCCGTGTTCATCGACGTGCGTGTTCCCGATCCGTCCGCCCAGCCGATAGCGATGGGCTCGCTCATGCTCTCGACGAACACAGCCGCTCTGAAGCCCACGATCGGCGACGTTGCCATTCCGCGTCCGATATTCGAGGGGCCACCGATAGCAAGCCGGGAATTCTCGGCCTCTGACGCCATCTCGGTGTTTGCTCCAGTACTTGCCAGCGGACCGAGTGGATTGAAGCTCGAGCTGGAATGCCTCGTCAGAAGTTCTGGAGGTGCGGTGGTGTGGCGATCGGGGGTGTCAAATCCAGTCGACCTACGAGCTGGCGGGCACGCCTTCACGATTCCTGCCGAAAGCTTGTCGCCCGGCCGGTATCTTCTGGCGGTCGTCGCCTCGTGGTCGGGTTCGCGAGGGCTCCAGCAGCAAACCGAGTTCTTTATTCGGTGACAGGGTCCCGAGTCTGCCCGCGCTCAGCCGGCGTCGGGAGCGATGACGGCGAGTTGGTCGCGCTTGAGACCTTTGACCGCCGTCACCGGGATGGCGCGGTCGAAGGTCGCGAGCGCGCCGCCCATCTTCCGCGCCAACCCGAGGAGATAGAGATCGGTCAGCGATCGGTGGCCAAACGCGCCATCTTCGACGAAGAGATCGTCATCCCGAAGCGAGATCACCGCCGGCCAGAAATGGTGCTGTCCACTCGCGCAGAACCGGCGCAGGTAGTCGATGACTGCCCCCGGCCGCTCGGCGTCCGGGCGGTAGCGTGGGTTGGAGACGACGCGGACAAAGCCGTTCTCGGTAATCGGACAGGTGGCCCAGCCAGCGGCGCGGTGATCGGCAAACCAGTCGTGAGCGATCTCGTGATGCACGTGATCCGGATCGAAGAGCGCCACGAGCACGTTGACGTCCAACAGCGCGATGCGGGCCATGGATGCGGCCTAGGGTTCGTCGCGAAGATCGTTGACGAGCTTCATCGTGGGGCGCGCAGCGCCGGACGGCCGCCGCGGCAACAGCGGCACGCCGTTACGCACGCGAATCGTCCGGCGCGACTCGAGGCCCTTGCGGGCCAGCTCCGACAGGACCTTGCCCGCCGTGCTGCCGCGCGCGGCCGCCAGCTCCTTCGCCGCTTGCAGGACATCGGCATCGAGGTCGAGGGTGGTGCGCATCGGGCGATCATCACGCATCACGCATCTGATGTCAACGCCTCGTGCACTGGGAGGTCCGGCTGAGAGAAGAAGTCCGGTGATCCAGGAAGTCCGGGGTGAGCTAGGATGTCCGCTTCCGCCAGTACCGCGCCAAGCCCGTCCACGAGAAGTCGAACCGTCCGGCGTCCGCGTAGGCCTGCGCTTCGGCGCGGCTGGTCGCGCGCGTGATGTCGTCGAAGACTTCGGCGGCGAACGTCGCCGCGTGCTCGGCGTCCGTGCCTGGCGAGGCGAGCAGCCCTCGCGTCCGAGAGCTCCACGCGTCGAGCCGCATCCACAGATCGTTCATGTGCACGCGCGGGGACGCGAACGGGCCGAAGTGCGTGAGAAACAGCGTCTGCGGATCCCACGCGAGGATGCGCTCGGTGCTCGCGCGCCAGGCCTCGAGGTCGATGTCCGGCGGCGGCGTCGGCGGAATCACGAGGCGGCCGCTCTGCCGGGCGACGCCGGCCGTGTCGCCAACGAACGCGAGCCGAGCCGACGGCAGAAAGTAGCTGACGTGATGCGACGCGTGGCCCGGCGTGTAGCCCGACTCGACCTGATGCCCGACGATCTCGAGCGAATCGCGGTCATTCAGGATATGCAGGCGCTCAGCCGGCACCGCGCGTACCTCGCCCCACAGCCGCTGCATGTCCGCGCCGTACAGACGCGACGCGCTCGCGAGCAGCCCACTCGGATCCGAGAGGTGCGGCGCGCCCTTGGCGTGCACGTACACGCGCGCGCCCGGGCACCGGTCGATCAACACTCCCGTCGCGCCCGCATGATCGAGGTGAATGTGTGTGATCAGAAGCGCGCGCACGTCGGCGAAGCTCATGCCCTTCGCGGCCAGCTTCCGCTCGAGGTTCTCGAGCGTCGTCGACGGACCTGGATCGACGAGCGCCACGCTCGCCTTGCCGTGCAGCACGCCGGTGGCGATGATGCCCGGCTTGCCGAGAAAGTCCAGGTCGACGTAGTCGATGCCTGTCGCGAGCGCAGTCATGACAGACATTCTATGCGCCCGCGGTTTGGGCTACGCTGTGTGCATGATCAGGCTTCTCGCGCTCGTCGTGATGCTCGCGGCCAGTGTCCCGGCCCGCGCGCAGGACGCGGCCGCACTCTTTGACCGCGGCGTGACGTGGGACGCGTTCTTGACGGACGTCCAATCGCAGCGCGACAAGTGGACGACGAACGCCGGGCGCGCCACCGTGGACGCCGATCTCGTGCAGCGCTTCAAGCACGTCGCACCAGGCCTCAAGATCCTTGTCGTCGCCGAAGCGAGCTGCTCGGACTCCGTGAACACGATTCCCTATCTGGCGAAGCTCGCCTCGCTCGCCGGCGTCGAGCTGCGTATCGTCAACAAGGCGACCGGCGCGCCCGTGATCGAGCACCACCTCACGCCCGACGGCCGCACGGCGACGCCGACCGTGATCCTGCTGCGCGACGGAAAAGAAGCTGGCGCGTGGGTCGAGCGTCCAGCCCTGCTCCAGGCCTGGCACATGAGCATGGCCGCGCTCGACTCCGACGAACGCCTGAAGCGCAAGCTCTCCTGGTACGACTGGGACCGCGGCGCGACGACGCTCGCGGAAATCGTCGCGCTGGCGGAGAAATAGATGGCGGAGCAACCGGGCGGCCAGGTCAAAGAGCGCCCGCAAACCAAGGAGAAGGAGCCGCCGGTCTTCAAGGTCGTGCTCCTCAACGACGACTACACGACGATGGAGTTCGTCGTGATGGTGCTGGAGAGCGTGTTCCAGAAGTCGCCGGCCGAGGCCTTCCGCGTGATGATGCACGTGCACGTCAACGGGCGCGGCATCGCCGGCATGTACCCGTGGGAAATCGCGGAGACGAAAGTCGATACGGTCACGTCGCTCGCTCGCGATGCGGGATTTCCGCTCAAGGCTATCACCGAGGAAGCTTGAGCGAGGGTTCGTCAAGTTCGACGGGTTCGACGGGTTCCGCAGGTTCTGGCGCAGCCGTCACGTCGGTCTTGAACCCGCGGAACCCGTCGAACTTGTCGAACCCGTCGAACCTGTCCGAACCATCTGCCATAATCGGGATATGTTCTCCGCCGCAGTCGAAATCGTCCTGACGATCGCGTACCGCGAGGCGGTGTCGCGGCGGCACGCGTATCTCACGCTCGAGCATCTGCTCTACGCGCTCGCGCACGACGCTGAGGGCGAGCGCATCCTTCAGGGCTGTGGCGCCGATTTGCCGCGCCTGCGCAAGGAGCTCAACCAGTATCTCGAGGAGAGCGTCGAGCAACTGAAGCGCGGCCACGAGCGCGAGCCCGAGCAGACCGCGGCGTTCCAGCGCGTGCTCCAGACCGCGGTGCTGCACGTGCAGAGCGCGCAGCGAGCCGAAGTGCACGCCGGCGACATTCTCGCCGCGATCATGCAGCAGCCGAAGTCGCACGCGGCGCGAGTGCTGCAGAGCCACGGCATCAGCCGGCTCGACGTGCTCGATTTCATCTCGCACGGGATTTCGAAAGTCCCGCAGACGAACGGCGCCGCGGCACCGGGCGACAGCAACGGCGAGGCCACCGCTGGCGAGGGCCGCGAAGGCGCGGCCTCGTCGCGCGATCCGCTGCAGGCGTACTGCATGAATTTGACCGATCGCGCCAAAGCCGGCCAGCTCGACCCGCTCATCGGTCGCGCGGAGGAGCTGCAGCGGACAATCGAAGTCCTCTGCCGCCGCCGCAAGAACAACCCGGTGTTCGTCGGCGAGGCCGGCGTCGGCAAGACGGCGATGGCCGAGGGCCTCGCGATGAAGCTCCTGACCGACGACGCGCCGGAGATGCTGCGGGACGCGGAGATCTTCTCGCTCGACACGGGCGCGCTGCTCGCCGGCACGCGGTTTCGCGGCGATTTCGAAGAGCGCTTCAAGGCCGTGATTCGCGCGTTGTCCGCGCGGCCGAGGGCGATCCTCTTCATCGACGAAATTCACGCCACGGTCGGAGCCGGCGCCACCACCGGCGGCACGATGGATCTGGCGACGCTCATCAAGCCGATCCTCACGGCCGGCGACCTGCGCGTCATCGGATCGACGACGTTCGAGGAGTTCAAACACATCGAGAAGGACCGCGCACTCGCGCGCAGGCTGCAGAAGATCGCGATCGAAGAGCCGTCGATGGAAGAGACGGTGCGCATCCTCGCCGGCCTGCGCGGCCGCTACGAAGCGCACCACGGCGTGACGTACACGGACGCCGCGCTCGAAGCCGCCGCCAAGCTCGCCGCGCGGCACCTGCGCGACTACAAGCTGCCCGACAGCGCGATCGATGTGATCGATGAGGCGGGCGCCGTAACGAAGATCAGGCACCAGGCAGAAGGCACCAGGCATCAGGCACTAGGCACTAGCTCAGAGCAGCGTGACGTGCGAACCGCGGAACCCCGGAACCCCGGAACCACAGATTCCTGTGGATGCCCCAGACATTGAAGCCGTCGTCGCCCGCATGGCCCGCATCCCCGCCCGCCAGGCCTCCTCCTCCGATCGCGAACGCCTTCGCGTGCTCGAGGAGTCGCTCGAGCGCGTCGTCTTCGGCCAGCAGGAGGCCGTGCACCTGGTCGCGCAGTCGATCAAGCGATCGCGCGCGGGGCTGGGTTTGCCCGAGCGCCCCGCCGGCTGCTTCCTGTTCACGGGCCCGACAGGCGTCGGCAAGACGGAGCTCGCCAAGCAACTGGCGCTGCTGCTCGGCAACGAGTTCATCCGCTACGACATGAGCGAGTACATGGAGAAGCACGCGGTGGCGCGGCTCATCGGCGCGCCGCCCGGCTACGTCGGCTTCGAACAGGGCGGGTTGCTCGTCGACGCGGTCCGCTCGCATCCGTACAGCGTGGTGCTGCTCGACGAGATCGAGAAGGCGCACCCCGACATCTACAACATCCTGCTGCAGGTGATGGACCACGCGACGCTCACGGACAACACCGGCCGCAAGGCGGATTTCCGGAACGTCGTGCTGATCCTCACGTCGAACGCCGGATCGCGCGAGATGAGCGCGAAGTCGATCGGTTTTGCCGGCGAGGGCACGCTCGACGAGCGCGATGAAGCCCACCGCCGCGCGGCCGCCGGCAAGTCGAAAGCCGCGATCGAGCGCGTGTTCAGCCCGGAGTTCCGCAACCGGCTCGACGCGATCGTCACGTTCAAGGGCCTCACGCCCGCCGTGATGGAGACGATCGTCGAGAAGTTCATCCTGCAGCTCGAGTCGCAGCTGGCCGAGCGGCACGTCGCGATCACGCTCACGCCCGAAGCGCGCACGTGGCTCGCCGAGAAGGGCTACGACCCGGTCTTCGGCGCGCGGCCGCTCGCGCGCGTCGTCCAGCGCGAGGTCCGCGATCCGCTGACCAACGAGATTCTCTTCGGCCAGCTCGAAAACGGTGGCACGGTGACGATCGCGGCCGGGCCGAACGGATTGCAGTTCCAGTACGAGAAGCGTCCGGAGACCGTGAATTGAGCGAAGAGAGACCAGATCTCAAGGTCACGGATCGGCGGTGGTGGGTCAAAGGCGAGAGCGACACGCCGGTCGCCGAGGAGCCGCGGCTCAAGCCGACCTACATCGAAGAACTCGAAGAGCGGCTTGCCGCCAAGGACGCGGAGCTCCAGCAGATTCTCGCGAAGTACCGCGGCGCCGCGGACGAGTTCGAGCAGGCGCGCGCGCGGCTGCGCAAGGAAGTCGCGAAGGACGTCGAGCGCAGCCGCCGGCAGGTGCTCGTCTCGTTCATCGAAGTGCTCGACAACCTCGACCGCGCGCTGGCGGCGGCCGCCGATCGCCCGGACGACCCGCTCGTCCAGGGCGTCTCGCTCGTCCGCCAGCAGTTCCTCGCCACCCTCGACAGTCTCGGCGTCGTCCGCATCGACCCGCTCGGCCAGCCGTTCGATCCGACCCGGCACGAAGCGGTCGCGAACGTACCGCCCACCGGCGCGGCGCCCGCCGGACACATCGCCGGCGTCGTGCGGCCGGGTTACCTCATTGGTGAAGAGATCCTGCGACCGGCGATGGTCGCGGTAGCGAGTTAGATCCGGCGCGCCTACGCGGTTTTCGTCACGCGATAGTACAAGTAGTTCTTCGTTCCGCCCTTCGACAGTTTCTTCCACAAATCCAGGTGATCGGTCGCGCCGCCGCCGATCAACTCGCCCATGTGGATCGCGAAGCCCTCGAGATCCTGCAGCGGGTTGCCGAGATCGATGTCGAGGTCCGCGCAGAACGGCAGCCCGCCGATCGTCGGCGTCGCGCACACCACCTGCATCGACGGATTGCCCTCCTGGCGGAAGCTCCAGAGCTCGTAGTTCGTGTGGCTGCCCCACCCGTGCGCCTCGATCGACGCCAGCAGCTTTTGATGCATGGCGGACGTCGGCGGGCCCTCGTCGTAGAACGGCCGATCGGGATCGTCGGCGAGCGCCTTGAGCCGGACGTACAGATCCGCCGTCACGCGCGCGTAGATGCGCTCGTTGCCGCAGAAGAAGACGTCGTTCACGGTCGTGATGAGCGGATCGCCGGCGGCCGGCGCCGTCCGGAGCTTTGCCATGAGATTCAGCAGGCACGCCTTCCGGCTCGGGCGCGGATCGGCGTCGTCGAGCCAGTCGGGAAGCGCGAGCCCGTCCGCGTGGCTGTCCGGCGACTGGATGATGCGCTTGATCTCGTCGTCGAAGTCGTCGATGGCCTCGGTGAGCTCGATGTCGCGCGGGTCGGTCTTGACGTCCACGGTGACGACCGTGTCCGACGTGTCTTCCTCGAGATGAAAGTGAAAGTCCTTCGCGGGAACGACGACGTCGTCGATCGTGAGCCGGAACCAGTAGTAGCCGGACGGCAGCGCGTCGGGATCGACACCTGACACGAACAGCATGCCGTTCTTGACCGTCAGATTCAGGTTGAACAGGCCCGCGTTCCAGCCGCGCAGCTCGCGAACGCGGTTCATGCGGTAGGTCGTCGCCGCGTTGTCGCCGTCGAACTCGAGCGTGAGGCTGCGTGGAAACGCGTCGACCTCGTTGTCGAAGACCAGCCCGTCGTCAGTCGAGAGCGAGTCGATCGGCCAGGTCTGGCCGCCGCGGCGCAGACGAATCGAGAATCCTTCGTTCACGTCATTCCCCTTCGCCTTGCGGCTCGTCGCTCGTCATGATCGAATTCTCGAAGCCGCCGCCGGAACCGAGGTAGTTGATGTAGGTCGGTTTCTCGTTGCGCAACAGATCGAGGACGTGCGGAAAGTTGTCGAGGTGGTAGAACAGATTCGGCATGCCGCCCGACAAGCCGTCCGGCGGCAGCGCCACGCCGTTTGCGAGAAAGTTCAGCTGACCGATGAACTTGCCCCCGCCCTTGAGCCAGATCCGGGGGTAGAACGAATTCGCCGAGTACATCACCGCGTATTGATCGATCTGCTTCGCTGCCATACACGTCCCCCCTGCGCGTTGCCGAATTCTTCGCTGCTGGGGAGCGCGTACTCTAGCACGCGCGTCACTTGAACGGCGGAATCTCGAGGATTGCCGGCTTCACGCATCGGGCGTGCTGGCCTTTCTCGGTGATGATCCCGGACTCCTTCATTCCAGGCGCCTGGAGCAGGTCATAGAGATAGACCGTCGCGCCGCCCTGATAGACGAACATCGGCGACATCTCGAGTCGTCCTGCCGCGTTGTCGCGCGCGAATCGCCGTTTGAACTCGGCGACTTCCCACTCCTCGAGCGCCGCGTATGGATGCGCGCCGTGCTCGTTCAGCCAGGCGACCGCGCGATCGAGCCACTCGTCCTCGAGGTTGACGAAGTTCAAGGTCTGCCGGCCGGAGTAGTAGCGAATCGACCCGCTGTGCTGCATCGAAAAGATGATGCTCTGCGGCTCCGTCACGCCGCGGACGATGCCGGCGACCGCGGCGTAGCGGCTCTCGCCGAGCCACGCCGTGAACGTATTGAGATCGTTGGCGACGCGCACGCCGTTCACGCCGAGAACGACGGCAAGAACGATCGGCACCAGGCGGGCGCGGCCGTCCGCCTGGAAGAACCGGAACAGCGCCTGCGCCAGGCCGATCATGAGCACCGGCCAGCACGGTACGAGAAATCTGAGGTACCACCACGCGTCGAACGGCGTGTACAGGCAGTACTGCAGCCAGATGTCCGCCGCGAACAGCCCGAGCAAGACGACGACCGAGCGATCGCGGGCCTGCGGCCACATCCACGCGGCAGGCACGGCAAGCGCAACGAGTCCGGCGAGCGCGAGCGGTGTCTGGGTGCTCGCAAACCACGTCGCGTAGTGTCTGGCGTTCAGCGGAAAATTCGCGAAGCTGAACACTTCTTCGATCGGGCCGTAGCCGGTGTGAATCAGGGAGTGATGGACCAACCAGTTCACGGCGAGCTGGCCAAGCACGCCGACGCTGAGCCCCACGCCATACAAGACGCCGCGCAGAAGATTCGTGCGGCGCGCCTGCGTGTCGCGCCAGGCCGTCCAGCCGTACCAGAGGACGATCGGCACGGCCGCCGGCAACAAATTCGGACGAATGAGCACGGCCACTCCGGCGGCAACGCCGGCAAGCACGCTCGTGAGGGCAGGACGCCGGCTTTCGCGCGCCGTCGCGAGCCATAACGACGTCGCCCACGCCGCGGCCGCCGGGATGTCGGACATCGGCGCCGTCACCATGAAGAGCACGATGGGACTCGTCGCAGCGAGCCACGCGGCGGCGAGCGCAGGACCGCGCGAAAGGACGCGGCGGCCGAGCCCGTAGGTCGCAAGGATGAGCACGCCGCCGGCGATCGGCACGACCCAGAACGTCGCGCAATGGCCGGCAATGAGTTTGGCGGTGGCCATCAACAGCGGCAGGCCCGGCGGGTACGTCGGGGCCAGCGCCGTTTCATCTTCGGTGCGCGTGTAACCGAGCGGCGTGAACGTCGCCGGCCCGCGCGGCCACGGCACGTTCATCGCCCACGGCTGCGGTACGGTGATTCGTCCGTGCAAAAGCAGCTCGCTCTGACTGACGTAGCCGTAGGAGTCCGATCCGCCGACGGCCATCGTGCCCCAGACCACACCAACCACGACCGTGGCGGCGACCAGACACGCGAGGAGGACGCGATGCACCTATCGTCCCAGGATGATCGTCGGCGGCGGCGCCGGGGGAACAGATCGCTGGCGATCGATGAACGTCTCGGTCACGTTCAGCGTGCTCGCCGACCGATCCGGCGGCGCCTCGAGATCGTAGAGCATGATTTGCGCGCCGCCTTCGTAGGTGAGCAGCGGCGCGGTGTTGAAAATCTCGAGCGTCTTCTGATCGGCGAACTGCTTTTTGAACGGCTCGACCTCCCAGCTCTCGAGCAGCAGGTACGGATGCGACCCGCGTTCGATGACCCACGCCACGCTGCGATCGAGCCAGTCGTTGTCGAGGTTCGACCAGTTGATCGTCAGCCTGCCGCCGTAGTATCGCAGGCTGCCGCTGTGCTGCATGCAGTAGACCACGCTCGTCGCGTCCGTGGACGACCGCACGAGCTTCGCCATGGACACGTACCGGCGTTCCCCGCGCCACAGATCGAACGAGTATTCGGCGACAGCCACGCGGAAATCGCGGACGCACAACGCGACGACAGCAATCGCGACAGCCACGGTGAGCGCGGGCCGTCCGACGCGCGCCAGCGACAACGCCACGGCGCCGATTCCCAGCATGATGAACGGCAGCGCCGAGATGACGAACCGGAGATACCACCACACGTCGAAGACCAGGAACGCGAAGTACTGCGCGAAGAGCGTAACGAGAAAGAGCCCGATGAACACGAACACCGCGCGATCCTTGACGCCGGGCCACACGCGCTTCAGCGGGGCGAGGAGCGCCGCGAGGCCGAGGAACGCCGCGGGTGTGTGCGCGTACATCAGCCACTG
Organism: Vicinamibacterales bacterium; assembly: GCA_035279905.1. GTDB lineage: Bacteria > Acidobacteriota > Vicinamibacteria > Vicinamibacterales > SCN-69-37 > DATEGZ01. The sequence continues at coordinate 47,610 of DATEGZ010000261.1, forward strand.
CGAGTAGTTGCGCGCGTTGGTCAGCACGTTGGCGCGCGTGAACCAGCCGCTGAGACCGCCGTAGCCGGAAACAAACGGCGATCCGTAGAGGTGCTGATTGATCGCCGCGACCGCCGCGATGCCGCACGATGCCGCCACGCCAAAACAGGCCGCGTCCCGGATCGCCGGGCCCCACGCGCCGGTCCGCCAGCCCCGGATCAGAAACCACAACCCAATCGGACCGGCTTCGAAGACGAGATTCGGCCGGATCAAGACTCCGACGGCAGCGGCGAGGCCGGCAGCCACGGCGGTCGCGGCAGACTCGCCCAGGGCGAAGTAGCACGCGATCGTCCACGCCGCAGCCACGGGCACGTCCGTCATCGGCGCGGCCAGCATGAAGAGCACCACCGGACTCGTGGCGACGAGCGCGGCCGCGATGAGGCCCGCGCGCGAGTCGCCGAGCCGCCGGCCGAGCCCGAACGTCGCGAGCACCAGCAAGCCGCCCGAGATCGGCACGACCCAGAACATGCCCTCTTGCCCGCCGATGAGCTTGGCCCCGGCGAGAAGCAGCGGCAGCCCCGGCGAATAGCTCGGCACCAGCGACCACGCATCGTCGCCGTCGCCGGGACGCCAGCCGAGCGGCGCGAAACTCCAGCGGCTCGACGGCCATGGCGCCTGCTGCGCCCAGGGCTGCGGAATCTTGAGATGGCCGGTCAGCCACGCGTCGGCCTGCGAGACGTACCCATACGCGTCCGCTCCACTCGCGGCCGTCGTCGCGTACGCGATGCCGGCGACGCAGATCGCCGCGGCCAGCATCGCCACGACGAGCCGATCGTCCGTGTGGTTGATCCGCGCCAGCCACGATCGCAGAAACGCGAGGCTGCCGCCCGCGAGGAAGAACACGACGAACGCCGCCACGGCTACGAGCGCCGGCCGCCAGGCATCGTGCGCGCGGATGGGAATGTGAAACCTGGTCAGGTTGATGCTGCCGGCAACGAGGACCCACGCCGCCGCGACCAGGGCCACCAGGCCGACGACGAGCATCGTGGAGCAGACGAAGCGCCGCACGGCCGACAGTCTACTATCGCGCGAACGCCACGCGCGGGAACGGCGCCGGTGCCACCGATCGCAAGCGATCGGCAAAGGTCTCGACGACAGTCAGCCTGCCGGCGGGCCGCTCGTTGGCCGGGCCAAGATCGAAGAGCTGAATGCGGCCGCCGCCGTTGTAGCTCACGAGCGGCGCCTCGTCGAGCAACGCGAGCGCCTGCGCGCCCGCGAAGTGCGCTTTGAAATCCGGGATCTCCCAGTCCTCGAGCAGCAGGTACGGGTGGACGCCCTGCGCCTGGAACCACGCCAGGCTTCTGTCGAGCCAGTCGCGATCGATCTGGTCGTACCGGACCGTCAGCCGGCCCGCGTAGTACCGGAGGCTGCCGCTGTGCTGCATGCAGTAGACGACGCTGGTTTCGGCGGTCAGGCGGCGCGTGAATTGCGCGGCGGCCACGTACCGGCGTTCCTGCCGCCAGAGATCGAAGGCGCCTTCCTTGACGGCGACGCGGAGGTCGCGCGCGCCGAGCGCCACGACCAATCCGAGCGCAACGAGTACGGCGGCAGGCCGGACCGCGCGCGGGACGGCGTTGACCACCGCGAGCGCCACGGCGCCGATGCCGATCATGATGAACGGCAGGCACGGAATGACGAACCGCAGCGTCCACCACGTGTCGAAGACGAGGTACGCCAGGAACTCGAGCACGAGCAATGACACGAACACGCCAATGACGACGAAGACGATCCGATCCTTCACGGCGGGCCAGAACACCTTGAGCGGCACGGCGAGCGCAACGAGCCCGGCGAGCGCCACCGGCGTGTGCGCGTAGATGAACCAGACCGGGTATCGCGACGCGTTCGGAAGAATGTTGACGCGCTGGAACGCCTCGGCGAACGTTCCGTAGCCGCTCACGAAAGGCGAGCCGTAGAGGTACGAATAAATTGCGGCAACGGCTGCAATGCCTGGCGCGACGCCGATGGCGAAGAGCAACGCGCGCTGAATTTCGCGGCGCCACTCACCGGTCCGCCAGGCCCGCAGGATGTACCAGAGCCCGAGCACGCCGGCTTCGAACGCGTTGTTCGGCCGGATCAGAATCGCGATCCCACACGCGAGTCCCGCCGCGAGCGCACTCCATCGCGACTCGCCGAGCAGGAAGTAGAACGAAACCATCCAGGCCCCGGCCACCGCGACATCGGTCGCCGGGTCCATGAAGTTGAACAGGACCGCCGGGCTCGTGGCGACGAGAAACGCGCCAATCAATCCCGCGCGCGACGCGCCGAGCCGCCGGCCGACGCCAAACGTCGCCAACACCAGCAGCCCGCCGAACACCGGCACGACCCAGAACATGCCCTCCTGTCCGCCAATGGCTTTCGCGGCCGCCATGATCATCGGCAGTCCGGGCGAATAGATCGGCACGAGTGACCACGCGTCAGCGTCCGTCATGCCCGGCCGGTATCCGAGCGTCGAGAAACTCCACTGACTCGACGGCCATGGCGCTTGCTGAGCCCACGGTTGCGGAATCTTGAGCTGTCCTTCGAGCCACCGGTCCGCCTGGGACACGTAGCCGTACGGATCCGCGGCCCCGGCCACGGTCGTCGCGTACGCGATCCCGGCGGCGCAGGTGATGGCAGCGAGCGCACTTGCCACGACGCGATCGTCAACGCGATCGACGGTTGCGATCCAATCTCGCGCGGCTGCCCCGCCTGCCGCGATCACCGCCACCACGAGCGCGACGACCGCCACGAGCGCCGGGCGCCAGGGATCGTGCGCGCGCAATGGAATGTGGAACGTCGTCAGATCGACGCTGCCGGCGATGAGCAGGCACACCGCGACAGCGAGCGCGCCGAGACCGACGACCAGAGCGGTGATGCCGACGACGCGCCGCACAGCCGACAGTCTATCTGACGGCCGCGGCGTGCCCGAGTGTCAGCGTCTCCGTCGTGGCCGGAGGGACGGAACGAAGCGGCTCGGTGTACGTATCGACCACGTTGACGGTGCTCGCCGTGATCGGGCCGGCGAGATCGAAGAGAAAAATGCGCGCGGCGCCCTCGTACGCGAACATCGGCGCGCCGTCGAGCAGCGCGAGCGAGCTGGCGCCGGCAAAACGCCTCTTGAACGGCTCGATCTCCCATTCCTCGAGCAGCACGTACGGATGCACGCCGCGCGACTGAAACCATGACACGCTGCGGTCGAGCCAGTCGGCGTCGATGCCGTCGTAGCGAACGGTCAGGCGGCCGCTGTAGTAGCGGAGGCTGCCGCTGTGTTGCATGGAATAGATGATGCCCGCGGGCTCGGTCATCTGGCGCGCCATCTGCGCCGCGGCGACATACCGGCGATCACCGCGCCACGACCAGAAGGCGCCTCTGTCGGACGCCTCGCGGAAATCTCGAATGCCAAGCCCAATGACGAGCACGGCCACCACGACGGCTCCGACAGGCTTGCCCGCCCGCGCCACCGCAGTCGCCACCGCGCCAACGCCCAGCATGACGAACGGCAGGCACGGCAAGAGGAAGCGCAGATACCACCACACGTCGAACACAAGAAACTCAAAGAACTCCAGGAGGATCAGCGCCACGAACGCGCCGATGACGAGAAAGATCGCCCGGTCCTTCGCCGATGGCCAGAACCACTTGAGCGGCAGGATCAGCGGCAGGAACCCAATCAAGGCCGCCGGTGTGTGCACGTCGATGAACCACTGCGCGTACAGCCTGGCATTCACCGGAATGTTGTCGCGAGTGAACTCCTCGACGATTGCGCCGTACCCGCTGGTCAGAGGCGAACCGTACAGGGACTTGTTGATCATCGCGACTGCGGCGTAGCCCGTCGCGGGGCCGAGCGCGAAGAGTCCGGCGCGCAAGAGCTCATGCCGCCACGCGCCGCTCCGCCACGCGCGCATGAGGTACCACACGCCCAGCACGGCGGCCTCGAACGAGATGTTCGGCCGGATGAGAATCGCGACCGCGCTCGTCAGTCCCGCGGCGAGCGCGCTCGCGCGCGACTCGCCGAGCAGGAAGTAGAACGCCGCGGCCCACGCGCCGGCAACGGCGACGTCGGTCATCGGCGCCATGATCATGAACAACACGATCGGACTCGTCGCCACGAGCAGTGCGCCGATGAGCCCGGCCCGCGGCGAACCGAGCCGCCGGCCGATGCCGAACGTCGCCATGGCCATCACACCGCCAAGCATCGGTACGACCCAGAACACGCCCTCCTGCCCGCCGACGAGCTTCGCCCCGGCCATCAGCAACGGGAGGCCCGGCGAGTAGACCGGCACAATCGACTCCGAGTTCCGAAGCGTGTTGCCCGGCATGTAGCCCAGGGGCACGAAGCTCCAGCGCTTGCCCGGCCACGGCGCGTCGAACATCCACGGCTGCGGCGTCATGAGTTGGCCTTTCAGCCAGAGGTCCGCCTCCGACACGTATCCGTAGGAGTCCGATCCACCCGCGACGGTCGTCGCGTACGTGATACCGGCGATAGTGAGGCCGAGCGCGAGCGCGCCGGCGAGGAATCGCTCGTCAACGCGATCGGCGGCGTCGATCCAGCCTCGCACCGTGCTCCAGCGTCCCTTCGCGGCGACAAAGATCGCCAACGCCACGAGCGCCGCGATCGCCGGCCGCCATGGGTCGTGCGACGTGACGCGGAGATGGAAGATGTCGAGATCGGCTCCGCCGGTGATGGCGAGCCACACGGCCCACCCCGCGCATGCTGTCGCTACGAAAAACGCGGTCGCGCGGAGAATGCTCTGAGCCTTCGTGTCTACTGCTCTCCGGGGTCTTCCAGGTAGGTATATCCGTGCAAGCCGTCTTCGTAGAAGCGCAGCAGCCGGCCGGACTCTTCGAAGTCCATGCGGCCGTCGCGCACCGCGACCTCGACCTGCTCGCGCAGCTTGCGCATCAGCATGTCGGCGTCGAACTCGACGTAGTCGAGCACTTCCTTGACGGTGTCGCCCTTGATCACCGACTCCAGCATCACGTTGCCCGATTGATCGAGGCTGACGTGCACCGCGTGGGTGTCGCCGAAGAGGTTGTGGAGGTCGCCGAGGATTTCCTGATAGGCGCCGACGAGGAACACGCCGAGGTAGTACGCGTCGCCCGTGAACGGATGGAGCGCGATCGTGCGCTTGACGTCGCGTCGATCGATGAACTGATCGATCTTGCCGTCCGAGTCGCACGTGATGTCGCCGAGGATCGCCTCGCGCGTCGGCGGCTCGTTGAGGCGATGCACGGGCATCACCGGGAACAGCTGTTTGATCGCCCACGAATCGGGGATCGACTGGAACAGCGAGAAGTTGCAGAAGTACGTGTCCGCGAGCGTGTCGTCGAGATCCTGCAGATCCTCGGGCACGTCTTCCATCCCCTGCACGAGCTTGCGGAGCTTCGTGCAGACCGCCCAGTACAAAGTTTCCGCCAGGCAGCGCTGTCCCAGCGGCAGGTAGCCGCCGTTGAACAGGTTGAGCGCCATGTCGAGCGCTTGCTGCGCGTCGTGGTAGCTCTCGAGCGCGTTGCGCGCCGTCAGGTTCTGGTACGTCTCCTTGAGATCGACCAGCGGCTGCTCGAGCTCGTCGCCGTGCCCGTTCTGCGGGATCTCGTCCTCGCCAAACCCCGCGACGCCGAGCACGTTGAACACCAGCACGCTGTGGTACGCGACGATCGCGCGTCCGCTCTCGGACACGATCGTCGGATGCTTCACGCCCGCGTCGTCGCACACCGTCTGGATGTGGTAGACGACGTCGTTGGCGTATTCCTCGAGCGTGTAGTTCACGCTCGATTCGAAATTCGTCTGCGATCCGTCGTAGTCCACGCCGAGCCCGCCGCCGACGTCGAGGTACTCGAGGCCCGCGCCGTCCTTCACGAGCTCCGCGTAGATGCGCGCGGCTTCGTTCAGCGCGCCCTTGACGATGCGGATGTTCGGAATCTGGCTGCCGAGATGGAAGTGGAGCAGCTTGAGGCAGTCGCCCATGCCGCGCGACTTCAGTTCGTCGAGGCCGCGCAGGATCTCGGTGGCGGTGAGGCCGAACTTCGAGCGGTAACCGCCCGACGACTGCCAGCGTCCGCCACCGCGGGCCGCGAGCTTCACGCGCATGCCGATCTGCGGCCGGACGCCGACCTTCTCG
>DATEGZ010000262.1:0-4201 GCA_035279905.1 Vicinamibacterales bacterium
CTCGGTTTCGGCGTCCGCCTCGGGCGATCCGATCGCGCCGTACCGGCGATCGCGCTTCTGATAGGCGGTGATGGCTTGGAGAAGGTGTTTCATCCGGAAGTCCGGCCACAACGCGTCGGTCACGTAGATTTCCGCGTAGGCGATCTGCCAGAGCAGAAAATTGCTGACGCGCATCTCGCCGCTGGTGCGGATCAGCAGATCCGGATCCGGCTGGCCGGCCGTGTACAAGTACGACGCGAACTTCCGCTCGTCGAGCTCATCCGGGCGGACGCCGTCTGCCATCGCGCGCCGCGCGGCGTCGACGATCTCGGCGCGGCCGCCGTAGCTCAGCGCGATGTTGAACTGCATGCCGGTGTTCGCGCTCGTGCGCGCTTCGGCCGCCTCGAGCTCGCGGCGGATGTCGGCTTGCAGCCGATCGGGCTGGCCGATCACGCGAAATCGAATGTTGTTCTTGAGCAGCGTCTTGAGCTCGGCCCGCAGGTAGTGCTTGAGCAGCCCCATGAGCGCCGTGATCTCGGTATCCGGGCGCTTCCAGTTCTCCACGGAAAACGCGTACAGCGTGAGGACGCCCGTGCCGAGCCGCGCGGACGTTTCGACCGTGTCGCGCACCGCGTCGATGCCGGCCCGGTGTCCTTCGACCCGCGGCAGATGCCGGCTGGCCGCCCAGCGGCCGTTGCCATCCATGATGATCGCGATGTGCCGCGGCATCCGCCCGAAGTCGACGCCGCGCACGAGCGTCTCTTCCTCGGACCCCGGAGTCACGACCGAGAGCATGTCCGCCAATGACATGGCTATTCGACTGAATCTTAGCAGTCCTTGGCTGGATCACCGGTATCTGACAGAAACCAGCGTCAGGCCGCAGGCGGGCGCGGTGAGACCTGCCGCGCGCCGATCCCGGGCCGCCAGCACGCGCGGCAGATCGTCCACCGGCCGTTGGCCCGCGCCGATCTCGACCAGCGTGCCGACGATGGCCCGCACCATGTGGCGCAGGAATCCGTCGCCGTCGATCTCGATCTGCAGCTCGCCCGCCGTCTCGCGCAGCTCGACGCGCGTGAGCGTCCGGGTCGTGTCCCGCACGAATCCGCCGCCGGCCTGGAAGGACGCGAAGTCGTGCCGGCCGACGAGCGCGGCCGCCGCCTCGCGCATGCGGTCCACGCCCGCGAGCGCCGGCGCATGCCACACGAACCACCGATCGAACGGCGACAGGATGGGCGTCGTCGCGATGCGATACCGATACGTCTTGCCGGTCGCGTGAAACTGCGCGTGGAATCCCGGCGGCGCGTCGACGACGCCGATCACCCGCACGTCGGCGGGCAGCCGGACGTTGAGCGCGCGATGAATGGCCGAGGCGGCGTGATCGATCTCGAGCGTCGCGCTCGCGACCTGGCCCAGCGCGTGCACCCCCGCGTCCGTCCGCCCCGCCCCGGCGATCGTCGGCGGCTCGCCCGATCCCATCAACGGCCGAAACGCGTCTTCGATGACCTGCTGGACCGACAGCCCGTTTGACTGGCGCTGCCACCCGACGTAGTTGGTACCGTCGTACGCGAGACTCAGGCGCAAAGTTCGCATGCCGGTTCGTTGGGTTCGTTAGGTTCGTTAGGTTCGTTGGGTTCACTGAACGGCGTGCCGCGGAACCCCTGGGAACCGCAAGGAACCCCCAGGAACCCCGGGGAACCCCAGTCTACTTGCGCGAGCCGGGCTTGGTGATGGGCTGTCCAGCCTTGCACAGGGGGCAACTCTCCGGCTGATATGTCGGCAAGCTGAGCGTCATGAGCGCGCGAAACGGCACGTCCAACCCGGGCGCTCCCCCGCTGCGATCGACGATCGCGCCGGCGCCGACGACCGTCGCGCCCGCGGCCGTCGCGACCGCCATCGTCTCGCGCGTGGACCCGCCCGTCGTGACGACGTCTTCGATCACGACGACGCGATCGTCGGCGGCCAGCGAAAACCCGCGCCGGAGCGTCAGCGCGTTGTCCTGCCGCTCGGCGAAAATCGCGCGCACGCCGAGCGCGCGGCCGACCTCGTGGCCGATGATCAGCCCGCCGAGCGCCGGTGAGAGCACCACCGTCGCGCGCAGATCGCGCAGCTGTTCGCCAAGCGCGCGGCCGAGCGCCTCGGCGTGCTTCGGATGCTGCAGCACGAGCGCGCACTGCAGGTACCCGGGACTGTGCAGGCCGGAAGACAGCTTGAAGTGACCTTCGTGCAACGCACCGACGGACTTGAAGAGATCAAGGACGGACGGTTGATTCATGATCGTGTTGGTTCCGGGGTTCCGAGGTTCCGGAGTTCGCTGCACGCGGACCGCAGAACCGCGGAACCCCGGAACTCCGGAACCCCGGAACCATTTCGTTTCTACCGGCGCAAGTTCTCTTCGAACAACTTCAGAATTCGTTTGTACTCATCCGCCCAGCTCGTCTCTTCCGTGAACGAGTGGTTCTCGACCGGATACGGCTGGATCTCCCAGTTTTCCTTGCGCAGCTCGATCAACCGCTGGACCAGGCGGACGGAGTCCTGGAAAAACACGTTCGTGTCAACCATGCCGTGGTTGATGAGGAGATGGCCCTTCAACCCCTCGGCAAAATAGATCGGCGAGCTGAGCTTGTACGCCTCGGGATCGTTCTGCGGCACGTTGAGAATGTCCGACGTGTACCCGTGGTTGTAGTGCGCCCAGTCGGTGACGGGCCGGTTCGCGGCGCCCGCCGCAAAGACGTCGGGCGTCGTGAACATCGCCATCAGCGTGATGAAGCCGCCGTAGCTGCCGCCGTAGACGCCGATGCGCTTCGGATCGACTTTTTCAGTAGTCACCAGGAACTTCGCGCCGTCGACAACGTCGTCGAGATCCTTGCCGCCCATGTGCCGGTAGATGCCGGTGCGCCAGTCGCGCCCGTATCCCGCCGACGCGCGGTAGTCCGGCGAAAGCACGACATAGCCCTTCGACGCGAGGATGTTGTTGAACATGTTCTCGCGGTAGTAGCTCGATGACCAGTACTTGTGCGCCTCCTGCAGGTACCCGGCGCCGTGCACGAACACCACGGCCGGCCGCTTGGGATCACGCTTGGCGCCGATCATCTCGGGGGTGAACAACCGCGCGTAGACATCCTGTCCGTCGCGCGCCTTGTAGGTAATCACCTTCGGGTCGATCCACTTGAAGCTGCTGAACTCCGCGGTCGGCGTCGTCGTGACCTGCGTCATCTTCCCGCCGGCGGCGAACGGCATCACGAAGAGCTCGGGCGGCTTGGTCGAGTAGGAGTACACGATCGCGAGCGACTTCTCGTCGGGCGACACGGTCGCCTCGTTCGAGCCGGTCATCGTGGTCAGCTTCGTGCGCGGGCCGCCATCGACAGACATCGTGTAGAAGTGGCGCTCGCCCGGATGCACCTCGCTCGTCGTGAGGAACACCGTCTTCCGATCGGCCGAGAGCGAGGCGCTCGCGACTTCCCACTTGCCTGACGTCAGCTGCTTGACCGCGGGCGTCGCCGCGCTCACGTCCATCGAGTAGACGTGCATGTACCCGTCTTTCTCCGACAGGAAGAGCGCGCGCTTGTTGTCGGGCAACCACGCAATGCCCGTGCCGGCGCCGCCGAAGCCGCCGCCTCCCCCGCCGCCGATCGACGCCTCACGAATCCACGCGTCGTCGCGCAGATGGTCGAGCACGGTTGCCTTGCCCGTTGCCGGATCGACCTTGAGGTACCATCGATCCTTGTTGTCCTGCGAGCGCGCGGCGACGATCGTCTGCGCGCCGTCGTCGGAAGCGTCGGGCATGCTCCAGTCGATCACCTGCGGCACGTCCGGATCCGCCGGCTTCGCCTTGCGCTCCTTGCCGGCGAACGTGGACGCGTCGGCCCACACAGCTTTGCCAGACTGCAGATCCACCGACGCGAGCAGGCGCCGCGCCTGCACGTCGCCGACGTTCGTGCGGCCGGAGATCATCTCGGGATACGACGAGGCGGTGACGTAGTTGGGCACGTCCTGATTGCGCGCGGCACCTTCGGGCCGCTCGCTGACGCCAATCCACGCGAACTTGCCGTCACCCGAGAGCTGCACGTCCGCGAGCGTCTGGCGCGGGCCGAGCTGGAAATGCACGATCGGCAGATCGGCGGCGTTGCCGGCGGGACCGCCAAATCGCCCACCGCGTCCGCCGGCTCCACCCGCCGCGCCGCCGCGGCCTTCCGCCTGCCGCTTGATGTAGTCGATGAGGTTG
>DATEGZ010000263.1:0-14572 GCA_035279905.1 Vicinamibacterales bacterium
CGGCTTGACCGGCGATCCTCATCCGTCGACGAAGGAAATCGGGAAGGACGTTGCCGAGATCGGCATCCGCAACACGGTGGCGCAGATCAAAGCGCTCATGGCCGAGCGCCGCGGCGCGTCGCACTAGAAGGCAATGACGCCGGGAGTAGTTTTACGCAACGCGTAAAACTACTCCCGGCGTGTTTTCTACTTCCGGCGCTTCGCGAACCAGCTCCCGCCCATCAACCCCAGGCCGAGCAGCGTGAGCGTCGCGGGCTCCGGTACCGGATTGACCGTCACACGCACAACCAGATCGTCAAAGTCGGTGTCCGGTCCGCCGCCGGAATCATCGAGGAACAGCCACAGCCGGTCGCAGGTCGTGCCGCCCGAACCGGCCACGCCGGAGAACACGCCGCACGACGCGAAGAAGTTCGGAAGACCTGTGGCGGGTGCGACGTTCGCGCCGTTGACCACGTGTCCAGCGTCACTGTGAACGTCGAACGTGAACGCCAGCAAGCCGCTTCCGGCAAGCCCGAACGTGACCGAGGCGAGCGGCGTGCCGATGTTTGGCGAGACCGTGTTGACGCCGCCGACATGTGAGAACAGCTGCGAGCCCAGGTAGTCGAACTCATTGCTGAAGTCGGCTTCGCCGCCAAAGAAGTCGAAGGTGACGTCCGACGGCACCGACACGCTGAAGTTCACCTGCGCGCCGAAGAAACCGCCGACGAGCGGACCGGGCAGCACGGTCGGTATGAGGTTATTGACGCCCGCTCCCGCGGGAATCGCTCCGGCAACGCCGCCGGTGAGCGTGATCGAGGCCGCCGATGCCACGCCCGGAATCGCGCAAATCAGGATGATGACCGCGGCCATCCAGGGAAGAATCCGAGTCCGCATATGTCCCCCTCGACCGGACTCGCGTCCGGATCGACCTACACTGAGAGCCGATTGTTCTGGGGAACGGGGCAACAGTTACGCAATCGGTTTGCCACAGAATTGTCGCGAATATGACGCGGATTCCAGAGGCCCGCAGATATAGTCTGCCCCGGGGATGACTGTTAGTCTTCCTGCTCGGCGATATGGGGCCTTATTCGCCCTGGCGGCAACCCTTGGGCTTTCAGCCCAGAGCCCCACCGCGCCGTGGCTGCCCGACCTGGGCGACGGCACCTTCCGTAATCCCGTCATCTTCGCCGACTACTCGGACCCCGACGTCGCGCGCCAGGGCGACGACTACTACCTGGTCGCCTCGAGCTTCAACGTCACGCCCGCGCTGCCGATTCTGCACTCGCGCGATCTCGTGAACTGGACGATCGTCGGGCACGCGGCGCCGCGTTTGCCCTCGCCGCGCTACGACACGCCGCAGCATGGGCAAGGCGTGTGGGCGCCGAGCCTGCGCGTGCACGACGGCACGTTCTGGATCTATTTCGGCGATCCCGATCTCGGCATCTTCATGACGACCGCGACCGATCCGCGCGGACCGTGGGCGCCGCTCGCGCTCGTCGCCGACGCGCGCGGCTGGATCGATCCGTGTCCGCTGTGGGACGACGACGGATCGATGTACCTGGTGCATGCCTGGGCGAAGAGCCGCGCCGGCTTCAACAGCGTGCTCACGCTCCGTCGTCTCACGGCGGACGGGCGTCGTCTCGCGGACGACAAAGCGGTGACCGTGTTCGACGGCACGACCACGCAGCCGACGATTGAAGGACCGAAGTTCTACAAGCGTGGCGGCTACTACTACATCTTTGCGCCGGCCGGCGGCGTGACGAACGGCTGGCAGACCGTGCTGCGATCGCGATCGGTAGGCGGACCGTATGAAGAACGAATCGTGATGCGGCAAGGCCGCACGGCCGTCAACGGCCCGCACCAGGGCGGCTGGATCGAGACGCCAAACGGCGAGTCGTGGTTCGTGCACTTTCAGGATCGCGGTCCCTACGGGCGCATCGTCCATCTCCAGCCGATGACGTGGCGCGACGACTGGCCCGTCATCGGCGCGGATCCTGACGGCGATGGCGTCGGCGAGCCTGTGCCGGTGTTTCGCAAACCCACGGTGCGCGACGCAGGAGCGCGCACCGCGCCGCAAGCAACCGACGAGTTCAACAGTGAGCGGCTCGGCCTGCAGTGGCAGTGGGAGGCGAACGAGGGCGAGGGCTGGCGGTCGCTCACGGCGCGCCCGGGATTCCTCCGGCTGTTCGCGCAGCCGCTTCCCGATCGCAACGCGAACCTCTGGAGCGCGCCGCATCTGCTGATGCAGAAGCTGCCCGCAGAATCGTTCGAGGCGAACGCGTCGGTGCGACTGGAGACGACGAGCCCCGGCGACGCGATCGCGCTCGTCACGATGGGGCTCGACTACGCGCTCGTTCGGCTCGTGCGGACGGCGGGCGGCTGGCGCCTCGAGCACGTCGTGTGCACGGGCGCCGCCGACTCCGGTGCGGAGACGATCGACGCCACCGCGATCGGCGCGCGCGATACGCAGCTGCGTCTGTCGGTGTCGGCCGGCACGGTTGAGTTCAGCTACAGCGTGGACACCGGCGCGACGTTCCGTCCAATCGGCGGCCGCACCGCACTCCGCGAAGGCCGCTGGATGGGTGCGAAGTTCGGGCTGGTCGCTACGCGACCAATCGGATCGGCGGCTGGCGGTTTTGCGGACGTGGATTGGGTGCGGGTGAAGTAGATCAGCGCTTGATGTCGATCGAGACGGCGAACTGCCCCGCCGGCTCGGCGCCGGCTTCCCACGATCGCGCCTTCTTCAGCTCGATCCGCGCGCGGCCTTCCCCCTTCGCGCGGAAGCGCCAGACGACGGTGCCGCCGCTGCCGACGCCCGGCCCACCCTGGCGGTAGTCGTGGCCTTCCTGCGACAGCAGACTCGCGTCCAGAGAACCCGCCGACCAGCGGTAGCCGGTCGTCGGATTCTCCGGAAGCGTGATGACGATCAGATCACCGGCGCTCACGGTGAACGATCCGCCGTGCTGCGACTCGGTCAGGTTGAGATCAGGCATCCTCGCTCAATTAGAGCGTGACGCCGTAGGACTCGTCAAAGAACCCGGCCGCAATGTAGGCCGGCGAGACGTAGCCGAATCCCTTGTCGCCCCACCCGGTGCCCCAGCTGTTGCGGACGATGAACCGGCCCTGCGACGTGTAGCCGACGATCGCGATCGCGTGGCCGCCGCGCACGGTGTTCGGCAGGAACGTGTCGATGTTGCCGCCCGTCGACCCGGCGTTGTCCCAGGTCGCGTCGACAGAGAGCGCCGCGAGGATCGGCCCGTTGGTTGCGAGCCACGTCTTCCACTGATTCAGATCGCGCTGCAGGTTGAAGTACGACGCAATCTTGCGCTGCGCCGCCGCGGCGTAGAGGGAATTCTCGTTGCCGGTGTACATCTTCGTCGTGATGTGAAACGGCAGCAGGTCCATCGTCACGGCGCCGTACTTGCGGACGATGTCCATCGCGGCCTTGAGCGAGGTGCCGGCTTCTTCGACGAACGTCTCGGGTCGATCGGTGTACTCGTCGGTTTCCTTCGAGCCCATCCACACGAAGCGCGGCGAGAGCTGCTCGTTCTTCGCGAGCTTGGTGGCCTTCACCATGTGATAGCGGACGACGCCTTCGGCGGTGGCCCAGCCGACGCACGATCCCGTGTCTTCCTGATCGTCAATCGCCCACCATGCCGCGCGAAGATCCACGGACGAGGGCGGCGCGGCGACGGCGCCGAGCGCGCCGCTCGCGACGGCGTCGCGGAAGCGCCAGTCTTTGTCCGTGCCTTTCGACGGAACGATGTTGCAGATGCGCCGTCCCGGCGGAACCTTGCTGCTCGTACCGCGTACGGCTTTGCTGCGACGCCGCGCTGTCTTCTTGGCCATATGGTTTCTCTCCCTCGTGCTGAAATGATCGCCACCGCTATCGGCGGGCGCGATCCCTGACGTCTGTTGTTGACGTGCGGCAGTCGCTTGGAGTGCGTTCTTCGCCGGCGCAGTGGTCGACCGTGCCGGTCAGGCGTGAGCCCGTCCGAGCGTGCTGTTGGGAAGCCCGACGAGTGTCGTCTTGGGCGCGCGCGGTGTCAAGGGATAAGCTGAGAGTGGAGGGCGTGTGTCACGTCGCGTCATTCTCGAAACGCTCACGGGCCACGGGGCGCTCTTTCTTGGGACCAGGCGCATTTTCGACCAGCTCCCGTACGCAGTCGAAGTGTCGCGGACGATGTTCGACGACGGAGACGGAAACGAACGTCCCGGCCTCTCCCGGATCGACGGGTCCGTCAATCTTGGTGGGCAACGCGTCAACGCCTCGCTCGTGGGTGAGCCGATCGAGCTCCAGCTCGAAGACGGCCGGCGATGGCAATGCTTCTTGCGGTCCGACACCGGTGAGCTCTCGAACCGCGGCGGCTTGATCCGGAGCAATGTGGAGTCAGCGTAGGGATGAGCGCCTATTTCCGAGCGGTCTTTGAGAAAGAAACAACGGGCGCCGTCAGCGCGTTTGTTCGAGGGCTGCCTGTCTATGTGGCCGCAGACACCCGGCGACAAGCTGCCAGGGCCATTCGAGAATTGCTCGCGGCGTACCTGAGAGATCACCAGGACGCCGCTTCCGGGCGAATTGAAGCTGATTAATTTCCGCCGTTGCGCGCCGGGACTTCTCGGGAAATGGGCGGAACTGTTTTCGAGCGTCTATACCAGCTCACCTGCATGGTCGGGCTGAGGGCTCTGCTGTTGATCTCGAGTCCAGCGGGTTCGATCTCGACGTACCCCGACCAATCCTGAACAACCAGCGATTCGTCAGACAGCACCTGCAGGGTGTACCGACGTTCTTGCTTAGCGCGCACTGGAACGCCCGTCAGCGACCCGATCGCTAGAGATGCCAGGCTGGAGGTCACGATCTCCAATCGGTTCTCCTTCAAGGTCCCCGTCGTGGTCAGAGTTCCTTCCGTTCTGGCGACGCCGCCGACATCAAACGTCATCCAACTGATCTGAATCGCTCCGTCAGTCTGTTTCATGACGAGGGTCTGGTCAAAAAGCTCGGGACCCACGCAATTGCAAATGAAGTTTGCAGTCCTCCGAACGCGTTCCCAGGTGCCAGCGAAGTTCGGGTGGGACTGGGCCCTCAAAAACCGCGTCGTATACGTTTGTGGCGCCGGCCTGAACGAGAGCCTCGCAGAAGCTTCGACAAACGTGTGCGTCTCGCGAACGACAAGGACTCCAGGCGAGTCGAGGTGGAGGACGAACGCGACGTCGTACGTAAGTCGGACGGGTTGGCCATCCACAGAACCGGAAACGGGGACCGCCTTATCGTCCGAAGATGTGGTGGTGAGTCTGACCTCGTTACTGGCTCTGCGGCCGCGAATCGTCCGCCCGGAAGGCAGGGTGGTCGCCGGTCCGTTCAGTGCCACCGTCAGCGCTCCCACGGTCACAGTTGAGCCCTGATCGTCGACTGTCACCGTATCGCCGAACAACTGGCCGAGGTCGTGATCCTCCGCAAGCGCCTGCGATCCACCGTCGACTCGGAGCCACCGACCAGAGAAATCCAGGCGAGCCTGTTGCCGTGCGAGAAGTTCCCCACTGCTCATGAGCATGATGCCGACGAGGAACGCGATCGCGGAGCGCATCAGTTCGATTCAATGACGCGAAGTCACTGGAAGGACTTCAAATTGTGGTATCTGTGCCCCTCATCTGTCCACCCAGCCTGACGGGCGAGAGCCACTTCGAACTTCTGACTTCGAACTTCTGACTTTTGTGAATTGGCGTCCCCACCGGGATTCGAACCCGGGTCTCGGCCTTGAAAGGGCCGCGTCCTAGGCCTCTGGACGATGGGGACGCGCGAGGCGATCCCATCAACGATATCATCAGTCCGCCCGGAGGCCCGTCATGCGCTGCGCCCTGCTCGTCGTCCTCGCCCTCTCACTCGGTGCCACGCTGCCGAGTGACGCGACCGGCACGCTGAACTACAAAGGCAAGTCGAAGGACTTCGCCATCCCGATGAAATTCGCGTACTACGTCAAGGGCCCGGACTCGATGGATCCGAAGACCACGATCCGCCGCATCATCTTGTCGTCCACCGATCTCACCGCGAAGATCCAGGCGTGCAAGACGATGGACTGCTCGGACGACGACCTCACCGAGGGCATCGAGATCGACATCACCGGCGGCCCGCGGCTGCTCTACTGGCTCGCCGTCAACGGCGGCCTCGTCCAGTACTCGGGTACGCAGAAGCCCGCGGCGCTCACGACGACGGCCGACACGGCCACTCGCCTCGCCGGCAAGATCACGTTCGACGACTCGGCCGCCGGCGGCGCGAAGCTCGACGTCACGTTTGACGCGGCGCTGCTCAAGACCTTCGACAAGGCACGGTAGCGAGACCAGGACTTCCCAGTTCAGGCTGGACTTCTCAGCTCAGCCTGGACTTCTCAGCTCACCGGACTTCTCAGTTCACGGGACTTCTCCGAAGTCCCCGGACTTCACTTAATGAGCGCCCTTGCGATCTTTCCATTCCCACTCTCTGCTAGCCACAACTCATTCGGCTTGCCGATCACCATGTTGCGCACCGTCTGCCCGCCGCTCGGGATCGGCCATGTGTGCATTCCCCTGGTCGCGGGATCGAAACGCACGAGCACGTTCTTGTCGTCGATGCCCGTCTCGCAATACCAGACGATGTCGTCCGACGTGACGACGATCGCGTAGGGCCGGCTGCCCGCGCCGCCGGGCGACGCGAACTCGTCCACCTTGCCGGTCTTCGGATCGAGCCGGCCGAGGAAGCCGCGCGCGTAGTCGCCGTACCAGACGATGTCGTGCTTGTCGATCGCGATGCGGCGCGGCCGCGCGCCCGCGTCCGGCAGCACATACTCCTTGATCGCCATCGTCTTCGGATCGAGCTCGCCGATGCGATTCGAGTTGAACTGATCGAAGTAGAAGCGGCCCGTCGTCGCGCGCACGATGCCGTACGGCCGCGTGTTGGCCGTGGGCGGCTGCTTGAGCAGGATGTCGCCGTTCGCCGGATTGAGGCGGCCGACGAAGTTGCCGCCCTGCACCGTGAAGTAGAGCATCCCGTCGGTGTCGAAGATCGGCGTGTGCGGATCGCGTGCACGCTGGTCCGGCATCTTGTACTCGGTGATCTTGCCGGTCTTCGGATCGAGCTTGCCGATGAGCGCGGCCGAATTGCCGGTGTACCAGATGTTGCCGTCCTTGTCCGGCGTCAAGCCGTGCGGGCCGGAGTTCGGCGTCGGCAGCGTCCATTCCCTGAACGTGCCCGTCGCGGGATCGAGCCGGCCGATTACGTTGGCGCGCTGGCCCGTGTACCAGACCATGCCGTCCGGCGTGTAGGCCGGATCGTGAGGGTACGGCGGATTGCTCGGCGTCAGCCACTCGGTGAATTCCACCGAAACGGCTGCAGGTGAAACGGGGCGCGCGGCGCGTACGGCCGCGGAAGCGACGAGGAACGCCATCGTCGCGGCGATCGCGAGGCGTCGCGCGAGTGGATGTCTCATGGGCACCCCCAGACTGTCGTGTACCCGTTGTTATACTCCACCCGTGCGTCCGACGGCACTGCGGCTCGTGGTCCTCGCGGCGGTGATCTCGGCGCCGCCCCTCGCGCTCGCCTACCGTGAAGGCCCGCTGCCGGCAATGACCGGCGGATTCGGCGAGGAAACCTGCGCGAAGTGCCACTACGACCATCCGTTGAACGCGCGCGGCGGCTCGCTGCTCATCGAGGGCGTGCCCGCCACCTATGTCCCCGGACGCGAGTATCGGATCACGATCGCCGTCAGCCATCCGGAGGCCAAACGCGCCGGCTTCGAGCTGTCGGTTCGCGTCGCCGACGGCCTCGACAAGGGACAGCAGGCGGGCATGCTTCGTGGACCGGACGCGCTCACGCAAATCGTGTTCGTCCCGGGCCGCACCGTGCAGTATCTCCAACACACGAAGGCCGGATCCGATCTGAACGGCCGGCACGAAAGGCGCTGGACGATCTACTGGACCGCGCCGCCTTCGTCGGCCGGACGAGTCATCTTCAACGTCGCCGCCAACGCCGCCAACGACGACGCGTCGGCGCTCGGCGACTACGTCTACACGGTCTGGCGGATGAGCCGGCCGGCCCCACGCTGACGTTGTAGAATCCCGGCCATGCGACGCTGGTCGATCGCCGCGCTGGTTGGCGGGATCCTCGTGGGCGCGCCACTCCCGAGAGCCATGCAGGACCCTCAAGATCTGGGCGGAAGCGATCCGCGCTTCACGGACACGACCCGGCCCGTCGTGAGCGGCCGGCAGTACGCGGTCGCGTCGATGAAGCCGCAGGCCACGGCCGCCGCGGTTCAGATTCTCGACGCCGGCGGCAACGCGTTCGACGCGGCGGTCGCGGGCCAGGCCGTGCTCGCGCTCGTCGATCCGGCGATGAACGGTTTCGGCAGCGACGCCGAGGTTTTGATCTACGACGCGAAGACGAAGCAGGTCGTCTCGATCAACGCTGAAGGCCCCGCGCCCCGGCTCGCCACGATCGACTGGTACAAGCAGCACCACGGCGGCACGCTGCCGGTAGACGACTCGCTGCTCTCGGCGATCGTGCCGGGCGTGATCGACGCGTGGTGCACGCTGCTCACGCGCTGGGGCACGATGAGCCTCGCGCAGGTGCTCGAGCCCGCCATCGACGTCGCCGAACACGGCTTTCCGCTCACGCGCGGCCTCGCCGAGTCGATGAACACCGCCGGCAAGCTGAAGAAATACGCGACGAGCGTGAAGCTCTATCAGCCGGCCGGCGTGACGTGGCGTGAAGGCGACGTGTTCAAGAATCCGGACGCGGGCCGATTGTTGCGCAAGCTCGTCGAGGCCGAGAAGAACGGCGCGTCGAAGGGCCGGCAGGCCGGCCTGCAGGCCGCGCGCGATCGCTTCTACAAGGGCGATATCGCGCGCACGATGGCGGATTTCTCCGAGGAGCAAGGCGGGCTCTTCCGCTACGAAGACTTCGCCGGTTACGCCGTTGAGATCGAAGCGCCCGTCTCCGCGAACTATCGCGGCTACGACATCTACAAGAACGCGTCGGCGAGCCAGGGCGCGGCCGAGCTCATCGCGCTCAACCTGCTCGAAGGCTACGACCTCAAGAAGCTCGGCCTCAACAGCGCCGCCTACATCCACACGAGCATCGAGGCGTTGAAGCTCGCGATGGCGGATCGCGAGCGGTTTCTCGGCGACGCCAACTTCATGAAGATTCCGTGGGAAGGCCTGCTCTCGAAGGCCTACGCCGCCGAGCGCCGCGCGTTGATCGATCCTGACAAGGCGTGGGTCGAGCCGGCGATTCGTCCCGGCAACCCCGGCAAGTTCATGAAGTCCGCGGCCCCGGGCGAGTTCGACTATCCGTGGCACGTGACGATCGAAGGCGACGCCACGCACGAGGGCGACACGAGCTACATCGCCGTCATCGACAAGGACCGCAACATGGTCAGCTTCGAGCCCAGCAACCACAGCGCGTGGGGCTCGGGCATCGTGATTGCCGATCTCGGCATCATCTTCACCTGCCGCGGGGACTACTACTCGCTCGTGCCCGGCGAAGTGAACGCGCTGGAGCCCGGCAAGCGGCCCCGCTCCACGCTTCAGAGCACGCTCGTGATGAAGGACGGGCAGCCGCTGATGATCCTCGGCAGCCCGGGCGGCGACGATCAGATCATGCGCACGATGCAGACGCTCGTGAACGTGATCGACTTCGGGATGAACGTGCAGGAAGCGATCGAAGCGCCACGCTACTCGAGCCGCGCCTTTCCCGCGTCACCCTTCCCGCACACGATGCGCCCGGGCGATCTGCTCGTCGAGCCGCGCGTGCCGGAGGCGGTGCAGGCCGCGCTGAGGGCGAAGGGCCATCGCGTGTCCGTCTGGCCGTCGCCGCTCGGATCGAACGCGGCCATCATGATCGATTGGAAGACAGGGTTCCTGAAAGCGGGAGCGGATCCGAGGGTCGATGCTTATGCCTGGGCGAAGTGAACTCATGAAGCTGACGACATCTGCCTCCTGCCTGCTGGCCGTCGCGTTGCTCGCGGCCCAGCCCGCGCCGTTCCAGATCGAGGAGACGACGATCGCGAAAGTGCACGCCGCGATGAAGGCGCACCAACTCACGTGTCACCAACTGGTGGACGCGTATCTGCAGCGCATCGCGAAGTACGACAAGAACGAGCCGCCGATCAACTCGATCGTGTTGACCAATCCCGACGCGCTGAAGGAAGCGGACGAGCTCGACCGCCGCTTCGCGTCCGGCGGGTTGACCGGGCCGCTGCACTGCGTGCCGGCGATCGTCAAGGACAACTACGAAACGATCGGCCTGCAGAGCGCGGACGGCTCGCTCGCGCTCAAAGGCTTCGTCTCCGACAAGGACGCGTTTCTCGTCAAGCGCATCAAGGCCGCCGGCGCGATCGTGCTCGCCAAGTCGAACATGGCGGAGTTCGCGTTCAGCCCGAACGAGACCGTCAACTCGCTGCTCGGCACGACGCGCAACCCGTACGACCTGACGAAAGTGCCCGCGGGCTCGAGCGGCGGCACCGCCGCGGCCGTCGCGTCCAACTTCGGCCTCGTCGGGCTCGGCTCGGACACCGGCAACTCGATCCGCGGCCCCTCGGGACACAACTCGCTCGTCGGCATCCGCTCGACGATGGGGCTCACGAGCCGCGCGGGCATCGCCCCACTGAGCTACCTTGCGGACATCGGGGGACCGATGACGCGCACCGTCGAAGACGCCACCGCCGTCTTCCAGGTCATCGTCGGCGAAGATCCCGAAGACCCGATGACCGCGCGCAGCCATGGCCGCAAGATTCCAAAGTATGCCGACTCGCTGAAGAAAGACGGGCTCAAGGGCGCGCGCATCGGCGTGCTGCACCAGGCCTGGGAGCGGCCGCAGAATCCCAACAATCCCAATCCGGCCAACGCCGTGCAGATCGACGACGAAGTCGCGAAGGTGTTCGCGCAGGCGCTGGCGGATCTGAAGACCGCGGGCGCGACGATCGTCGACGACGCGAAGATCGATCTGCCGGCGCGCACCGGCGGCGGCGGAGGGTGCCGCGGGTTCAAGTACGACCTCGACGAGTACCTCGCGGCGCGCGGCAAGAACGCGCCCGTCCACAGCCTGGCCGAGATTCTCGCGTCGCCGGCGGTCGCGTCCTTCCCCGCTTCGGTCGCGCAGCGCGCGCGGCAGGCCGCGAATGGTACGCCGAACGGTCCGGACAGCGACGCGTGCAAGGCCGACGCCGCGTACCGCGAAGCCTTCGGCGCGGCCGTGACGAAGACGATGGACACGCTGAAGCTGACCGCGTACGTCTACCCGACGTGGAGTTTTCCTCCGCGGCCGCTCGAGTCAGCGACGACACAGGCGGGCGACAACAGCCAGAGTTTTTCGCCGACGTCGGGCTTCCCCGCGATCAATGTGCCGATGGGCTTCACGCGGGACAACACACTGCCGGCGGGTATGACGATCTTCGGCCGGGGGTGGGACGAGGCGACGCTGATTCGCGTCGCGTACGCCTACGAGCAGGCGACGCACCGGCGGCATCCGCCGACGCTCAAGTCGAGTACTGGGGAAACGCAGAGGGAGTAAGCGAGTCGAGAAGTGGGACGAGCCCACTTCTCGACTGGAGTAGCGCTTGACGAGTTACTTGGCGGGCGGCATCGCGATCTTGGAGACCGTGATGGATCCGTCCTTCATCTCGCCCGTCAGCACGACGGTGTGGCCCGCGTGCTTCTCGAGATCGGCGAACGTCTGGTTGGCAATCTTGTAGGTCTTCTTGTCCGCGTTGTTCACGAAGACGTACGTGCTGCCGCCCTTGACGCATTTCACGGCGCAGTCGTGATCCTTGTCCTGCGTCCCGCCGTTGGAGCCGTGCGTGGCGCCGCACATCGCGTCCGACAGCTTGCCGGTCCAGTTTTCCGGCGCAGCGCTCATCGACCGCACAGCCACGACGGCCACGATCGCGAGGACCGCCACCAACCACTTGCTCTGCAGCTTCATTTGAAGTGCCTCCTGAACCTGGGGATTAAGCGGCCCTCCCAGCAGGACCGCGCTCGCCAAGTATGCACGAAAACAGGGCTTGTGGGCCACCCACGGATTTAACGATCGTGAAACATGGGCGATTCCCGCCGTTTACACAGGGCCGTTAGCCTGTCGACGCTACATGGACCGCGCTCCGGCGCGAGGAGGCATCGGTGACACGAAGGATTCTGCTCTCACTGCTCTGGCTGGTGATGCTGGCGCTCCCCCGGCACGCGGCCGCTCAGGTGACGGCGGCGGCAGGCTCGACGCCGCCCAACGACACGCAAAGCATCTCGGTCGGAGCCGTGATCTACTACGACTACACCGTCCAGACCACACCCAAAGTGAAGGACGGGAACGGCAACGACGTGACGTTCAGCGCCTTCCAGGTGCAGCGGAGCTACATCAACGTCACGGGCAACATCTCGCACCTGGTCAGCTTCCGCATCACGCCGGACATCGTCCGGGACGCGAACACGGCTGACGCGGCGCTCAACGGCAACCTCGTCTTCCGGGTCAAGTACGCCTACGCCCAATTCAACCTGGACCAGTACACGGGCAACTGGAAGGCCAACTGGGTCAAGCTGGGGATTCAGCAGACACCGTACCTGGACTATACCGAGGGGATCTACCGGTATCGGTTCCAGGGCACGACGTTCGTCGAGCGCGTCGGCGCGTTCGCGTCGGCCGACGCCGGCGTGTCGTACCACTCGAACCTGCCCAACAACTACGGCGACTTCCACGTCGGGTTCTTCAACGGCGAGAACTACAACCGCGTCGAGGTCAACGATCAGAAAGCGTTCATGGTGCGCGGCACGGTGCGGCCCTTCGGGCGCGGATCGGTCAACGCCCGCGGCCTGCGCGTGACGGGCTTCTGGGACAACGACGCGCCGAACAAGGGCGGCCGCCGCGACCGCGGCATCTTCCAGGCCACCTACGAGCACAAGTACTTCAACGCGGGCTACGAGTACCTCGATCAGAACGATCAGACGCTTGCGGCGTCAGCCGACGTCAACGCCAGGGGCTGGTCGATTTGGGCGACGCCGTTCTTCAAGGAGAAGGGCAACGGCCCCGAGGTGCTGTTCAGGTACGACGACTACAAGGTGAACAAGAACATCGACGCGATTCAGAAGCGGACGATCGTCGGCTTCGCGTGGTGGTTCCCGCATCCCGGCGGCAACGCGACCGCGGCCTTGATGCTCGACTACGACGGCCTGACCGGATCGGGCGCGCAGAACACGCTGGTGAACAACAAGAAGTGGGCGCTGCACGGGCTCATCAACTTCTAGCTACGGACGAACAAGGAGACTCGCAATGACCAGCCTGACGAAGCTCGGATGGCGTGCGGCCGTGGCCGGAGCGTGCGTCGTTGCGCTCGGCGCCGGCGTAGCCGCCCAGAAAGTGCAAATCAACGGCGCGGGCGCGACATTCCCGGACCCGATCTACCAGAAGTGGTTCGCGGAGTACAACAAGCTGCACCCGGACATCCAGATCAACTACCAGGCGGTCGGGTCGGGCGCCGGCGTCCGCCAGGTGACGGCTCAGACGGTGTTCTTCGGTGCGAGCGACGGCCCGATGACCAATGACCAGCTGATGGCGGCCCCGGGGAAGATCTTTCACTTCCCGACGGTGCTGGGCGGCGTCGTGCCGACCTACAACATCCCCGGTGTGACGTCGGAGCTGAAGTTCACCGGGCCGGTGCTCGCCGACATCTTCCTCGGCAAGATCACCAAGTGGAATGACGCGGCGATCGTGAAAGCCAACCCGGGCGTCAACCTTCCAGGAGCGAGCATCACGGTGGTCCACCGGGCGGACGGCAGTGGCACGTCGTACATCTGGTGCGACTATCTCGCGAAGGTCTCGCCGGAGTGGAAGCAGAAAGTCGGCGTGGCGACGGCAGTCAGCTGGCCGGTCGGGTTCGGCGGCAATCAGAGCGACGGCGTCACGGCGCTCGTCAAGCAGACGCCGGGTTCGATCGGCTACGTCGAGCTCGTCTACGCGCTGCAGCAGAAGCTCCCGTACGGCAGCGTGCAGAACCACGACGGCAACTTCGTGAAGGCCTCGCTCGCCAGCGTCACCGCCGCGGCCGCGGCGGCCAGCGGAGCCAGGATGCCGGCGGACTTCCGCGTGTCGATCGTCAACGCCGAGGGGGCGAACGCCTATCCGATCTCGTCGTTTACGTGGATGCTGTTCTACGAGAGCCCGAAGAACAAGGCGCACGGCAAGGCGATGGTGGAGTTCATGAAGTGGGCGCTGGCCGACGGCCAGAGGTTCGCCGGCGATCTCGGCTACGCGCCGTTGCCCGCGGAGGTCATCAAGCTCGAGATGGATCAGCTCGCGAAGATCAAGGTGCAGTAAGGATTCCAGCCCCGGGATGAGGCGTTTCTCATCCCGGGGCGTTGTCTCCATGCCACGCGCCAAACCCAGCAGCGGCGACCGCCTCTTCTACAGCGGCACGGGGCTGTTCGCTTTGCTCGTGGTCCTGCTGGTGGCCGGCATCGCCCTCGTCCTCACGCATCAGTCCGAGATGTCGCTCGGACAGTTCGGCCTGAAATTCTGGACCAGCTCGAAATGGGATCCGGTCGCCGGCGAGTTCGGCGCCCTCCCGTTCATCTGGGGCACGCT
>DATEGZ010000264.1:0-30313 GCA_035279905.1 Vicinamibacterales bacterium
GACGCGCCGGCGGCGGCGGGCGCGGCGGTCCGGGTGGCGCGGGCGCGTGCGGCATCTCGCCCGACAACAAGTATTTCATCGACGTGTACCAGACGCACGATCAGCCGCCGGCGACCCAGGTCGTCGACGCGAACAACGGCAAGGTCGTCGCGCAGCTCGCGAAGAGCGACCTGACGAAGTACACGCAGATCGGCTTCAAGAAAGCGGAGCAGTTCACCTTCAAAGCCGCCGACGGCAAGACGACGCTCTACGGACAGCTGAGCTTCCCGTCGAATTTCGATCCGTCGAAAAAGTACCCGACGCTGCTCTCCGTCTACGGCGGGCCCGCGTCGGGCAGCAACGTGCCGACCGAAAACTTCGCCGGCCCGAGCGCGATGGCCGAATACGGCTTCCTGACGCTGAGCCTGTCGTCGCGCGCGGCGCCGGGCATGGGCAGGAGAGTGCTCGACTCGATCTACTTGAAGCTGGGCATCACCGAGATGGACGACATGGCCGAGGGCGTCAAAGCGCTCTGGTCGCGTCCGTATTTCGACAAGAACCGCGTCGGCATCTACGGCACGTCGTACGGCGGCTACACGTCGGCGACGATGATCCTGCGCCACCCGGAAGTGATCGCGGCCGCCTCGGCCTCGTCGCCGCCGACGTCCTGGTACAACTACGACAGCATCTACACCGAGCGGTACATGTGGATTCCGCAGGAAAACAAAGAGGGCTACGAGGGCGGCAACGACATGAACTTTGCCAAGGACCTCAAGGGCCGCCTGCTGATCTACTACGGCACGGCCGATAACAACGTGCATCCGAGCAACTCGCTGCAGTTGATTCGGGCGCTGCAGCAGGCCGGAAAGAGCTTCGAAGTGCAGGTCGGGCCGGATCTGCCGCACACCGGCGTCAACCCGCAGCGCATGATGGAGTTCTTCATCGAGAACCTCGTCATGCATCCAGAACGGCTGATGGCGCCGGCGAAAGCTGGGGGATAATCGTAGAGATGATCACGAGAACGCGCGCGACCCTTCTCACTCTCGGCGTGGTGGCTCTGGCCGGCGTGGTGGGCGCGTCGTGCTCGCCGGCCGCCGAAGCACAGAAGACGACGGCCGCCTCGGGCGCGCGACAAGACATCACCGCGCTGACGCCCGGCAAGGGCGTGAAGATCAAGTTCTCCGACAAGCCCGTCAAGCTGCCGGACTTCAAGATCCAGGACATCAACGGCAAGACGATCTCGCCGGCCGACTGGACGGGCAAGGTCGTGCTGATCAATTTCTGGGCGACGTGGTGCGGTCCGTGCCGCTCCGAGATCCCCGAGCTCATCGCGTTTCAGAAGCACTACGGCGACCAGCTCGTGATCGTCGGCCTCTCGGTCGATGAAGGCTCGCCGGAAGACGTGAAGAAGTTTGTCGCCGAGAACGGGATGAACTACACGGTGGCGATCGCCGACATGGCGCTGCAGAAGCAGTTCGGTGGCGTGACGGCCGTGCCCGCGACGTTTGTCGTCAATCCCGAGGGCGGCATCGTCCAGCGGCACGTTGGCCTGCTCCGGCCGGACGTGACCGAGCACGAGATTCGCTCGCTCGCGCATCTCGAGACGCCGGCAGAGATCGAGCTCGTGCCGGACACCGGCCAGGTCCTCATCGCGAACGCGGCGTACGCGACCGAGATTCCCGGCGTCGACCTGACGTCGGTGACCTCGAAACAGAAGGAAGCGATCCTCAAGCGGCTCAACACCGACAAGTGCACGTGCGGATGCGACCGCACGCTGGCGCAGTGCCGCATCGAAGATCCCACGTGTCAGACCAGCCTGCCGGCCGCCAAGAAAGTCGCGGCCGGAATCGTCGGCGGCAAGTAAGCGCGGCCGCGCGCGTTCACTCTCCCCGCAGCGTCACGATCGGATCGACCCGCATCGCGCGGCGGGCCGGAACCAACGCCGCCACAATCGCCACGATCAGGAGCATCGCGGGCGTGAGCGTCAGCGCGAGCACGTCTCGTGGCGCGATGCCGAAAAGCGAGTGCGACATCAGCGGCGCGCCCGCGACCGCCAGCGCCAGGCCGATCCCGATGCCCACCGCCGCCAGGCTGCCTGCCTGACCGAGCACGAGGCCGAGAATCTGCGACGGCTTCGCGCCGAGCGCGAGCCGCACGCCGACTTCCGGGGTGCGCTCGGAGACCACCACCGCCATCACGCCGTAGACCCCGACCGCGGCCAGGATCAACGCGAAGAGGCCGAAGACGCCGACGAGCGTCAGCAGGAAACGGCGCTCGGACACGGACTCGCGCCGGATCTCGGTCATCGGCCGCATGTCGTAGATCGCCGTCATCGGATCGATCGTCGTGATCGCTCGACGCACGCTGTCCGCAATCGCCATCGGATCGCCTGTCGTCCGAACGACGACGAACGGCGACACCGGCGCGCCTTGCTTCGCGGGAATGTAGAGCTCAGGCTTCGGCGCTTCTTCCAGATTGCTGTGTCGCACGTCGCCGATGATGCCGACGACCGTCATCCACGCGTCGGGCGCGCCGTTGCCAAAGCGCACGCGCTTGCCGATCGGATCGTCGTCGGCGAAGAGGCGCCGGACCGCGGTCTGGTTGATGACGCAGACGCGGAGCGACGTGGGACCATCCCCGGCCGTGAACATCCGGCCGCGGACGAGCGGGATGTCCATCGCGCGCAGGTAGTCGGCCACCGCGCGCCGGAACTCGATCTCCGGCAGCGCGCCGATCGGCACCTCACGCCCTTCGACCGCAATCTGCGTCGTCACGTTCGTGCTGCCGAGCGGCAGCCGCGTGGTGCCGCCCGCGGCGACGACGCCAGGGATCGCGGTCAGCCGGGAGAACAAGTCGTCGTAGTACGTCAGCCGCGCGGCCGGCGCCGCGTACCGCTGCGGCACGTTCATCTGGAACGTGAGGAGCTGCTCGCTCTTGAAGCCGGGATCGACGCCCATGACAGCCACGAAGCTGCGGGCGAGCAGCGCCGACGCCGTCGTGAGCAGCACCGCGAGCACGATTTCCGCGGTGACGAGCGTCGAGCGCAGGCGACGCGCCGCCGGACCGGTCGTCGAGCCGCGCGCGCCGTCCTTGAGCGCCGTGTGCACCGTCCGCGCCATCGACATCACGGCCGGCACGAGACCGACGATGACGCCCGAGACCACCGTCAGGCCGAGGCACACGAGAAATACGCGCAGGTCCGGCCGAATCTCCGCGAGCCGCGGCATGTCGATCGGCGCCATCGCCACGACGAGCGGCACGCCGAGATAGAGCAGCAGGCCGCCGACGATGCCGCCGCAGGCAGCGAGCACGATGCTCTCGACAATGGACTGTCGCGCCAACCGCCACCGCGACGCGCCGAGCGCGGCGCGCAGCGCGAGCTCGCGTTCGCGCGAGAGCGCTTGCGCGAGCACGAGGTTCGCGACGTTGACGAGCGTCATCAGGAACAGCACCGCGACGCCGGCGAGCAGCAGCACCAGCGCGGGCCGGAGCGAGCCGACCGTCTGATCGAGCAGCGGCACCACCGTCGTCGTCCAGCCGTCGTTGGTGGCGGGATAGGCCGTCGCGAGCCTCGAGGCGACGCCCGCGAGATCCGTTCGGGCCGCGTCGACCGAGTGTCCGTCCTTCAGCCGGCCCACCAGGCCGAGCGCGCGCGCGCTGCGCGTCGGCTGTCCCGTCGAATCGACGTAAAAGCCGCTGGTGAACGTCGTCGGCACCCACACGTCCGCGGTGACGCTGTTCACGAACCCGCTGGGCCCGAGCATCGATCGGTACGGAAAGACGAAGTCCGGCGGCATGACGCCGACGACGACGTAGTCGGCCGCGCCGGAGACGGACACCTGCCGGCCGATCACGGAGCGATCGCCGCCGTACCGGCGCTGCCAGAACGCGTGGCTGAGAATCACTTCGTGCGGCGCGGTGTCGCTGAACGTCCGGCCGAGGACGGGCGCGCGTCCGAGCAGGCGGAACATGCCCGCGCCGACCGTCGACGAGCGAATCTGATCGGGCGCGGGGCCGTCGATGTACTGATCGGCCACGAGGAACGAGAGCATCGGCTCGAGGTCGACGAACGATTGCGTGTCGCGCTTGAAATCGAGCACGTCGGCCGGCGCCATCGGATTCCGCGCGAGCCCTTCGTGCGTGTTGTTGCTCCAGACCATGACGAGCTCGTCAGCGTGGTCGTAGGGCAGTGGGCGGAGCAGGACGTGATCGACGGCGGCGAAGATCGCGCCGCTTGCGCCGAGGCCGAGCGCGATCGCGAGCACGGACGCCGCCGTGGTCGACGGCGATCGCCGCAACACGCGCATTGCGAACTTCACGTCGGCAAACCAGCTGTCGGGTGTCATTGCGGGTCTCCTGGGGCGGGGAACGACAGTGTCAGAAACGAGGCGTTCGCGCGTGCCGCTCGCGAGCACGTCGATGAGGCCGAACGCGCCCATCGCGAGCCACGCCAGCGGCCCGCGCGCCCGCGCCTCGCGCAGCCGCGCCTCGAACACGCGCGCCATGTCGTCTTCGAAGCGCTCGCGGAACCGGCGCGGGTACACGCGCAGGCACGATCGATAGAGGCGCGCGATCATCGTCCGCTCGGCCCCGACAGCAGCTTGCGCGAGCGCGCGGCCGCCACTTGATCCTCGAGCCGCTTCGCCTCATCGCCGGCGATCTCACGGCCCCTCGGCGTGATCCGGTAGTAGCGCCGCCGCTCATCGTCCGACACGTCGCTTGCCGCGATGAGCCCGGCCTCCTCGAGCCGCGCGAGCGCGCGATAGAGCGTACCGGTGCGCAAGGGCAGGAGACCGGCCGTGCGCGATTCCACTTGCTGCAGGATCGCGTAGCCGTGGCGATCGCCTTCGCTCAGGGCGAGCAGGATCTCGAAGGAGATCGGAGTGAGGGGAAGAACCGCATCTGGAGGCCGAAATGGCATGCATTCATCATGCATGCATTCATGATGATGTCAAGAGCCTTGACAGGAACCGCTAATTAGCATTTAATCCGGATATAGGGATATATGTCCGCTGCCGCACCATCCATCCTCGACTCGCTCTCGGCGCTCGCTGACGCCACGCGGTGCCGTGTCCTGCGTTTGCTCGAGTCTCACGAGCTGACGGTGGGTGAGCTTTGTGGCGTGCTGCAGTTGCCGCAGTCCACGGTCAGCCGACATCTAAAGACGCTGGGCGACGCCGGGTGGGTGACCTCGCGCCGCGACGGCACGAGCCGGTTTTACTCGCTCGCTCCCGAAGCGCCCGATGATCCGCAGGCCCAGCTCTGGCAGCTGACGCGCCAGCAGCTCGACGGCCGGCCGGTGGTCGATCAGGATGCCCGCCGTCTCGCGCGCGTCCTCGCCCGCCGCAGCGCGACGTCCCAGCAGTTTTTCGCCTCGTCGGCGGGGCAGTGGGACCGCCTCCGCGAGGAGCTCTTCGGACGCGACTTCGCCTCGCAGGCCCTCGTCGGGTTGCTGCCGTCCAACTGGGTGGTCGGCGACCTGGGCTGTGGCACCGGCGCGCTGTTGTCAACGCTCGCGCACTCGGTGGGCCAGGTCATCGGCGTGGACGCTTCCGACGAGATGCTTGGTGCGGCGCGCGTTCGTACCGCGGGACTGGACAACGTCGAGCTTCGGCGCGGCTCGCTCGAGGCGCTGCCGATCGACGACGCGACGCTCGATGCCGCGACGATGATGCTCGTGCTGCACCATCTGCCGGCGCCGGGCGCGGCGATTGCCGAAGCCGCGCGTGTC
The DNA here is from genome assembly GCA_035279905.1 of Vicinamibacterales bacterium. Lineage (GTDB taxonomy): Bacteria > Acidobacteriota > Vicinamibacteria > Vicinamibacterales > SCN-69-37 > DATEGZ01. The sequence goes on from DATEGZ010000264.1 coordinate 5,711, forward strand.
CTCAAGCCGGGCGGCCGGTTGTTGATCGTCGACATGTCGACGCACGACCGCGAGGAATACCGCCAGCAGATGGGCCACGTCTGGCTGGGGTTCTCGGACGATCAGATTTCCAAGTGGCTTCAACAGGCGGGCTTCTCGCGCATCACGGTTCGCGCGCTCCCGCCAACGACCGAGGCCAAAGGCCCGGCACTTTTCGTGAGTTCAGCAATCAAATAGAGGAGCGATCGATGACGACTGCAACAACCGCCGCACACGCGTTCGACCTGGCCCGCAAGGCGGGCCGCCAGCCCTACAAGGTGCGCGATCTCGCGCTGGCCGACTGGGGACGCAAGGAAATCCGTCTCGCCGAGCAGGAAATGCCCGGGCTGATGGCGCTCCGCGAGCGCTACGCCGGCAAGAAGCCGCTCGCGGGCGCCCGGGTCATGGGCTCGCTGCACATGACGATCCAGACGGCCGTCCTCATCGAGACGCTCGACGTGCTCGGCGCGGATGTCCGCTGGGTGTCGTGCAACATCTTCTCGACCCAGGATCACGCCGCCTCGGCCGTCGTCGTGGGCCGGCCGGAGACGGGCGGGACCGAAGCGCAGCCGCGCGGTATCCCCGTGTTCGCGTGGAAGGGCGAGACGCTCGAGGACTACTGGTGGTGCACGAAGGAAGCGCTGGTGTGGCCGGACGGCACCGGTCCGACGCTCATCGTCGACGACGGCGGCGACGCGACGCTCTTCGTGCACAAGGCGTACGAGTTCGAGAAGGCTGGCAGCGTGCCGGCGTTCAATGAAGCGAACGATCCGGAAGAGTGGGGCGTGATTCTGCAGACGCTGCGCGACGAGCTCAAGAGCCGTCCGGGCCTCTGGAGCAAAGTTGCCACGGGCATCCGCGGAGTTTCCGAAGAGACGACGACGGGCGTGCATCGTCTCTACGAGATGAAGAACGCGGGGACGCTGCTCTTCCCGGCGATCAACGTCAACGACTCGGTCACCAAGTCGAAGTTCGACAACATCTACGGCTGCCGGCACTCGCTGCCGGACGGGATCGCGCGCGCGAGTGACGTCATGCTCGGCGGGAAACTCGCGGTCGTCTTCGGCTACGGCGAAGTGGGCAAGGGCTGCGCGCAGGCGCTGCGCGGCCAGGGCTGCCGCGTGGTGATCACCGAGATTGACCCGATCTGCGCGCTGCAGGCGGCGATGGAGGGCTACGAAGTGGTCCGCATCGAGGACGTGCTCGAGAAGGCCGACCTCTTCATCACGGCGACCGGCAACTTCAACATCATCTCGGCCGCGCAGATGGCCAAGATGAAGGACAAGGCCATCGTCGGCAACATCGGCCACTTCGACAACGAGATCGACATGGCCGGATTGAAGAAGGTGCCGGGCATCAAGCACATCAACATCAAGCCGCAGTACGACGAGTGGCAGTTCCCGGACGGCCACTCGGTGCTCGTGCTCGCCGAAGGCCGCCTGCTGAACCTGGGCTGCGCGACGGGGCACCCGTCGTTCGTCATGTCGGCGTCGTTCACGAACCAGGTGCTCGCGCAGATCGAGCTGCACAACAATGCGGAGAAGATCGGCAAGAACGTGCTGATGCTCCCGAAGAAGCTCGACGAGGAAGTGGCGCGGCTGCACCTCGAGAAGCTCGGCGTGCACCTCACGAAGCTCTCGCCCGAGCAGGCGAAGTACATCGGCGTGAGTGTCGACGGGCCGTACAAGCCAGAGCACTATCGGTACTAACTTAAAACTTAGAACTCGGAACTTAGAACTTTCGGAGTGTCACACTAACGGGCGGCGCAGAAGATCGCGCCGCCCGTTGTCTCTCTGCCGCTTGCCGTGGGGAAGGATCGAGCATGTTCACAGTGCGTACGCTCAACAACATCGCGCAGGTCGGACTCTCCAGATTCCCGGCCGAAACCTATCGCATCGGCGGCGCCGACCTGGCCGAACCCGATGCGATTCTCGTTCGATCGGCCGACATGCACGCTTCAGAGATTCCCGGGAGTCTGAAGGCCGTCGGCCGTGCCGGCGCCGGCGTCAACAACATTCCGGTCGCGAGGATGAGCGAGCGCGGGATTCCGGTGTTCAACGCGCCCGGCGCGAACGCGAACGCCGTGAAAGAGCTGGTCATGGCCGGCCTCGTGCTCGCGTGTCGCCAGATTTGCGAGGCCTGGGATTTTGCGCGCGGCCTCGAGGGCACCGACGAGCAGATCAGCCAGGCGGTCGAAGCCGGCAAGAAGAAGTTCGCCGGGTTCGAGCTGCCCGGCCGGACCCTTGGTGTGCTTGGTCTGGGGGCGATCGGCCGACTGGTGGCCAACGCGGGCGTCGCGTTGGGGATGCAGGTGATCGGCTTCGATCCCGGGCTCACCGTCGAGGGCGCCTGGCAGTTGTCCTCAGCCGTCCGGAAGGCCCGGTCACTCGACGAGCTGATCCGCGCGGCCGATTTTCTGACCGTGCACGTTCCGCTCGCGGAAGCCACGCGTCATCTCATCAACGACGACCGCGTGAAGCTGATGAAGAAGGGCGCCGTCGTCCTCAACTTCGCTCGCGAGGGGATCGTGGACGAGCACGCGGTGATCGCGGCGCTCGAGAGCGGGCGCCTCCACGCCTATGTGTGCGACTTTCCGACGAACGCGACCCGCGCGCACCGGCGGTGCATCGCCCTTCCGCACCTGGGCGCGTCCACGGCCGAAGCCGAGGACAACTGCGCGATCATGGTCGTCGATCAGCTTCGCGACTTCCTGGAAAACGGCAACGTCCGGAACGCCGTCAATTTTCCCGAGGTCGTGACGCCCCGCCACACCGACCACCGGTTCGTGTGCGCGAACGCGAACGTGCCGAACATGCTGGGTCAGATTTCAGAAGCGTTCGGACAGGCCGGCCTGAACATCCACAGCATGGTCAACTCGTCGCGGGGCGAGGTCGCGTACACCGTCGTGGATCTCGACTCGGCGGTGCCCGCCGCGGTGCTCGAGCGGATCGCGTCGACCAAGGGTGTCTTGATGGCCCGATTGGTGGCGCCGCCTCGCTAGACTGTGTTACTTGACGGTGACCGCGGGCAACCCGCGCGCCGCCAGCAGGCGGTTCAGCGTCGCCAGGTCCTTGTCGATCATCACTTTCCAGCGCGCCAACTCCGCATCGAGCGCGGCGCGGTACTCGGTGGCCATCTGCCGGAACTGCGTCGTCGGCGCGCCGTCGCCGTAATCCACTTCGTCTTCGAGATACGCGATGCGGACGCTCAGGCGCATCGGATAGTTGACCAAGTCATTGCTCGACTTTGCCTTCGGCTCGTAGAGCTGGTTCAACACGCTGTCGGCGCCTTCATCGAACTGATCGAGGGCCGTTGTCACATCGGCCATGCCCCTGGCCCTGGCTCGCGCTTGATCCACTTGCGATCGCACGTTCATGACCTGACGGACCGCCGCGTGGACTTCGGCGAGCATTCCCATCAATCGCGTCGCCAGATCGAATTCCTCGGTCATGGCCGCCACGGTCGCCGTTGAACGTGGGTCTTTGAGCACGGTCAGCGGCACTGACTGCTCGCGATCGGCCACCGTGAGTTTGACGGTGTACTTGCCGGGCACCGCCAGCACGCCGCGCGGGTCGCGCTCGTTGTAGGCCGAGCCCTTGACGAGATCCGGAAGCGGATACTGCAGATTCCAGTTCACGCGGTGCGCGCCGGGCGTGTCGGCCAGCTTCGTGTCGGATCCGGAAGCGTTCGTCGCCCGAAACGCGGTGCGACCGGCCGCATCGATGATCTCGAGCTTCACCGCGGCGTTGCCGGCACTCTGGCCAATCGCATAGTCGATGATGGCGCCGCTGGGCGGATTGTCGCCCACGCCATCGGTCGGAATGACGTACGTCTCTCGCTCATGCACGCGCACGGCCGCTGCCGGCTTGAACACATGCGCCGGCGTCTGCACAAGGTCGGGCGTGGCCTCGCGCAGCGGCGTGATCGCGTCGAGGATCCAGAACGAACGGCCATGGGTGGCGACCGCGAGATCGTCGCCGTTGAACGCGATATCGCGCACGGACGTCGGCGGCAGATTCAACTGCAGCGATTGCCAGTGATCGCCCTCGTCAAAGGACACGAAGATCCCCGTTTCGGTACCCGCATACAGCAGGCCCTTGCGCTTCGGGTCCTCGCGTACAGCGTAGACATGCGACGGCGCGCTGATCCCTGTCGTGATCGACGTCCACGTCTTGCCGCGATCGTGTGTCCGGTAGATGTACGGCGCCATGTCGTCGAGTTTGTGCGCGTCAACCGCCACGTACGCCGTGGCCGCATCGAAGCGCGACGCCTCGATCATCGACACCTTCGCCCACTCCTTCAATTCCGGCGGCGTCACCCTCGCCCAGTGCGCGCCGGCGTCCGTGGTCAGTTGCACGAGGCCGTCATCGGTGCCGATCCAAATCACGCCAGATTCGAGCGGCGACGGCGCAATCGAGAAGATGACGTTGTAGTACTCGACCGACGCGTTGTCCTGCGTGATCGGACCGCCAGACGAACCTTGCTTTCTCGGATCGTTCCGCGTCAGGTCCGGGCTCGCGACACGCCAACTCTGGCCCAGGTCGCGCGTCTCCGTCAGATACTGCGAACCCATATAGAGAAGATGAGCGTCGGTCGGAGAGAACACGACGGGCGACGTCCAGGTGAAGCGGTACTTGAGATCGGAGACCGGATGCCCGCCGTTGGCATTCGACCACGGCGCGATGTCCCGGATCTGATGGCTGCGCCGATCGAAGAGTGTGAGCGCGCCGTTGTAGCCGCCAGCCACGATGAGGTTGGTGTCGTACGGGACGGGCCACACCCATCCGCACTCCGCATCGTCGCCGCCGACGTCGAACCAGTCCTTGTCGGTGATGCCGCCCCAGCCGCGGCTCGCAATGCCCAGGGCGCCCATGTCCTGCTGGCCGCCGAACAACACGTACGGGAATCCCTGGTCGGTCGACACGTGATAGAACTGCCCGACCGGAAGGTTGTCGCGTTTGTCCCAGGTCGCGCCGCTGTTCACGGACAGCAACACGCCCTGGTCGTTGGCCTCGATCATCCGCGCGGGGTTTTTTGGATTGATCCACAAGTCGTGGTTGTCCGCGGCGGGGACGGTCACCTTGGCGAACGTCTTCCCGCCATCGATCGATTTCCACAGCGAGTTGCCGACGACCCAGACGATGTCCGGGTTCGCAGGATTCGCGAAGACCTTCGTGAAGTACCACGCGCGCGTATAGAGCAGATGCTCGTCGCTTCCGCGCGTCCACGTCGCGCCGCCATCGTCCGACCGGAAGAGACCGCCGTGGTCGGCTTCGACGAGCGCGTAGACGCGACGGCCACCCGTGCCCGCCGCGACCGAGATTCCTATCTTGCCCAGGGCGGTTTCGGGCAGCCCGTGACCGGTCACGGGTGTCCACGTCACGCCCTCGTCGGTGGATTTGAACAGTCCGCTGCCTGGCCCGCCGCTGTCGAGAAACCACGGCGTCCGCTGGACGTGCCACAGCGCGGCAAAGACCGTCGATGGATTGTCGGGATCGGCCGCCAGTTCGATGGCGCCGCTCTCACGATCCGCGTACAGCACTTTCTTCCAGCTCGCGCCGCCGTCGGTCGATCGAAAGACGCCTCGCTCGTCGTTCGGTCCGTACACGTGGCCTTGCGCAGCGACCAGGACCAGGTTCGGATCGCGCGGATCGATGACGATGCGCGCGATGTGCTGGCTGTCGGTCAGGCCAACGTGCGTCCAGGTCTTTCCTGCGTCGATGGATTTCCACACGCCGTCACCGAACGACGCGTCTTCGCGCGGCGCCGATTCACCGGTGCCGACATAGATGACGTTCGGATCCGACGCAGACACGGCGATGGCGCCGATCGAACCGAGCGGACTGGCGTGATCGAAAATCGGCGCCCACCGATTGCCGCCGTCCGTCGTCTTCCAGACGCCGCCAAGAGCGGCGCCGAGGTAATAGGTCTCGGGTTCAGAAGGCACGCCGGTCACGGCGGCCAGACGTCCGCCGCGAAACGGCCCGATCTGGCGCCATGACAGTCCGGTCAGGAGCGAGTCGGGCATCGGCGCGGGCGCTGAGGCCGCAATGAGCGCGCCAGACGCACCAAGACAAAGCAACAGTACGGCCCGCTTCATTCGCAGTTCTCCCGGCGTGATGTGTCCGCGACCTGCGTGATCTTCCAGGTCGCGCCCACCTTCAGCAGCGTGAACGCGTCGGTTCCGCAACTGGTGATGCTGCCGTTGAGGCGAAACGTGTAGAAGCTCCAGACTTGCGCGAGAGAGCCGTCGATTCTCACCTCCGGATCGCGCAGACGCTCGTCCCACACATCGCCGGCCTTGGCCGCGACCACGGAGTCAGCAAAACGATCCATCGGCAACGACGTCACCGCAGGCGTGCCGTTTTGATCGCGAACCCGCACCAGCCGGGCAGATTCATCAAACGCCGAGAGGAGCAGCGCGCGGTCGCGAGTGCGCATCCCGTCGAAGAGCTTGTTGACCGTCGCGAGCACGGCGTCCTTCTCTGACGGCTGCGCCTGAACCGATGACAGGGCGACACACAGACACAGAGTCATCAACACGTTGCAGCGCATACGGCCTCCGCCAGATGAATACTACGACGCGAGGAATCAGAAAACCCTAAGGAAACCATCAGGACTACGGCCTGGCGTCCTCGTCAGACTTCATCAAGCCAACGCAGCACGCAAGCTCCCGGCAGGCGACGTGGCTCGAATACGACAAACGCTCCCCAGCTCCAAAGGGAGAAGCCCATGCCACCGACCAAACCTGCTGCAAGGAAGACATCGCCAAGAACCAGAGCCGCCAGCTCCAATCAGGGACAGAACTGTGCCGTCATCAACCCGTTCGCTCTTGCCGAGTTGATCGCCGGGCGAAAGATCGCCTGGAAGGACATCCCCGACGTGCCGCGTGTGCTTGAACAGCTGCTGGCAACGCCCTATGACGAGCTGTTCGACCCGAAATACGGCGGTCCGCTCTACATTGGACATCGGCTCAATGACCGAAACGAGCTCGTCCCTGAGCGCTCGCCGCTCCTTGACGTGGTCACGCCGACGACGGGGAACGACAAGGAGCTCGGCGGGTTGACCGACCTCAGCCAGTACGGGACGCTGCGCAACGTGCTCAGCCAGGCGGATCTCAAGGCGCTGCTCGACGCGCGGATCCTTTGCTTCGATCTCTCGCGGGCGTCGCGCCTCGAGGTGTCGCTCCGGCTGCCGGCGGCCTTGCGAAATGCACAACTCGGCCGCGCGTTCCCGCTGTCGATTGTGAAGACCATCACGTTCGATCCCAAGGTCCGGATCAAGGTCGACCTGGGATGGACTCCGCCGAATGGTCACTGGGCGACTGCCGGATCGTTCTTCCACGAGACGGCGGAGTTTTTCGATCCGGTGCAAGGCGCCGTCGCGAATTGCTACTACATCGCCGCGCTGTCAGCGATTGCGTGGGCGACGCCGTTTCGCATCGCACACTTGACGCGGGCGACGGGCCTGAATCAGGAGCAATTCAACGACATGATTCGTTTCTACAAGCCGGACTCGAGCGGCGCGATCGACCGGGAGACTCAGGTGACCGAAGCGCTCCCCCTGAGCGCGAGTGGTGATTTCATCTATTGCCGATCCAGCGAAGCCGGTGAAACGTGGCCAGCCGTCTACGAGAAGGCATTTGCCAAACTCAAGACCGGAACAGCCACCGACATGCCCGACATCACACAGACCGCGTGGGGCGACTGCGTGTACGCCACGGCGCAGCTGAACGGCGGGGCTCGGCGGTACTACGACACGCAGAATCGCACCGCCGACGATCTCTGGAACATTCTGAGATCGAACTGCCTGTCCTATCGCACATTCAATCCGATGACCGCGTGGACCTACAGCACCGGCGCCGACTCTCCGGATCACGTGGATTACAGCTCAGCGCACGTGGTGGGGTCGCACTGCTACACCGTGCTCGGCTGGGCCTACCGGAATTGCAGGCGGTGGATCGTCCTCCGCAATCCGTGGGGCTACTTTGAGGCGACGGCCGACGTGTTGGACGACACCGTGTCGATGTACGACGTCAGCTGGTGGCGACCCATTACCCTGAAGAACACGGACGGCGTCTTCGCCATGGAGATTGGTGCGTTCAAGAAGTACTTTGCCGGCTTCGGGACCGCGTTCTGAGATCTGTGAGAACGGGCGGCGCAGACGATCGCGCCGCCCGTTGTGTTTTTGCCTGCCGGCGGTAGACTGTGACTTCGCCAATGCGCACGCTTCGTGTTCTTCTGACCGTTGCCGCGGTGGTCCTCATCGTACCGACCGTCCGCGCTCAGCGCTCGGCAGCCGCCGCGGCGCCGGACGCGCTGCTCGACAAGATGACGGGGCATTGGGTGATGACCGGCACCATCGGCAAGCAGTCAACGACGCACGATGTCGACGTGGACTGGATCCTCAAGCGCGAGTACCTCCGCATTCACGAGGTGTCACGCGAAAAGGACGCCGCGGGCGCGCCACAGTACGAGGCCTGGATCCACATCGCCTGGGACGCGAAGAAGAACGAGTATGCCGTCCTCTGGCTGGACAACACGGCGACGTTCACGTTCACCGCGGACGGCATCGGTCACGGGAAACGTGACGGCGACCGCATCTCGATGGTGTTCAAGGATCCCGACGGCACCGGCGTCCACACGACGTTCAGCTACGACCGCGCGAAGGACGCCTGGGCGTGGACGATCGACAACGTCGACAAGGCAGGCACCCCGTCGTCATTCGCCAAGCTCACCATGACGCGGAAGAACTAGCGCAAGTTGTTGTAACGTCTAGTCGTGTCGTTGCCACCCGGGACGAGTATCGGCCCGTATCAGATCGTTGGTCTGCTGGGACAGGGCGGCATGGGCGAGGTGTACCGCGCCCGCGACACACGCCTCAACCGCGACGTCGCGATCAAGACGCTGCCGGCTCAGGTCGCCTCGGATCGCGAGCGCACGGAGCGTTTTCAGCGGGAAGCGCAGATTCTGGCCGCGCTCAGTCACCCGCACATCGCCGGCATTTACGGGCTCGAGCAGACGGGCGCCGCTACGTGCCTCGTGCTGGAACTCGTGGACGGCGAATCGCTCGCCGCACGTCTCAGCGCGGGCCCGCTGCCGGTGGCCGAAGCGCTCCGCCTCGCGCGCCAGATCGCCGACGCGCTCCTCGCCGCGCACGACAAGGGCATCGTCCATCGTGACCTGAAGCCCGCGAACGTGATGCTCACCGCCGACGGTCAGGCCAAAGTGCTCGACTTCGGTCTCGGCAAGGTTGTTGAATCCGAATCGGCGCGCGACGTCTCCAATTCGCCGACGATGACGCTCGGCGCGACGCAGGCCGGGATGTTGCTCGGCACCGCGGCGTACATGAGTCCCGAACAAGCGAAGGGTCTCGCCGCCGACAAACGCAGCGATGTGTGGGCGTTCGGCTGCGTGCTGTTCGAGATGCTCACCGGCGCGCGCGCCTTTCACGGCGACGACGTGTCGGAGTCCCTCGCGGCGGTGCTGAAGAGCGAGCCGGGATGGGCGACGTTGCCCCCAGGGACGTCCGCACCGGTGCGCGCGCTGCTCGAGAGCTGTCTACAGAAGAGCCGGCGCGCTCGTCTCGCCGATCTGTCCGCCGCGATCTTCGTGATCGATCACCAGGCGTCGCTCGCGGCGCCGATCGGAGCGGTCGGCGTACCACTTCCTGCCAGACAATCGCTCGCTCGACGCTTGCTGCCGCTCGCCGCGACCGCCGTGCTCGTGGCCGGCGTTGTCAGCCTCGCGTGGTGGGCACTGCGTCCCGTGACTGCGGCACGTCCAACCTCGCGGTTCGTGATCGCGCTGACTGACGAACAGACCTTCAGCAGCGGCACGCGGCCGATCCTGGCGGTGTCGCCTGACGGCACGAATCTCGTTTTCGTGGGCAATAAAGGCTTGTTCGTCCGGCCGATCGGAGAATTTGCGGCGCGTCTCATCCCAGGCACCGAGGGCGCGTTGGGGCCGGCCTTCTCGCCCGACGGCCACGAGATCGCGTACTGGTCCAACACAGCTCGAACGGTGCAACGGATCAGCACCGAAGGCGGCGTTCCCGCCACCATAGTGCCGACGAGTCCACAGACGATCTCGCTCGAGTGGAGTCCGTACGGAATGCTTGCGGGAGACGGGCTGAGCGGCCTGTCGATGCTCGGAAACGGCACGCCGGCAAAAAAGATCATGTCCCTGGACGCGCGACAGTTCGCAAGCAGCCCGCGATTCCTCCCGGGCGGCCGGCATGTGCTGGTGTCGATCGCCAGCCAATCGTCATCCAGCCAGGAGACGTTGGAGCGATGGCGCGTCGTGGCGTATTCGCTCGATTCCGGCGCGACGACGCTCGTTCGGGACGGCGCGAGTGCGGCTCGTTACCTGCCAACAGGTCACCTGGTCTTCGCGATCGGCGGCACGCTCTACGCTGCGCCGTTCGACCCGCGAACGCTGAAGATCACCGGACCCGAGGTGGCGGTGGTCGAAGGCGTGCGGCGAGGCACGAGTGGCGCCGCCCATTACGACGTCTCCGAGAGCGGCGTGCTGGCGTACGTGGCCGGACCCCCGGCGACAACGTCAAGCCCGGGAGGGCTGGCATTTGCCGACCGCAGCGGAGCCGTCGAGCAGTTGCCGGTGCGCACTGGCGGCTACGACTATCCGCGCGCGGCGCCCAACGGCAAGTCGATCGCGTTTGAGTTGTCGCAGCCCGGAGATTTGAGCGTGTGGGTGTACAACCTCAAGAGCGGCACGTCGATGAGCCGCCTCACACTTGTCGGCAAACGCAACCGTTACCCGGTCTGGTCGCCGCAGTCCGACAGAATCGCGTTCCAATCAGACCGCGAAGGCGACCTCGGCATCTTTGCGCAGCGTGTCGACGGCACGGGCGCCGTCGTCCGCCTGACGAAAGCGGAGGCCGGGGACGAGCACATCCCGGAATCCTGGTCGCCGACCGGCGATCATCTGCTTTTCACGGTGCTCAAAGCCAATCAGGCGGCCACGCTCTTCGTGCTCTCGCTGCGTGACGGCAGCATCGCCCCGTTCGGCGGCGTCAAATCCGGACGCCCGGTGACCGCGGTGTTCTCGCCCGATGGCAAGTGGGTGGCGTACTCGACGGATGCCGACCGGAGTGAAGGATTCGTGTACGTGCAGCCGTTCCCAGCCACCGGCGAAATCCATCAGATCTCCAAAGATGGCGAGAATGGCCATCATCCGATGTGGGCATCCGGTGGGAAGGAGCTTCTCTTCGTTCCCCAGGTCGGCCGGCTCGTCAGCGTCTCGATCTCGACGGCACCGACGTTCACATTCAGCGATCCGAAACCTGTCCCGCGGCGATTTGCGGTGTCCAACCCCATCACCGAGCGTCCCTGGGACGTCGCACCGGACGGCCGCATCCTGAGCATCTTCGACAGCTCAATGTCGATGACGCCTGAGATTCGCGTGGTCCTCAACTGGTTCGACGAGCTTCGCGCTCGCGTGCCGGTCAAGTGAAGGTCGCTATCGCTGCCACGAGCGAGGCTCCGGCGGGCCGGACCCCACTCGCGTCGATCGTCCCTCGGCGATCGTCGTCCAGGTCGTGCCATCACGAGTGGACTGCCGCTTCCACGTGTATGACGTTCCGGCGGAAAAATCATTGATCGTGCGGTAGGTCACGCCGTCCGGGCCAGCGCTTTGACCGCCGTACGTCCAGATCGCGCCTTCGATAGTGAGCGGCACAGGATTGACGACGTCGCCGACGCGGTTGAGACCGTAGTACACGTACCGGCCGCTTGCGGGATCGTACGAGTACAGATTCGTCGCGTGCTGGACGCCCTGCGGCGTCGTGACCGTCTGGTCGCACACGACCGCAGCGTGTTGTGGCGTCCAGGCGCAGGCCGACCGCGCGGACGTGCCGTTGGTGACGTCGCTCTGCCACGTGCCGACAATGGCGCCGAGCGCGTTGGCGCCTGGGCCCTGGCTCGGGGGCCGAGGCTCGCCCCGCAATGCGCCGGCGATCGCGGTGCCGACGCGGACGGCATTCGGCGGATCCAGATTGCCGAGGGTGATCACGGCCCACGTGCCGTCCGATTCGAGCGACGCGTTCGCTCCCGTCGCGCCGCCGGCAATGCCATACGCATCGAGCGCGCGCGGCGCGCGCTCGTCCGCGGGATTGTCGAAGAACCACGCGGTGGTTTTCGCGTCGATCAGCACGTGCGTGCGGATCGCCGTGTCGAAGGCCAGCAGATCGCGCACCGTGCCGAAGGCGCCGCCGGCCGCGCTGCCGTGGCGGCCGTGCATCCCGATGGCCGAGCTCCACGGCGCGTCAGGCGTGCGCCGTGTGTAGGGCGGCGCCACATCCGGATCGCCATACGCGAGGAAGCCCGCGGTGGTCATGCCCGCCGGCGCGAACACGTGATCCTGGATGTAGCGCTCGTAGGGCACGCCCGACACCCTGGCGATGATCTCGCCAAGGACGATGTAGCAGCCGTTGCAGTACTCCGTCCGCGCGCCCGGAGCGAACTTGAGCGGCTGCGGCGCCACGAACAGGTAGTAGTCGTGGTTGGACTGGAACCGCGCTTTGTCCGCCGCCGCGAACGCCTCGCCGAAGAAATCGGCCACGCCGACGCGGAAGTTGAGCAGCTGATCGATCGTGGCCGGCTTCGCCTCCGCGTTCGGATAGTCGGGCAGCAACGCGCCAATCGTGTCCGTGAGCTTCAGCTTGCCACTGCTAATCAGCTGACCGATGGCTGTCTTCGTGAACGCTTTCCCGATCGACGCGTAGTTGAAGCGCAGCCCGGGCGACATCGGGACATTCCGCTCGCGATCGGCGACGCCGTACGATTTCTGGAACTGCGGCTCGCCGATCTTGCTGACGATCACTACGCCGGCAAAACCACCCGTACGAGCGAGGTTGCCGAGGTAGCCGTCGAGCACTGTCGAGAGCTCGGCGGCACTCATGCCCGCTGTAATCGGCGGGGGCGCCAGTGGCGGTGGATCGCCAGCCGCGCCGCCGCGTCCACCGGCCGGGCCCCCGCCTGGTCCGCCCGCACGCAACGACACCTGGGTAATGCGGTACGGCGGCTGCGGCTCGAACTCCATCGCAATCGTGAGCGGCATCGAGTTCGTCGCGCTGTGCATCTCGAGATCCGCGTGGGTCGCGCCCGTCATGGAGGTGCGGGCGATGTCCATGATGCCGAAGTCGTCGTGCACACGCGCCACCATGGCCGCGCGCTGGCTCGCCGTGCGTGTCAGCAAGTCCGGCGCGAAATGGACCTTGGCCATCGCCTCGAACTGCTCGGCCGAGCCGGTCGAGAGTGCCTTCACGTAGGCCTCGATGTGGGCGCGAATGTCTGACTGTTGGCCGCCGAGCGGCACGGCCAGGCACAACGTCACGCAGAGTGCGAACACGATGCGCATGCGCTGATTATTCGCGAGACGGCAGACGACGGATGCTAAAAGATGTTAAATCGGAGCCATGACCGAGAACGAGCTCGTCGAGCGCTTGCGCGCGGGTCTGAGCGACGCCGGCCGCGTCCGTGAGGTCAAGATGTTCGGCGGCCTCGGCTTCATGCTGAACGGCCACCTGATCGCGGGCGCGTCCAGGCGCGGCTTGCTGATCCGGGTGGGGCAGGACGGTGAGCGCGAGGCACTCGCGCTGCCGGCCGCGCACCGACTGGAAATGCGCGGACGCGAGATGCCGGGATATATCCGCATCGAGCTGCCGGCGCTGAGCGCGAAGGCCGTCGCGACGTGCCTGCGCGTGGCCGTTCCGCACGTGCAAGGCCTGCCCGCGAAGAGGACGGCGAAGAAGAAAACGCCGAAGAAGAAGACGAAACGCTAGTCGATGAGTCCGGCCGAGCCGTCTATCGCACCGGACGCGCAAACACCGCGAGTGAGCTCCCCACCGATCGACCGTTTGGATTGTCCGACGACGAGTTGACGAGCGAGGCGACGCCGGTCGTGGGGTCTTGCATGGCCATCGACGTCGAGCCGCCGCCGTCGAGGTTCAGCGCGTTCCACACGCCGTAATCGCGAATCAGCCGCGCGGCCACGTCGCCGACGCGCATGCCCTCGCTGCCGTTCCGAACGTCCACCGTGAACAGCGTGACCGTGCGGCCATCGCGCGAGAGCCCAATCGCCGTCCGCGCCGTCGCGGCGTCGTACCACGAGTGGGCGTTCGAATACTGACTTGGCCCGCCCGGCGCCAGCGTGCCGCCGGGATGCGCATCGTCGAGGTAGGTCGGTACGGTCGCGACGCCGGCGGTTACGATTTGCGCCGATCCGCTGACCGCGGTCCACACGTCGACGTTCTCGAGGACGTGCCGTCCGTCGGAGAACGACGGATCCGCGTGGACGATCGTCGCGCGGTTGTCGCGCGAGATGTTCACCGCCGGCGCGCGCGGGACGATCGCGTACTGCTGATCGGGCGTCTCGAACGCGGAGAACACGCGGCCCTCGGACGCCGCAAAGCCGACCAGCCAGGCCGCACGATCCGCCGACGGGAAGGGCAGAAAGTAGTGCGCGTTGATCGCAATCTGCGCGTGCTCGGCCTCAAGGAACTCGAGCGTCGTCTGCCGGATGGTCTCGCGATCGCCCGCCGGCGGTGAGAGCTCGAACCGGATCCCCGGGGCGCCGAGGTCGATCTGCACCACGTGCATGCGCTCAGGGTGGGGCGGTCCCTCCGATCGCGCGACGTACGTCACGCCAACGAACGGATGCGTGACGGCATCGCTGGCGACGTTGAGACGTGCGATGAGAAGCGGAGCGAGAGCGACGAACACGATCCGTCTCATCACGCCTCGATCGCGCTCTTCAACTGCGGCAGCTGCTCGCGGTACGACCGCCCGCGCCGCAGCCAGAGCAGCGGCATGCCGAGCCAGCCGTACCAGCCGACCGGCTTCACCTCGCACGACATCGTCACGCGCGTGCCCTGGGCTTCCGGCTCGAACCGGTACTCGATCGCGCCGCGGTAGTCGGTTTCAGTGGTCCGATGACGCCAGACCGACGGCCGTTCGAGCGCGAGCACCTCGAGGTCGAACTCGTACGGGTCGCCGCCGAGGTCCATCACGACGTGCACCTTCGAGCCCGCGTGCACGGGACCGGGCCCGACGAGCTCCATGGTTCGCACGAACGAACGCCAGCGCGGCGCCTGATCGAAGTCGACGAAGTAGTCGAACACGGCGTCACGCGGCTTCGCGATCCAAATCGTGTGTTTGAAGAGCTGCATGGTCATTTTCCATCCGCGTTGAAGATGTCCTCGATGCTGAGCTTGAACACCTGCGCGAGCTTGAACGCGAGCGGCAGGCTTGGATCGTACTTGCCGGTCTCGATCGCGATGATGGCCTGGCGCGACACGCCGACGCGCGCGCCGAGCTGCTCCTGCGACCAGTTCCGCTCCGTGCGGAGCTCGCGCAATTTGTTTCTCACGACACACGCTCGAACCGATGCTTGCAGACGAACAGGCTCACCAGCCACAACAGGGCAAACGTCAGCCACAGCACGCTCAACGCCGGACGGGGGAGGAAGTCGGCCCGCACGGCCCAGTCGAGCGTCGTCAGCACGACCAGTGACGCGCCGAAGGCGATCGAAAGCGACACGAGGTAGAGCCGGCGGTGGAATTCGTCGCCCAGGCGAATGATCGAGACGACGACCCAGGCCATGGGCAGCCAGCCGATCGATCCGAGAATGACGGCAAGAATTCTGGCCGGCTGCGTGCCGACGTCGAGGAGCATGTCGGCCGCGATGGGGGCCAGCAGCGCAAACAGCAGGGATCCGAGCCAGGCGTAGAAGCCGCGAACGGCGCGCCGAAATCGCTGATCACTCGGTTGCAGGCTCATGAACCGAGTGTAATGGATACCTTACATCGTGTCAAGTAAACCTTACATCGCGCCGAACATTGAAGATTCCGCGGGACCGCGCAAATTCCCGCGCTCTTGCGGGCCGCGCGGGAGCAGGCCCGCGTTCTCGAAGGGTTTTGCCAAACCGGCTCTCGGCACCAGCCTTGCTTTGAGGGGACTGGTGGCGGCGGCCTGCCTCGCCGTCGCCGACCATCGGCGAAGGCGGGACGCTCCGCGGAGGATTTCTATGGCGACACAGACTGCGCCGCCAGCGACGGCGACGCTCACCCACGACGACAAGCCGATCACGCTGCCGTTGCTCACCGGGAGCGAGGGCGAAACGGCAATTGACATCCAGAAGCTGCGGGCCCAGACGGGCCTCATTACCTACGACCCGGGGTTCGGCAACACGGGCGCGTGCAAGAGCGCGATCACCTTCATCGACGGCGAGAAGGGCATCCTGCGCTACCGCGGGTACGACATCGCCGAGCTGGCCCAGAAGAGCACGTTCCTCGAGGTCGCGTGGCTCCTGCTCTACGGCGAGCTGCCGTCGGCGGGCCAACTGAAGGACATGACCGGTCAGGTCACGCGCCACACGATGCTCCACGAAAACTTCCGGCGGTTCTTCGAGGCTTTGCCCAAGGACGCGCATCCGATGCCGGTCTGCGCCGCGGCGGTGGCCGCGCTCGCGACCTTTTACCCAAGCGCGGACCAGAACGGCGCGAGCCTCCACGAAGCCGCCGTCCGCTTGATCGCCAAGATGCCGACGATTGCCGCGTATTCGTACAAGCACTCGATCGGCCAGCCGTTCGTCTACCCGAATAACCGGCTGGGTTACTCGGCGAACTTCCTGCACATGATGTTCGCGACGCCGTGTGATGATCTCGAGGTCGATCCCCTTCTGGCGAAGGCGCTCGACCTGCTGCTGATCCTGCACGCCGACCACGAACAGAACTGCTCGACGAGCACGGTGCGGGTCGTCGGCAGCTCGCGCGCCAATTTCTTCGCGAGCCTGTCGGCGGGCATCGCCGCGCTGTGGGGGCCGCTCCACGGCGGCGCCAACCAGCAGGTCATCGAGATGCTGGAGCGGATCGAGGCCGAGGGCGGCGACGTGCAGAAGTTCGTGGACCGCGCCAAGGACAAGAAGGACAACAGCCGGCTGATGGGCTTCGGCCACCGCGTGTACAAGAACTACGACCCGCGCGCCGCGATCCTCCGCAAGTCGTGCATCGACGTGCTCAGCCGTCTCGGCGTGCGGAGCCGCCAGCTCGAGATCGCGATGACGCTCGAAGAAATCGCCCTCAAGGACGAGTACTTCATCAGCCACAAGCTGTACCCGAACGTCGATTTCTACTCGGGCATCATCTACAAGGCGCTCGGCATCCCGGTGAACATGTTTACCGTGATGTTCGCGATCGGCCGCATGCCCGGATGGATCGCGCAGTGGCTGGAGAGCCGGAACGACCCGGACAACCGGATCGCCCGGCCGCGGCAGATTTACACGGGCGCGACAGAGCGCGCGTACCTGCCGCTCGATCGGAGGTAGCGGGTGGATCCGGTCCGGCAGTTCGAGGAGCGTCGCGATCCGCACAGCGGCGATCGGTACCTCGCGGTGTTCACGCGCGGCGCGGCGCTCGAGGCCGATCCCGCGCTCAACAAGGGCACGTGCTTCACGCGGGAGGAACGTGCTGCGCTCGGGCTGACCGGGCTGCTGCCGCCGGCCGTGCAGAGTCCGGACGAGCAGCTCGCCCGCGCCTACGGCAACTACCTCAAGGCCGCCGACGACGTCGCGCGGTACGTGTTCCTGGCGGGCCTGCAGGACCGCAACGAAACGCTGTTCTGCCGGCTCGTCCAGGACCATCTCGAAGAGATGGTCCCGATCATCTACACGCCGACGGTGGGGAAAGCGTGCGAGCAGTACAGCCACATCTACCGGCATGCGCACGGCGTCTACATCACGCCGGACGAGTGCGGGCACATCGCCGAGGTTCTTCAGCAGGTCAGACGCACCACCCCGCCCGTCATCGTCATCACCGACAACGAGGCGATTCTCGGCATCGGTGACCAGGGCGTGGGCGGCATGCCGATCGCGATCGGCAAGCTGGCGCTCTACACGGTCGGCGCGGGCATCCATCCCGCGCGCTGCCTGCCGATCGACCTCGACGTCGGCACGGACAACGCCGCGCGCCTCGGGGATCCGATTTACCTCGGTATTCGCGCACGACGATTGCGGGGCGCGCCGTACTTCGCGCTGCTGGACGAGCTGGTCGACGCGATCGCGCGGGTCTATCCGGGCGCGCTCGTGCAATGGGAAGATTTCGCGAGCGCGAACGCGTTCGACGTCCTGGCGCGCTACCGGCGGCGCCTGCTCTCGTTCAACGACGACATTCAGGGCACGGGCGCGGTCGTCGTCGCGGGAATCGAGAGCGCGCTGCGGCAAACCGGAGGCCGGCTGCAGGACGCGCGCGTCATGTTTTTTGGCGCCGGCGCGTCCGGCGCCGGATCGGCGCTCGCCGTTCGCAGCGCGCTACGCGATGCGGGCGTGCCGGCGGCCGAGCTGTCCGCGCGCGTCGTCTGCCTCGATTCGAAGGGGCTGATTCTGTCCGATCGGCCCGGCCTCTCCGGCGTCAAACGCGACATCGCCGCGGATCGGGCGCTGGCCGCCGGCTGGACGGCCGCTCCGGACGGGACGTTCGGTCTGGCCGAAGTCGCTCGAGGCTACCGGCCGACGGTACTCGTGGGCGCGTCGGGACAGCCAGGCGCGTTCACCGAGTCGATTGTGCGAGACATGCTCGCGGGTTGCCCGCGCCCGATCGTGCTCGCGCTGTCGAACCCGGACTCGAAAACGGAAGTCACGCCGGCCGATCTCATTCGCTGGACAAACGGCGCCGCGGTCACCGGCACGGGCAGTCCGTTCGCGCCGGTCGAACACGGCGGCCGGACCTACACCATCGGTCAGGGGAACAACGCGTTCATCTTCCCAGGGGTGGGCCTGGGCGCCACGGCCGTCGGGGCGCAGTGGCTTCCCGACGTCGCGTTCGTCGCGGCGGCGCGCGCGCTCGTCAGCGTCGCGTCGACCGCTCCGCACGCTGGTGCGCCAATCTACCCGCCACTCAACCGGCTGCGGGAGGTCTCGCGCGCGGTGGCGACTGCCGTCGGCGCCGCGCTCGTCGACGCCGGTGCGGCCCCGCCCCTTTCGGCCGCCGAGATCGAGCGGCGAGTCCTGGCGGCGATGTGGGAGCCGCGCTACTTGCCGTATCGCGCGGCCCACGCTCCGGCTCTGGCGCTGGAGCAGACCACGAGCTTGGTCCGGTGACGCGCGCGCTCGACCAGCGGGATCACCGGCCCTCGAACGTCAGCACTGGATCCCCCAGGACGTCGAAGCGCGGCGAGACACCCAATCCCGGCGTCGTCGAGGCGGACATGCGCCCGTTCACGCGCCGGGGCGCACCATCCGCGATGCTCGTGGTGACGTAGCTGTTGAAGTCCGTCGCGGTGAAGCGGAACGCCTCCGGCGTGCTGTGCGCCAGATGGGCGATCGCGGCCGTGACGATGTCGCCGCCCCAGGTGTCCTCGATCGTCATCGCGATGCCGAGCGACACACAGAGATCGCGCACCTGCCTGGTGCGCGTGAGGCCGCCGAGCTTGCCGATCTTCAGATTGACCACGTCGCAGGCGCCGTCGTGTGCCGCGCGCACGATCATGTCGATCGCATCGATGTTCTCGTCGAGCACGAAGGGCAGCGGCGTCCGGCGCCGGATCGCGAGGCATTGCTCGTAGCTCGCGCACGGCTGCTCGATGTAGACGTCCAGATCGCGCACGGCGTTGACCACACGGGCCGCATCGTGCATGAGCCAGCCGGTGTTGGCGTCGGCGACGAGCACGTCGCCCGGGTCGAGCACGGCGCGCACCTGCCGGATGCGCTCGATGTCCTCGTCGGCGCGTCCGCCAACCTTCAGCTGGAATCGCGTGTAGCCGTCCCGCCGGTACGCCGCGACGTTCTCCGCCATCTCGGCAGGCGGCCGCTGCGAGATCGCGCGGTACAACGTGACGGCGTCTCCGAAACGCCCGCCGAGCAGCTGACACACCGGCAAGCCGGCGACCTGCCCCGTGATGTCCCAGCAGGCGACGTCGATCGCCGACTTCACGTACGCGTGGCCTTTGAGCAGGTAGTCCATGCGCCGGTTCAACACGTCGAGGCCGGTCGGATCCTCGCCAATGAGCTGCGGCGCGATTTCCGCGAGGCCCGCGCGCACGCCGGCGGCGTAGGCGGGCAGATACACCGGTCCGAGCGGGCAGCACTCGCCGTGCCCGGCCAGCCCCGCGTCGGTCTCGACGCGCACCACCGTGCTGTCGAACACGGAGACGGCTTTGCCTTCCGACCAGCGGTACGCGCCTTCGAACAGCGGGAGATCGACCTGGTAGACCTTGATGGCCGTGATCTTCATCGGACCGTATCCTACCCCCTCTTGACAGCCAAGAGGAAAGAGCGCAGAGTGGTGCCATCTTGGCTGCCAAGGGGACGGACGTCATTCAGGGCACGCTCGACATGCTCATCCTCAAGAGCCTGAGCCTCGAGCCGATGCACGGCTTCGGGGTCACCCAGAGGATCGAGCAAATCAGCGGCGGCGTGTTCAAAGTGAACCCGGGCTCGCTGCTCCTGGCGTTCCAGCGGCTCGAGCGCGCCGGGCTGATCGAAGGGGAGTGGCGCGCCAGCGAGAACAACCGCCGGGCGCGGTACTACCGCCTGACCCGTCCGGGCCGGCGGCGTCTCCGGCTCGACACCGACGACTGGAAACGCCGCGTGGACGCGATCGCGCGGCTCCTGGAGACCTGACCATGGCGCTCTGGCGCACGCTCAGCTCGGGACTGCGGCGGCTCTTCGCCGGCGGCGCGGCCGATCAGGATCTCGACGATGAGCTGCGCCACTATCTGGCGCTCGCGACCGAGGAGGGCATTCGTCGCGGCTTGACGCCCGAGGCGGCCGCGCGCGCGGCGCGGGTGCGGATGGGCAGCTTCGAAGCCGCGAAAACGGAAGTGCGGCTCGGCGGATGGGAAGCGATCTTCGGCTCGATTGGCCAGGATCTGCGGGTCGGTCTTCGTCGTCTGGTTCGAGCGCCGGCCTTCACCTTCACCGCGGTGCTGTCGCTGGCGTTCGGTCTCGGCGCCAACACCACGCTGTTCAGCATCGCCAACGCAGTGCTCCTGCGGCCGCTGCCGTACCGGGACGCCAGCCAGCTCGTCCTCGTGTGGACGGACGATGCCCGCCGAGGACTGCACCGCGAAGCGACCGCCTCGTCGACGATCCTCGACTGGCGCGCAAGGAACCGAACTCTCTCTGCGGTCGCGTTCTTCTCGACCGGGCGCACGGCGGCGATGACGAACGAGCCGGGCGGCGCGCGGGCACGGACGCGGAACGCGCTCGTCTCCGGCAACCTGTTTGCGGTCCTCGGCGTCGGCGCCTTCCGTGGGCGCGTGATCTCGGAAGACGACGAGCGCAATCGCGCGCCGGTGGCGGTCGTGAGCCACGCCTATTGGCAGCGCGCGCTTGGTGGGGCCGAGGACGCGGTCGGGCGCATGCTCACGATCGACGACCCGTCGAAGGGCGGGACCGGGCAGTTCGAGATCGTCGGCGTCCTGCCGCCAGGGTTTTTCTTTCCGGACAAGCTGACGGACATCTTCCTGCCGGCGACGACGTATTGGCGGTTCGCGCGCGAGAGCCAGGAGCGCTTTCCGTCCTGGGCGCGGCGCTGGACGGCGGTCGGGCGATTGGCCCCTGGCGCCTCCGCCGAATCCGCGCGCGACGATCTCAATCACATCGGCCAGCAACTCGCGTCGGCCTTTCCTGGCGCGCCCGACGATTTTCCGGGATTCGGCACGACGGTCGTGCCGGTGCTCGACACGATTGCGGGCGCGAACCTGCGCGCCGCGCTCTGGCTGCTGCTCGGGGCCGTGGCGCTCGTGCTGGTGGTGGTGTGCGCCAACGTCGCCAATCTCCAGCTCGCGCGCGGCGCCACGCGGCAGCGCGAGCTTGCGGTACACCGTGCCCTCGGCGCCAGCCGCTGGCGCATCGTCCGGCAACTGGCCGTCGAGTCGGCCGTGCTCGCCGGCGCGGGCGGAATTGCGGGCGTCGCGATCGCCGCGTGGACGACGCCGCTGCTCGCGAATGCGGTGAGGGCGTACGTGCCTCGCATGGACGAGGTCGGGTTCGACGGACGCGTGTGGCTCTTCGCGGCGGTCGCGTCGATCGCGTCCGGGATCGTGTTTGGCAGCGTGCCCGCGCTGCGCGCGTCTTCTCAGGATGCGCGCGAGGCGCTTCGCGAGGGCGGCCGGGGCACGGGCACGCGGAAGATTCGGCGCAGCCAGGGCGCGCTCGTGCTCGCGCAGTGCGCGCTCGCGCTCGTGCTGCTCGCCGGCGCGGGCCTCCTGGCGAAGAGCCTGCGGCACGTCTACGCTATTGATCCCGGCTTCGATCCGTCCAACGTCCTCACGCTGCGGCTCGAGTTCCCGAACGACCCGCCGCCGTCGGCCGAGGAGCGCACGCAAACCTCCGTCATCGCTCAGTCCAGGGCGCGCGCGCGCGAACAGGCGATGACCGATCTGATCGCCCGGGTGAGCGCCATTGCGGACGTGTCGGCGGTCGCCGCCACCGACGACCTGTTCGTGGCCGGACAAGGCCACGCGTCGATCACGATTCCGGGCCGCTCACCGAATGAGGGCGAAGCCGGCGAGCTCAACGACGCGGTCGTGACACCGGGGTTCTTTCCGCTGATGCGCGTGCCGCTTCAACAGGGCCGGCTGCTGACGCGGGAAGACACGCAGCAGAAGATCCGCGCCCTGTGGTCGTCGGTCGTGACCGACCAATCGCTCGAGGAGAAGGAGCGCCGGGCGATTCCGGAGCCGGTCGTGGTCAATCACGCGTTCGTGACGCGGTTTTTTCCCGGGATCAATCCGATCGGGCGGCGGTTCTGCATCGATCCCACGAACAAGACGTACTGGTACGAGATCGTCGGCGTCGTCGGCGACATGCATCGCGGCGGGCTCGAGCGCTCGTCGATTCCCGAGTACTACGGCCCCTACATTCCCTCCTCGTACGGCCGGGCGGATCTGCTCGTGCGCACGTCGGGCGCGCCGGAGCGACTGGCGCCTACGGTCCGGGCGGAGGTCATCCGCGCGATGCCACTGGTCACGATCGCCAGCATCTCGACCGCGGAGGCGCAGCTCGGCGACTTTCTGTCGCAGCGCCGCCTCGAGACGGTGCTGCTGGCGATCATGGCGGGGCTGGCGCTGCTGCTGGCGGCCGGCGGGATCTTCGCGCTCACGCACTACGCGGTGGCCGAGCGCACGCGCGAGATCGGCGTGCGCGTGGCACTGGGCGCGACGCCGGGCGACGTGCTGCGCCTGCTCGTCGCCGCCGGCCTGCGGATGCCGATCGCGGGCATCGTCATCGGGCTCGTCGTGTCGGCGGCCCTCACGCGCGTGCTCGCGCACGAGCTGTACGACGTGGCGCCGACCGATCCTTTCACCTTCATCGGTGTGGCCGCGATGCTCGCCGCCATTGCCGCGTCCGCGTGCTACCTGGCCGCCCGGCGCGCCGCGCGGGCGAATCCACTGGACGCGCTGCGAGAAGGCTAGCTACCGCGCGACCTCGTGCATGAGCGCGTCTCGCACGAGCGCGGGCGGCATGCTGCCGATCGCGAGCAGCCGATCGTGAAAGTCCTTGAGCGTGAACGCGGTGCCGCGGGCGCGGCGGTACTCGTCGCGCATCTTCATGATCTCCGAGTAGCCCATGTAGTAACCGATGAAGTAGCCGGGCCGCGCGATCGCGGAATCGACTTCGTCTTCTGCAGCCCACCGGAGGAAGCCGACCTTGTCGATCATCAGGCTGACGGCCTCGTCGCGCGTCATGCGGCCCGTCTGGAGGCCGGAGTCGTAGATCACGCGCGCGACGCGCCACAATCGCAGCTGCAACTGGCGCAGATGGATTTTTTCGTCGGGGAAGAAGCCGGTCTCCTGGAAGAGCTGCTCGTTGTAGAGACCCCAGCCCTCGCTGAACATCGACGTGCTCTGCGACTGCCGCAGCCGTCGCGGGTTGTGCATCTGATACATGATCTGCACGTGATGCCCGCCGTACGTTTCGTGCGGCGCGGTCACGAGGATCACGCCCCAGTCGTGCTCGACGAGGTAATCGTGCTGCCTGGTCGCGTCCCACGCCGGATCGAACGGGTTGATCTGCCACTCGCCGCGCAGCGTGCCGTCGGGGCCGGGCGGCCGCGACGTCGCGCCTGAGAACGAGCCGTAGTACGGGTTGTTGCCGGCCGTCGGCACGCGCCGCACCACCGTGCACGTCTCCGGCCACGGCAGCGTCATCAGATTCTTCGAGACGATGTGCGCGCGCGCCTTGTCGACGACCTCCTGGTGCGCCTCGATCATCCGCATGGCCTCGGGATGGTCGGCCTTCACTTCGTTCGCGATCTGCTGCCACGTCTTCGCGGGATCGATGCGGCGCGCGAGCGCCTCGAGCTGCTGGACCGTCGCGTCGAACTCCGCGTGCGCGAACGTCCACAGCGACTGGGCGTCGTAGGGGAGCAGGTCCTGCTCGCGCAGCATGCGCGTGTACGCGGCCTCGCCCATCGGCTGGCCGGGCGCCGCGGACACGATCCGTCCGATCAAGATCGTCTCGAGAAAGCGGCGATCGATGTTCTCGTCGAACGACAGCGCGGAGGTGTCGATCGCGCGCAGACGCGCGAGAAGCGCCGTGGCAGTCTCGCGCGCGCTCGGCGCCG
>DATEGZ010000265.1:0-13198 GCA_035279905.1 Vicinamibacterales bacterium
GATCATCTCGTCGATGATCAGCCGCACGAAATCCGCCTGACGCCCGCGGTACTCGGGCGGCACCTCGTGCGCGCCCATGAACGTCGAGGCGAGCTCGACCGGCTGCTCGGCGCCGACACGCGCGATGACGCGGAGCATGCGCAGCTCCGAGTCCGTCTCGAGCCCGTACCCGCTCTTCGCCTCGCACGTCGTCGTGCCCGCCGCCAGGATCTCCGCGAGCCGGCCGCGCGTGGCGTCCGCGAGCTGGTCTTCGGTCGCCTCACGCGTGGCGCGCACCGTCGAGAGGATGCCGCCGCCCGCCGCGGCGATTTCCGCGTACGTCGCGCCAGCCAGGCGGCGGCCGAGCTCCTGGCGTCGATCGCCGGCAAAGACGATGTGCGTGTGGCCATCGACGAAACCGGGAACGAGCGACTTGCCGCGGCCGTCGATGACCCGCGTCGCGGATCCGGGCGGAGCAGCCTGGCGAACGTCCGCGGTCGTGCCCACTGACAGGATGCGCTCGCCGGCGCAGGCGATCGCGCCGTCGCGAATCGCCGCGTGATCGCCCTGGCGCCGGCCCGCGCGCGGGCCGGGACCGGCCACCGGATACAGCTCCTCGAGGTGCTCGATGACGAGCGTCGGAGCCGTCACGGGCGCAGGCCAAGCCTGGCCGCGATCGCGGCGGCGTCGGCCGACAGGATTTCGATGGTCTTGTTGCGTGACGAGGCGCCCGCGACGATGCGGAGCGCGCGGCGGGGAAGATCGAGCGCGGCAGAGAGCGCGTCGATCGTCGCGTCGTTGGCCGCGCCATCGACTGGCGGCGCCGTGACGCGCACGATCACGCGTCCGTCACGCACGCCGTCGATCCCGGCGCGCCGCGACCGCGGAATCACCTTCACGTCGATGCGCACGAGCAAATCATACCGGGAGTAGTTTTACGCAAAACGTAAAACTACTCCCGGCGTCATTTCGGCGGCACGCGGCGGCCGAAAATCGCGGTGCCCACGCGCACGATCGTCGCGCCTTCTTCGATCGCGACCTCGAAGTCGTGGCTCATGCCCATCGAGAGCTCTTTCAGTCGGCCCGCCGGCGCGCCGCTCGCGACGAGGCCATCGCGCACGTCGCGCAGCCGCCGGAACCACGGGCGCGAGTCCTCGGGGTTGGTGGGGAACGGCGGCACGGTCATCAGGCCCGCGAGCGTCAACGCGCGCGCGTCGAGCGCGGCCTTCACGAGATCGGCCGCCTCGCGCTCGTCGGCGCCGAACTTCGTCGCCTCGTGCGCCAGATCGACCTGCACGAGAATCGTCGGCCGTGTGCCCGCGGCGGCCGCGGCCTGGTCCAGCTTCTTCAGCAGCTCGAGACTGTCGACCGACTCGATCCAGGCGAACGCCTCGACGGCTTTCCGCGCCTTGTTGGACTGAAGATGACCGATGAGGTGCCAGTCGAGCTCGAGGTCGCGGAGCGCGCCGATCTTGTCGAGCCCCTCCTGCACCCGGTTCTCGCCAAAATGGCGCTGGCCCGCGGCCGCGGCCTCGCGCACGAGCTCCGGGCCAAAGGTCTTGGAAACGGCGACGAGCTGGATGTCTTCGGGCTGGCGGTGGGCGCGATGCGCCGCCGCACTCAAGCGGCGGCGCACGGCGTCGAGCTGTTCGGCAACGACCGCGCTCGGCGGCATTGCTACTTGATCATCGCCAGCATGGCCTTGGCCGTGTCGGCGTACTGGCCGGTCGGCTCGAGCTTGAGGTATTCGGTGAACGGCTTCTTCGCGTCCGGCAGCTTGCCAGCGTTGACGTAGGCCATGCCCAGCCAGTACTGCGCGTCGGCCATCTTCGGATCGAGCTCCACGGCCTTCGCGAACTGCGCCAGGGCCTCGGGCATCTTGCCCTGGTTCCAGAAGATGATGCCCTGGTTGTACACCGACTCCGCGTTGTTGCCGGTCGGGCTGGCGCCGGCGAGCTCATTCGCCTTTGCGCTCATCTTGGCGGCGTCGTCGAACTTCTTTTGGGAGTTGTAGACGGAGGCGAGCGCGTTGTACACGCCGGCCTGCTTCGGATCGATTTCGACGGACTTGAGGTAGGCCGTCTCGGCCTGCGCCAGGTCGTTCTTCTTGACGTAGATGTCGCCGAGCTTGGCGAAGCACGCCGAGCAGGTCGGGATCTCGGTCGTCATCTGCGTGAGCTTCGTGACGGCCTCGTCGAGGTTGCCGGCTTCGATCGCGGTGTTCGCGTCCGTGAAGAGCTGCTCGAGCTCCTTCTGCTTCTTGTTCCGCTTCTCGATCTCGTCGTTGCTGAGCTTGGCCGTGTCGTCGTTCCTGACGCCGCCGGCCTTGACGACGATGTCCTGGACCGCCGTCATCTCGCCGATGATGACCCTGACGCCCTTGATTTGACCGGAGAGCTCGCCCTTGACGGCCGTGAGCGTCCAGACGCCGCCGCCCGAAGGCATGCCGGCCTTGACCCACTGGCCCTTGGAGTCGGTCTTCACCTTGTACTGCCGGTTGTAGTCGCCGACGAAGTCCATGGTGATGTCGGCATCGGCAACCGGCTTGCCCGCCTCGTCAACGACCTTCCCTTTGATGGAACCTTGTTGCGCCTGGGCCGGCGTCGCAATGAGCGCCATCATCCAGGCGCACGCGAGTACGATCAGGACGCGGACGAGCTGCTTCGCCATAGCCTCCTCCTCACACCTATCGAGAGTTTACACCTACAACCGGCCCTGATTCGCCCGGGCGATGAAGCCCTCGAGCGTCACGATCTCCACCCGGCTCGCGCCCTTGAGATGCTCCGACAAGCCGCCGCTCGTGTAGAACTGGCGCAGCTTCCACCCCTCGCCGCCGAGGACCAGGTAGGCCTTCGTGTAGCCGCCGGACCGGATGGTCTCGGCGAGGCAGATGACTTCGAACGGCACCTTCTGCTCGGCGGTCCCGCCGGTCTGCTGCCATTTGACGGAGAGCAGCAGGCGCTCCTCGCCCTTCTGCACCACCGCGTCGACGATGTGCCGGCCGTAGCCGGGACGGGCGCCGACGTCGACCTGCAGCGCGCAGGTGTAGCCGCCGAGCTTCAGCGCGGGCAGCACCATCTGTTCGAGCACGCCGCCGGTCGCGGTGTCACGGGCCATCCGGCAGGTTCCTGGTGGCCAGCACTTCGGAGGCCGGGGTGCGATCGCCGGTGCAGCTGACGCGGCGCGGGGCCGCGAGCAGGGTGAGCGAGTAGCCCAGCGACTCGTAGAGCTTTTTGATCTTCGGCGTGGCCTGGTTCGACAACACCACCGGACCGCGATGTTTCGCGAGCCACGTCGCCGCGCGGACCTGGTCGTCCCACGAAAATCCGCCCTGCGAGTAGTGCGTGAACTCGACGTCGTACGGCGGGTCGGCGTAGACGAAATCGTCCGGCGCGAGGCGCATCTCGTCGAACTCGACGTTGGAGAACTCCCACCTGCGAAACGTGGCGACGTACGGCTGAAAGTCGTCGGCCTCGAAGTAGTTGATCGTCTTGTAGCGGCCGAACGGGACGTTGAAGACGCCCTTGCTGTTGAAGCGGCAGAGGCCGTTGTAGCCCGTGCGGTTCAGGTAGTAGAAGAGCTCCGCCGCGCGCTCGGTGTCGCCGCGCCCGCTCGCGAGCAGCGCGTTGAACTCGTCGCGCGCCGCGTAGTACGGCGCCTTCTTGTTCACCATCTTCGCGGACGGCACGAGCCCGCGTTTGAGCTGCGAGTAGAAATTGATCAGGTGCGGGTTGACGTCGTTGAGCAGCGCGCGCGCCGGTTTGAGTCCCAGCGCGACGGCCAGTCCGCCGCAGAACGGCTCGACCAATCGGCGATGCGCGTTCGGCGTCCAGTAGGGGAGGAGATGTTGAATCTGCCAGCGCTTGCCGCCCAGCCACTTGAGCGGCGGCCGCGGGCCGAGGTCCGTTTGAGCAGCGGGTGAGGCGGTCGAGCCGACCGCGTCGACGTCGGCGATCGAGCGCAGCATGCGTCGGCGCGAATCATAGCACGCGGGATCGAGAGGGGCCGGAAGCGTGGCGCGAGACATTCAGCGAGTGTCGATCCCGCGTGTGACAGCCGAGGTCAGCGCGCGGCAGGGCTCGCCCCTCCCGCTCCTGCCTCGTACCCCCGCGCCAGGTGGTAGAGCGCCTCGTCGAAGAACTCCCCGACGCGGTGGTTGAGATCCTGCACGCTGTGCAGCTGCAACGGCAGGATGTAGTCGCTTTCGGCGCGGGGCACCGACGTCTCGAGCAGACCGTTGTCCCGGATATACCGGCGCAGATGGTGTTTCACCAGGATCACCGCGTAGACGATCTCGCTGAGCGGAATGCCCTGGTCGAACCGGCGGCGCCCCCACTCCGAGAATTCTTCCCGGACGCGGACCGCGTTCGGGTCGCCAATCCAGCTGCCGAGATGGTGGAACAGCTCGTAGATCCGCGGCTCGAGGTCCTTGAGCGGCACCGTACGGAATCCGCTGGTGCGCTCGTTGGTGCTGAGGTCCAGGGCGACGTCGCTCGTCAGACGGCTGGCGTGAATGGAGATGAGCTCTATCAGGTTGGCGGACAACATGGGTGATGCCCTCCGAAATCAGCGCACGATTCCGCGGCGTCAGGGCGCCTTCTTCTCGATGACGCCGCACGCGATCCGCGCGCCCGAGTTGCCGGACGGATCCGTCTTGTTGTCGTCGGCCGCCGCGTGGACGACGAGCGAGGTGCCGCCGGCATGAAAGAGCGAGTCCGCGCCGGATCCGAACGACAGGCCCGGCACGGTGTAGGCAATGTCCCCTTTGCCGTCGGCGAGCACCTCGAAATTCGGAAGATCACCCGCGTGCGCGCCGTTCGGGTTCGCCGTGCCGTGCTGCTTCATCGTCGGATTGAAGTGCGGGCCCGCGCTGGCGAAATCCGGGCCCTCGCACTTGCCGACGGCGTGCACGTGAATCGCGTGCACGCCGACCGGCAGCTTGGGGAAGGTGGCGTTGATCATGACGGCCGTGCCGCGGATGGTCAGCGCGAGCTCCGCGGTGCCGACCACCGCGCCGGTCGCGTTCCTGAACGTCGCCGTGGCCACGATCGGCTGCGGTTGTGCGAAGCCCGACACGGCGAGGACCAGCGCGGGCACGCACAGCAAGTGTCGAAGAGACATGGACGGTTCTCCTTCCCTGCGCGCGTGGCGCGTCAGGATCGTTTCATCCGCCGGCGCAGGGCGACGCGCGTGCCTGCCAGGCCGAGGCCGAGCAACGACAGGCTCGCCGGTTCTGGCACCGTCTCACCGGTCAGCGAGAACGCGCCGTTGAAGGTCGGCGCTGGATTGCCGCCGACGATGTCGGTGCCGATGCGCAGCCAGTCGGGATCGATGACGCCGTCTCGCGTCCAGCTCTGCAGGTCCGTGAAACCCGCAGGAAACGGGGTGCCCGGAGACACGATCGGCCTCAGCGCCGAGAGCCAGTAGAAGGCGCCGCTGCCATTCGTGACCTCCACCTGCGGCACGAAGAAGTAGTGATCCGCCGGCAGGATCAGCGGCGTGCTGAACGTCACGGAGAACTGGACTCCCTCGCCCGCGATCGATCCATCTCCGCCGGTGGTCTGGTTTGGCTTCGGGTTGATGCCGCCTGGCTGGACCGAGTTGACCGCCGTAAACCGGCCGAGGTCCGTCGTCGTGAACGAGAGCGTGCCGAGCACCGAATCGCGGTCATCGAACTCGACATCAGATGGCGAATTCACCCGCGTGGGCACGTTGGGCGTCGTGAACAGAGGCGCTCCGCTGGTTCGTCCGAGATTGGAGTCCTCCGGAAACACCCGGTAGATCTCGACGACCACCTGACCGATGCTGTTGATCGGCGAGTTGCCCGTAATCAGGCCGGTAAACGTCGCGCCCGTGATGAACGTGCGGTCAGTGAGGACGAAGTCGTCGGCCGTTTCGATTTCAAATCCGAAGGCACTATTGGGCCGGCTGGCAGACGCCATGCGTCCGTCGAGATTTCCCGTGTTGAACGTGAACGGATCGGCGTGAGCGGGCCAGGCGGTGAGCAGAACCAGCAGAACCGCCGCCCCGGCGGTCCCGGCGATACCAGCGCGTGTGACGTGCATATGACTCCTCCGAATGAACAGGAGCGTTCGATGATGATTCCGCGAAGCCTGGGGGACAGCGGATCATTCTATCGTTGAAGGCGCCCGGCCTTCAGCCGCGTCTCATGAAGTTCTCGATCGCGCGGACGTCGTCGGTGATGGGCGCCGGCGGCAGGGACGCGAGGAACCGCCGCCCGTAGCTCATGCGCGTCAGGCGTGGATCGAGGACGGCGAGGACGCCGCGGTCGGTGCGCGTGCGGATGAGCCGGCCCAGGCCTTGCAGCAGCGTGAGCGTGGCGAGCGGCACCTGGTAGTCCTGAAACGGCTGGCCGCCGCGGGACTGGATGGCGGCAATGCGCGCGGCCACGAGCGGATCGCCGGGCGAAGCGAACGGCAGCCGATCGATGATCACGCAGCTCAGCGCTTCGCCGGCGACGTCCACGCCCTGCCAGAAGCTCGATGTGGCCAGGAGCACGGCGTTGGGCGTCGCGCGGAAGTCGCGAAGCAGCGCCGTGCGCGGCGCCGATCCCTGGACGAACAGCGGCCAGGAGACGCGGGGCTCGAGGCGCGCGTAGACGTCGTGCATCGCCGCGTACGACGTGAACAGCACGAACGCCCGCCCCTCCGTGCAATCGAGCAGTTCCGCGATCTTCCAGGCCGCCGCCGCGTTGTACTCCGGCGCGCGCGGATCCGGCATGTCCGACGGCAGGTAGAGGACCGCCTGCGACGTGAAGTCGAACTCGGACGGCAGGCGCAGCGTCTGCGCGTCTCTCACACCCAGGCGGCCGAGCACGTAGTCGAACGATCCGTCGACGGCGAGCGTGGCCGACGTCAGCACGGTCGCGGATCGCGTGCCGAGCACGGCGTTGCGGATGACGTCCGCCACGTCGATCGGCGCCGCACGCAGGAACACGCCGCGCCCGCGCGCCTCGATGAAGTGCACGTACGTCGTGTCGCCGGTCGCGAGCAGCTGCTTCAGCTCCTCGCGCAGCGTCGCCGCGCGCAGTCCGATGGAGGCCAGATCCGGCGGCACCTCGGCGGGCTCGGCGATGCGGGACGCGAGCGCGTCCAGCGCGTTCGAGAGGTCGATGCCGACGTCGTTCAGCCGCTCGGCCGCCGCCGGCGACAACGTCACGCGGTCGCCCGATCCGTCGCTACGCCGCAGCTCCTGCCGCGCGGCGTCGAACAACCGCCGCGCCGCGTGCTGGACGTCGCTGAGCGCGCGCGCCACCGCGACGGCAAAGCGCCCGTCCTCGGCCGGCACGGTGGCCACCGCGGCCGTGCCGTCGTGCGCCAGATCGTCGATGCGGTACGTGCTCAGCGACAGGCCGAAGTACTGCGTGACGACGTCTTCGAGCTGATGCGCTTCGTCGATCACGAGGACGTCGCAGTCGGGAATCACCTCGCCGAACTCGCTCTGGCGGACCGACGCGTCCGCGCACAACAGGTGATGGTTGACGATGACGATGCTCGCGTCGGCGGCGCGCTCGCGCATCCGCGTGACGAAGCACTCCGCGTGGCGTGGACACTCGCGGCCCAGACACTGCTCGCTCGTCGCCGTGAGCTCGCTCCACAGCGGCGAATCGTCGGGCAGGTCTTCGATTTCGCTGCGGTCGCCGGTCGCGGTCGCCGCGGCCCACTCCGCGATGCGCTCGAGCCAGCGGCGCTCGTCGGGCGGCAGCCCCGCCGCGGCTTCACTCAGCCGCTCGAATCGATGCAGGCAGAGAAAGTTCGTACGGCCCTTCATGTAGGCGGCGCGGATCTCGAGATCGAGCGCGCGGGCGAGCGCCGGCAGATCCTTATAGAACACCTGATCCTGCAGCGTTCGCGTGCCCGTGGAGATCAGCACGCGGCGGCCGGCCAGCACCGCCGGCACGAGATAGGCGAGCGTCTTGCCGGTGCCCGTCCCGGCTTCCGCGACGAGCGTGCCGCCGCCATCGACGGTGCGCGCGACTTCGGCCGCCAGACGCCGCTGACCGGGACGAGGCTCGAAGCCCTCGAACGTGGAGGCGACCGGGCCCGCGTCGGAGAGCGCGTGCTCGACGCGATCCGCGAGGCCTAGTGGGCGAGCTCGGGGTAGAGGGGGAACTTCCGGCACATCGCTTCCACGTCGGCTCGCACCGCTTTCGCGACGCTCTCATCGTCAGGCGCCGCGAGCACGCGCGCGATGAACGCGGCGATCTGATCCATCTCGCCCTCCCGCATGCCGCGCGTGGTGACCGCCGGCGTGCCGATGCGGACGCCGCTCGCGGTCATCGGCGGATGCTGGTCGAACGGAATCGCGTTCTTGTTCACCGTGATGCCGGCGCGACCGAGCGCGGCCTCGGCGACCTTGCCGGTGAGCCCACGCGAGAAGACGTCGACGAGCATGAGGTGATTGTCCGTGCCGCCGCTCACGAGGCGGAAGCCGGCGTTGGCGAGCTGGCCCGCGAGCCGCGCGGCGTTCCTCACGATTTGCTGCTGGTACGTCTTGAACGCCGGGGCGAGCGCTTCCTTGAAGCAGACCGCCTTGGCGGCGATCACGTGCATGAGCGGGCCGCCCTGGACACCCGGAAACACGACGCGATCGAGATCCTTCGCGAACTGCTGGCGGCAGAGCACCATGCCGCCGCGCGGCCCGCGCAGCGTCTTGTGCGTGGTCGTGGTCACGAAATCCGAGTGCGGCACCGGAGACGGATGCTCGCCGGCGGCCACCAGCCCGGCGATGTGCGCCATGTCGGTCATCACGAGCGCGCCCACCTCGTCGGCGACCGCGCGGATGCGCGCGAAGTCGAACGCGCGCGGGTACGCGCTCGCGCCGACGACGATAATCTTTGGTTTGTGCTCGCGCGCGAGGCGTCCGAGCTCGTCGTAGTCGAGCCGCTCGTCTTCCTTCTTCACGCCGTAGGGCACGATGTTGAAGTACTTGCCGGAGAAGTTCAGCGGGTGGCCGTGCGTCAGGTGCCCGCCATGCGCGAGGTTCATGCCGAGGAGGGTGTCGCCGGGCTTCAGCACCGTCATGTAGACGGCCATGTTGGCCTGCGCGCCCGAGTGCGGCTGGACGTTGACGTGCTCGGCGCCGAACAACTGCTTCGCGCGATCGATCGCGAGCGATTCGGCGACGTCCACGAACTCGCATCCCCCGTAGTACCGCTTGCCCGGATAGCCCTCCGCGTACTTGTTCGTCATCACGGAGCCCGCGGCCTCGAGCACGGCGAGGCTCACGAAGTTCTCCGACGCGATCAGCTCGAGGCCCTCTTCCTGGCGTCGGACTTCGTTGCGGATGGCGGCGGCGATGTCGGGATCAGTCGATGACAAATGTTTCATGACACCTGCATGGAGCATTTTGGATCGGAGATTGAAGATTGATTGAGGACCGATCAATTGTCAATTGAGGAATCCGCAATCAATCCGCAGTGGTGCGATCGCAAATCTTGAAATGCTCATTTCCTATCAAGGGCCCTGATCTTCTCGATTCGCCGCTCGTGCCGGCCGCCGGCAAACGGGGTATCGAGGAACGCGTTGACGATCTGCCGGGCGATGTCGGCCGGCGTGAGGCGCTCGCCGAGCGCGAGGACGTTCGCGTCGTTGTGCTCGCGGCTGAGGCGCGCGGCCTGTTCGTCCGTCACCGGCACCGCGCGGATGCCCGCGATCTTGTTGGCGGCGATCGCCATGCCGAGGCCCGAGCCGCAGACGAGGATCCCGCGATCGAAGGCGCCCGACGCGACCTCGCGCCCGACCACCGCGGCGAAGTCCGGGTAGTCGACCGACTCGGTCGAGTCCGTGCCGAAATCCTGATACGTAATGCCGCGCTCGTCGAGGAGCCGCCGAATCGTGTTCTTGAGCGCGACCCCGGCGTGGTCCGCGCCGAGCGCGATTCGCATGCGCGCATGATACCAAACGCCCCGGAGCGTCCCCGGCGGATTTCGTAGAATGACGCGGACGACATGACACCAACCGTCGTGATCTCGCGCCGCGGCGCCGATCGAGTGCGCAGCGGCCACCCGTGGATCTACCAGTCCGACATCGTCGAGGCCGAGGCCGAGTCGGGTGACCTCGTGCGCGTGCGCGAGGAACGGCGGCGGCCGGTCGGATGGGGGCTGTGGAGTAGTCAGTCGCAGATTGCACTTCGGATCATGGTTGTCGGTTCGTTAGGTTCGTTGGGTTCGTTAGGTTCAGGGAAAGACGATATCGACGAACGTGCCCTGTTCGAGAGCCGGCTGCGGCAGGCGATCGACTACCGCGCCACGCTCGCCATCGACGGGACCGCGCGCAGGCTCGTGCACGGCGAGGCCGATCGCCTGCCGGCGCTCATCGTCGACCAGTACGGCGATGCGAGCGGCGAGTACCTCGTGATCCAGACGTTGTGCCAGGGCATGGATCGCCGCTCGGGGCTCATCGTCGAGCTGCTGACCGAGATCATCCATCCGCGCGGCATCGTGGCGCGGAACGACCCGAAGGTCCGGCGGCTCGAAGGACTGGAGGAGCGGGTTGACGTGCTGGCGGGCGAGATTCCGGAGACCGTCGCCGTGCGCGAAGGGGACGTGACGTTCCGGGCGGACCTTCGACAGGGGCAGAAGACCGGGCTGTTTCTCGATCAACGCGAGAACCACGTCGTCGCGGCCAGCTACGCGACCGGGCGGGCGCTCGACGCGTTCACCTACAACGGCGGCTTCGCGCTGCACCTGGCGCGCCGGTGCGAATCGGTCGCCGCGCTCGACTCGTCGGCGTCGGCCGTGGCGCTCACGCGCGCGAACGCAGCGGCGAACGGGTTGACCAACATCGACGTGCGCGAGGTGAACGTGTTCGACGAGCTGCGCGAGCTCGAAGCGAGCGGCGAACACTTCGACACGATCGTGCTCGATCCGCCGGCGTTCGCGAAGAATCGCGCCGCCGTCGGACGAGCCCTGGCCGGGTAC
Source organism: Vicinamibacterales bacterium (assembly GCA_035279905.1). Lineage (GTDB taxonomy): Bacteria > Acidobacteriota > Vicinamibacteria > Vicinamibacterales > SCN-69-37 > DATEGZ01. Next base: position 10,922 of record DATEGZ010000265.1, read on the forward strand.
AAGGAGATCAACCTGCGGGCGCTGCGGCTGCTATCGCCCGGCGGCCATCTGATCACGTGCAGCTGCTCGTATCATGTCGATGAGTCGACGTTTGTCGCGGTCGTCACCGACGCCGCGATGGACGCGCGCGCCACCGTCACGCTCGTCGAGAAGCGCACGCAGGCGCGGGACCATCCGGTGCTCATCGGCGTGCCCGAGACGCACTACCTGAAGTGTCTGGTCTTGAGAAAGGCAGGGTGAGTGTGTGCGCAGGTGGATGCTCGTGCTCCTGGCGGCGACGATCGTGACGACTCACGCGACGCCCGATGCGAACGTCCCGCAGGCGGCGCAGAACGATCCGCAAATTGCCGCGCTGCTCGAGCCGATTCGAGCGAAACATCACCTGCCGGCGCTCGGCGGCGCGATCGTCACCAGTCAGGGACTGCGATCGCTCGGCGTGACTGGCGTGCGGAAAGCGGGCGCCGACGTCGCGGCGACGGCGGACGATCTCTGGCATCTGGGCTCCGATACCAAAGCGATGACCGCGGTCGTCATCGCGAAGCTCGTCGAGCAGGGCAAACTCACGTGGGACACGACGATCGAAGCGGTGTTGCCGAAGCAGGTCGCGAACGCGAAGCCGGAATTCGGCGGCCTCACGCTGCTGCAACTGCTGTCGCATCGGGCGGGTCTCGTCCCCAATTTCGCGTGGGCTCAAATCGCGCGGACGCCGGGGTCGCCGCGCGAGCAGCGGCTGGCGGCAATCACGATGGGCGGTTACCTGCCGCTCTCCTCGACGCCAGGCACGAAGTACGAGTACTCCAACGCCGGCTACGTCATCGCCGCAACGATGGCCGAGACGGTGGCGGACCGGGCGTGGGAAGACATGATTCGTGACGTCGTCTTCAAGCCGCTGGGCATGTCCTCAGTCGGATTTGGCGGCACGGGCACGCCCGGGCAAATCGATCAGCCGTGGCCGCATCAAACCAACGGAAGCCCGATGCCCTCCAACGGTCCAGATGTCGACAATCCTCCGGTCCTGGGACCGGCCGGCACCGTCCACTGCTCGCTCGCCGACTGGAGCAAGTTCATCGTCGATCAATTGCGCGGGCTCGAGGGCCATGGCGCGCTGCTCAAGCCCGAGAGCTATACGTTCCTCCACACGGCGCCGTTTGGCGGCAACTACATGGCCGGGTGGCTCGTTGCCGATCGCCCGTGGGCCGGCGGCACGGTCTACACGCACGCGGGCAGCAACACGATGAACTTCGCGGTCGTGTGGATGGCGCCGCTCAAGGACTTCGCGGTGCTCGTCGTGACCAATCAGGGCGGACCCCAGGCAGAAACGGGCGCTGACGAGGCCGCGTCGGCCCTGATCCTTCGACATAATTCGAAAAACTAGCTGGCGTCGTTCTTGCAGTTTTCCAGCGCCATGATGCGACGATTCCTGCCTGTTCTGGCTATCGGTCTGCTCGTCTTCGCAACGCCGGCGATGGCGCAGACGCGCCGCACACCGCCGCCGCGTCCGAGCACCGACCCGACGTTTGGCGTGCGCGCCGGCGTCAGCGGCGACCCGGATCAGTTCTACTTCGGCGGACACGTTGAAACGGCGCCGCTCATCGAGCACGTCACGTTCCGGCCCAACGTGGAGTTCGGGTTCGGCGACGACGCGACGCTAATTGCGTTCAACTTCGAGCTCGTCTATTCGATCCCGCTCAAGAACCAGCCGTGGCGCGTGTACCTCGGCGCCGGGCCGGCCTTGATCATCGAGTCGCATCACAGCGAGACCGATGCGGGCGGCGGCCTCAACTTCGTCATGGGCCTCCAGCACCGCAAGGGCCTCTTCACCGAGCTCAAGGTCGGGGCGATCGACAGTCCGACGATCAAGTTCTGCGTCGGTTATGTATTCCACTGATTGGGGTTCCTAGAGGTTCCTGGGGGTTCCTCGGGGTTCCCAGGGGTTCCACAGGTTCCTCTGGGTTCGTCGTCTGCCATAATCTCAGTCGATGGCCAAGTACGAGCCGTTGACTGAAGCGGACTTCGAGCGCGCCTTTCCCAATTCGCGCAAGGTGGTCGAGACGGGGCCGCGCGGCGTGCGCGTGCCGATGCGGGAGATCGCGCTTACCAACGGCACGGCCGTGCGCGTGTACGACACGAGCGGGCCGCAGGGCGCCGACGTCCACGTCGGCCTCGCGGCCGTGCGCGAGTCGTGGATCGAGAAGCGCGGGGACACGGAAGTCGTCGCGCGCGGCACCCGCCGCGGCGTGCGGCGCGCGCTCGCCGGCCGCGCCGTGACGCAGCTCG
>DATEGZ010000266.1:0-6251 GCA_035279905.1 Vicinamibacterales bacterium
GGGCTTCGTTTTCTTCGCGGACTTCTTCTTGGCCATCGACACAGCTCCTTCGAGAGAAATGAGGGCGCCTATCCTAACGCACCCGCGTCACCGCGGCGTGATGTTTCGCGCGACGGCGTAAAGAAAAATGCGCGGATGCGAACAGCCGATCAGTGCAGACGGAAATCGAGGATGAGCGTGACCAGCACGTCCACGGGATGCCCCTGGCGCAGGCCCGGCTTGAAGCGCCAGGCCCTGGCCGCTTCGATCGCTCGCGCGTCGAGACCAAACCGCGTGTCGAGCGAATCGACGACCTTCACGTCGCCGACCGTGCCGTCCGCACGCACGACGATGGAGAGCCGGACGCTGCCTTGAACTTTCGCGATCATCGCTTCGGTCGTGTACTTCGGCTGCACCTGCAGGATCGGAATCGGCGCGGTGACGTCGCCGCCCGGCGACGGCGGGCCGCCGCCGCTCCGTCCGCCACGCCCCTCGTCGAGGCCCGGCCCGACGCCCGGACCGAGCCCGGGGCCGCGTCCTCCGCCGCCGCCCTCGAGCGACACGCCGCTGCGGCCGGCCGCTTGCAGCACGTCCGCTGAGTTCGTCGTCAACGTGGCGTCGAGCGTCGGGAGCGGTTTCTCCGGCTCCGGCGTCAGCGGTTTTGGCTCGACCGGAGGTGGCGCCGGGAGGTTGTGGGGGGCGACCTCGAGCGGCCGCCGGGGCGCGGGCCCTGGCTTGCCGCCCCCGCCACCCGCGTGCCCGTCAGCCGGTAAGTACACGGCGTTCAACGGGATCGGCGGCTCGGGCGTGGACGCCGTCGCCGTCGGAAAGCTCAGCACGAAGAACAGTACCACGGCCAGACCGAGGTGCAGGAGGAGCGACGCCCCCAAGGCGCCGCCGAGGCGCTGCGGCCGGTGGTCCCGGTCGATCTCCACGGCAGTTTAGACGCGGCCCCACGGGGCCGGCCTGACCCTGCACCGACAGGGCACCCTTGCCATCCGCAACTGTATAGAGTATACATACAGTAGACAGTGAGCGAGGGACCATGTTCCTGAAAGTCGACACGCGCGACAGCCGTCCGGTGTATCAGCAACTCGTCGATGGCGTGAAGGCGCTCATCGCCGGCGGCCACCTGGGCGAGGGCGCCTCGCTGCCCTCGGTCCGGCAAGTGGCCGGCGACCTCGGCGTCAACTTCAACACCGTCGCGACGGCGTACCGACAGCTCCAGGAGGAAGGGTTCGTCAGCATCCGGCACGGCGCCGGCGCGGTCGTGGCTTCCCGGTCGGGACGCGAGGTGCCGGCCCGGACGCTACGCAGGGGTCTGCGGGGCGCGCTCGCCGACCTGATCCTCGCCGGCCTCGGCGACCAGGAGATCGTCGCCGCTGTCAGAGAAGAGCTCGAAGGACTGCGCGCGAAGGGGAGGGTGCGATGACTGCCAATGCTTCCCGTGATCTGCTCTACTTCGTCACCGGTCTCATCGTCGTCGTGCGGACGTATCAGTTGACCCGGATGGACTGGTCGCGCCCACTCAAGCACGGTCCCGGCTTCTTCCTCGCGTTCGAAGTGCCGCCGGGCTTCTACGAGGGCGACGGCGTCGCCTGGCTCGGCCGCTATCGCACGGCGCTTGTCGCGGAGTACGCGGTCGAATGGATCGCGCTCGCGGCCCTGGTGGCCACCGGACATTGGCAGTGGTTGCCGGTCTGGGCGGGTGGCTCGGCGGCTATCTACGTGGGCTCGCTCGGGCTCTTCGCATCGGCCGCTGGTCGCGCCCTCGGCGGTGCCGGCACGCAGCCGGCCGTCGCGTTCGCGTTCGAGACACGCCGCGTGCGCGACTATTTGTCCTGGCCTGTCGAGACGCTGATCGCCGCGCTGTTGGTGAGCGGATGGCTGCTGCTCGTGGTCCAGGGGGACGCGGACGTCCGCTGGCGGGAGCCGGTGATCCTGACCTACGTCGCCGTCATGCTCCTGGTCGCGAAGGTCGTGCAGATCAGAGCCGCGGCGCCCCTTCCGACCGACCGCACCGACGAGCACTATCGTTATTTCGACGCGGGCCGCCGCCAGAGTCTTCGCGTCATCGATGCCGCCCGCTGGTTCTTCGTGTTCGTGTTTTGCGCCTACGCCGTGCTGCACCGATGGTCAGACCTTCGCGCAGGGACGTCGCTTCAGTGGCTGCTCGTCGGGGCCGGGGTGGCGATCTGGCTGGCCCAGGTCGCGACGACCATCACCGGCGTGCGCCGCCTGGAGGCGATGGGACGAGAATTGCGGCCGCCAGCGAGTTGGGCCGGCCCGTTTCGGTCCAGTCCGAGAGCCGTACGCGGCGCCGGCGTCTGGGCGGTGTCGTTCGTCGCCGGGCTGGCGACTCTGTTCGTGATGCTCTGACCGACGCAGAGATCGCCGAGCCCACGGGCACGCTACGCGCGCAACGACATTTACTGGCCCGGCGCGCGGTACGCGGTCTTCGTGCTGGCGGCGTGATCCATCTCCGCCGACGTGAGCAGCGGCGTCGTCCGGCAATGTGCGCCGCCCGACGCCGCCACGGCCAGGCTCAGTGCCGCAGCCGCCGAGGCGCTCGGAAAGTCAGCGATGACCACCGCGTCGTAGTGGCCGAACGAGAAGTAGAACGCCTCGATCTTGCCGCCGAGGCTCTCGACCGCCTCGCGCGCCGCGTGCTCGCGCTTCGTGCCGCCGTCCTTGCGCACGCCCTTCGCGCCTTCGGCAGTGTAGGAAACCGTCACCAGAAACTTCGCCATCACGTCACCTCGGGGCGCCAAGCATAGCAGAGGGTCGAGTCTCGTCCCTGCGACATCACGTCCTGCCCACGCGATTGACCGCGCGGTCCCACCCGCAAACGCTGGCAAGTTCGCTGGCACGAGGTTTTCAAGTCTCGTGAATCGCGGCCGCTGTGGTGTGCCGCTAAACCGGGAGGTCCTCATGCGACGCTCGATGGTTCGAGGTCTGCTCGTCCTCACGTTCGGCGTTGGCGCGGTCGCGCTGGCAGGCGCCGCGCAGCAACCGAAACCCGAGCCGGACGTGCTCGGGTCGCTGCTCGTGGAAGTCCACGGCCTTCGGGCCGCGATGGAACAGATGGCCGTCTCCGGCGCCCAGGTGCAGCTCGCGATGGGCCGGCTGCAGCTGAACGAGCAGCGGATCGCGACCTACTCCCGTCGTCTCGATGAAGTTCAGGATCGGCTCGTGGGCGCCGAGCGCGACGTCCGCGCGGGCGAGGAACGGCTGTCGGAATTCGAGGACGCGATTCGCAAGATGGCCACGCCGGACCCGACACTCGACGTCGAGTTCCGCCGGGGGAAAGCCGAGGTGGCGCAGTCGCGCGCGACACTCAGCCGGTTGCAGATCGAGCAGACACGACTGACCCAGCTCGTCGCCGACGAGCAGGCTCGCTGGACGGAGATCAACAATCGGCTCGACGAGCTCGATCGGCTGCTGCAGGTGCGGAAGTCTGAACGGTAGCCGAGGCCGCCGCGCCGAGACGCCCGATCACGGCCGACGATTGCTCGAGGAGGAACTTTCGGATGGCCGGCAGATAGTGCTGCGCGAAATAGGCGTTCCGCTTCTGGAAGATTCTCGTTTGAATCCACGACGTCAGGAACAACCCGATGAGCGTGGATCCGATGAGACCCATGATCGCGAACGAAAGCAGCGCCATCGCGAAGGAGTCCTGGCCGAGCAGCGGGATCAGATTCCAGCCGCCCACGACCCAGCCCAGCGTGCCGATGAGCGTCGAGATGAGCCACGACCGGCGCGTCGGCGCGCCGTGATATCGGCTGACCGAGCCGTTGAACACCACACACTGCCCCGTCGAGTGATTGCACGCGACGATGAAGTCGACGTTCTCGCCTTCGCGCGTGCCGACGCGACTGAGGACGTGGCCGACGCGCGCGGTGAAGACGCCGCCCGAGATCACCCACGCGCTCTCACGTCCGGCCGCATCACGCAACCAGAAGCGATCCTTCTGGACGGTCGTCGCCATCATCTGCTGGCGGCCGGGGAACACGTACAGCGTGTCGCCGAGCTGCTGAACGGAGCCTGGCGTGGTGTACGTCGAGAAGTGCGTCTCCGTTCAGGTCTTTTCCTCGAGGACCAGGCCAGCGTCGGCTTCGAGCGCATAGGTGCTGCCGAGCACGCGGACGACGCGCAGCGATTCGGGCAGCGTGATTGCGTCGCCGGAGGGCGCGGGGGGAATGGGATAGCTCACGGGGCGCGACACGCGGTACCACGCGACGAGTCCCATCAACGCGATCGTGGTGAGCCACCACGGCACCGCCGTCTGCAACTCGACTTCGGGATTCGCTCGCGGCTGAGCCGCCGCCGGTGTCTGCGGGCCGGTTGGCAGCGTGTCGATGTGATAGCGCGCGAACACCTGCTGAGCGAAGGCGCGATCGCGGCTGAGCGCGGTGATGCGATCGGCAAATGCCTTGTCGGCCTGCGGCGTGCCCAGGTGGTATTTCTCCTGGATCCCGCCCATCGTCTGCTGGTACGCGCTGGATTTCTCGTACGACGCTTTGTATTGCCCGTTCGGCAGCCGCTCCATGGACGCGCGGTAGAGCCAGGTCAGCGCGCCGAAACGGCCCGCATCGTCGGGGTAATCGGCGAAGACCTTCGCGGCCGTTGGGAAGAGCGCAGAGCTCGCGGACTCCTGGCCTTGCGCCGAACCGGAGGCGCCGACGGCGAGGAACGCGGCGAGGAGCGCGGCGAAGCGAAGACGGCCCGTCATCGAGGGGAGCGACTCGAGCGGGGGATCAGTACACGGCGATACCGGGGGACGTCAAGGGCACGATCCGCAGAGGCAATCGTCTCCCGTACGCAAGAGAGCGCCACAGCCACTCCGCGGGGCCGTAGCGATAGCGGCCGAGCCACCACACACTGAACGCCATCTGCGCCGCGAAGAGCGCGATCGTCACGAGGAGGATGCCTGTGAAGTTGACCTTGTTCATCAGGCCGAACCCCCAGTTGTAGAAGAGGGTGGTGCAGATGACGGACTGGGCCAGATACGTCGTGAGCGTCATGCGCCCCAGCGCCGCCAGCGGCCGCAAGCGCTTTGCGCCGGTCGCGTATGACGGCAAGAGCGTGAAGACGAGCGCGTAGACCGCGGCGTTTGCCCAGGTGGCGATATCACCGACGAACGAAAAAAGGATCCCGCGTGGCGGCCACCAGAAGCGCAGCTCCCGCCAGTCCGGCGGCGAGGCTGACTGAGCAGCCGGCCACCAGTCACCGAGGTGGATGTCGGCGTATTGCAGTCCCGCCCAGCAGACGAGCGCACCGAGCAAGGCCCACACGATGGTGATTCGACGCCGCGTCAGGCGCGCGATGAGATCCACGCGCACGGCCCAGAGTCCCAGGAGGAACAGGGCCAGAAAGCTGGCGGCGCCCCTGCCGACCAACCAGCGCGCGAGCCAGCCCCAATACTGTCGTGCGCCTTGAACGATGGCCTGCGCCCACGTCCCGTGCGCCGCGGCCTCGGTGGCCTGCCTGGTCAGAACCCGCCAGGCCGCGTCCCACCGCGGCAGAGAGAGGTGAAAGAGCAGGTCGAGGCGAATGACGATGTAGGGAAAGAGCAGGAGGAGCGCCGCTGCCGCGATGAGGAGCCTGCGCGGAGCGAGCCGGCGGAAGAGCACGAGAGCGACACCGGGCAAGGCGTAGGCCATCAGGATGTCGCCGCGCCAGATCAGCAGCGTGTGGACGACGCCGAACGCCGCCAGGACGGCCATGCGCCGGAAGAACACGCGTGTCCCGTCCTGCCCTTGCTGCTCCGCGCGCGTGAGCTGGATGGCGAAGCCGATGCCAAACAGGAAACCCAGCAGCGAGTAGAAGCGGGATTCGACCAGCCACTCCTGGATCCACCCGAGCGCCTCGTCGATCGGCGTGACGGGCTTGAGCATGTAGTACCAGTCGTTGAGGTTCGACCAGAGCACGAAAAACAGGCACAGGCCTCGCAGCACGTCGAGCAGGAACACGCGTTCCTGCGGAGCGACCGGAGCGAGCCCGGTCGATGCCGGCGAAGCGGGGACCACGGCGGGTGCCGCCATGCGCTGAGGAGTCGCGGGGATTCTTCACCTTGGCACCCTGGCTGTCAACGGGCAGAAGGGAGGCCGGGCCGTACAAAGAAAAAGGCCGCGCGATGCTGACGCCGCTCGGAAATTAGGCCAGTGCGCCGGTCGGAAAGTGATCCACCGGCAGGGCGTTCATTCTACGCCGATCTAACGGGACGACAGTAAAACTGATCCCTCCTTTTGTCGTGCTTTGAAGGACAGCGC
>DATEGZ010000267.1:0-13822 GCA_035279905.1 Vicinamibacterales bacterium
CGCCGCGGCCTGCGGCGCACGCACTTCTACTGGCATTTGAAGGAGTGCGAATTCCGCTTCAACAATCGCCGCCGAAATCTCTACCACGTGCTCCTCGAGCTGGTCCGAAAAGACCCGCTAAAGTGATCTTGAGCCTGACCCAATGACCCAATACGCTATATTTCCCCCCCGTGGACTTTCGCTACCTCGCCATCGAGGGTCCGATCGGCCTTGGCAAGTCCGCGCTGGCCGAGCGTCTCGGCGCGCGCCTCAACGCGTCCGTCGTGCTCGACGACCGCGACAACCCGTTCCTCACCGACTTCTACACCGGGCGCGACGGCGCGGCGTTCCAGGCGCAGCTCTTCTTTACACTCGCGCGACATCGCCAGCAGCTCAAGTTGCGGCAGGGCGACCTCTTCAACCAGACAACGATCTGCGACTACCTGTTCGAGCGCGACCGGATCTACGCGTTCCTGAACCTGGACGACAACGAGCTGTTCATCTATCAGCGTCTGTTCGAGATGGTCTCGCGCGACGTGCCGTCGCCCGACCTCGTGATCTACCTCCAGGCGCCGACCGACCTGCTCAAGAAGCGCGTGCGCGAGCGCGCCAAACGCGCCGACGTCGAGGAGGCCGCGCCGAGCGACGACTACCTCTCCGAGCTCAACGAGGCCTACAACCACTTCTTCTTCCACTACACCGCCACGCCGCTCCTCGTCATCGAGACCTCGCAGTTCGACCTCAGCTGGGGCGACGACGCGATCACGGACTTGCTCAAGCAAATCCGGACGATGGGGAAAGGGACGCAGTACTACGTGCCGCGCACTGGCTAAGCGTATTGGGTTATTGGGATATTGAGCTATTGGGTTATTGAGGGTGGGCGCCAAGTTCAAGGTGAGCCGCCCGCTCGATGCGATGCGCTCCAATGACCCAATGACCCAATGACCCAATGGCCCAATGGCCCAATGGCCCAATGATGTACAGTTTCCGTCGTGGCTTGGTTCAAGAAGGCCCGCAAGCCCATCACCGCCCCTATCAAGGCGAGCCGGGTGCCGGAGGGCCTGTGGGTGAAGTGTCCGGCGTGCGGCCGGGCGATTTACAACAAGGAACTGGCCGCCAGCCTCCAGGTGTGCCCGAAGTGCGCGCATCACTTCCGGATGAGCGCGGCCGATCGCCTCAAGATGCTCTTCGACGCCGGCCAGTACACAGAGCACGATCCGGGCCTGCGCTCGACCGATCCGCTCAAGTTCAAGGACACCAAGCCTTATAAAGACCGGCTCAAGACCGCGATCCAGGTCGGCGGAGTGAACGACGCGGTGCTCGTCGCGAGCGGCATGCTCGACGAGGTGCCGGTGGTCGTGGCGGCGATGGAGTACTCGTTCATCGGCGGCAGCATGGGCGTCGTCGTGGGCGAGAAGATCACGCGCGCGGCCGAGCTCGCGCTCGAAACGCGCGCGCCGCTCATCGTCGTCTCGTGCTCCGGTGGCGCGCGCATGATGGAAGGCGCGCTGTCGCTGATGCAGATGGCGAAGATCTGCGCCGCGCTCGGCCGGCTGGATCGCGCGGGGCTGCCCTACATCGCCGTGCTCGCCGATCCGACGACCGGCGGCGTGACCGCGAGCTTCGCGATGCTCGGCGATCTCAACATCGCCGAGCCCAAGGCGCTCATCGGCTTCGCGGGCCCGCGCGTGATCGAGCAGACGATCCGCCAGAAGCTGCCCGAGGGTTTTCAGCGCAGCGAGTTCCTGCTCGAAAAGGGCTTTCTCGATCTCGTCATCGATCGCCGCGAGCTGAAGGGCGTGCTCGCGCGCACACTCCGGATCATGATGGGCCTGCCCGCGCCCGCGCCGGTGAAAGCCGCGCCCGTCGAAACCGAGCCGGCGGAAACGACCGAGTCGTAAGCACGCTTTGATTTCAGATCGCGACTACCTGCTGTCGCTCGAGCTCATCGGCATCAAGCTCGGGCTCGATCAAATCCGATCGCTCGTCGCGCGGCTCGGCCATCCCGATCGCGCGTATCCGTCGCTGATCGTCGCGGGCACGAACGGCAAGGGATCGGTCACGGCGATGGTCGAGCGCGGGCTCAGAGCCGCCGGGCTGCGCACGGGCCGCTACACGTCACCGCACCTGGTCGATCTCGAGGAACGCTTCGCGATCGACGGCCGTCCAATCAGCCAGGATCAATTCGATCGCGTCGCGCGCCGTGTCCGCGAGGCCGCGGGCCAGCTCTCGTCCCCTCCGAGCTTCTTCGAGGCGACAACGGCGCTGGCGCTCGAGGTGTTTCGCGACGAGCGCGTGGACGTCGCCGTCCTCGAAGTGGGCCTCGGCGGCCGGCTCGACGCGACCAACGTCGTCGACGCCGTCGCTGAGGCGATCACGGCCATCGACTTCGATCACGAGCAATATCTGGGATCGACGATCGAGCAGATCGCCGCGGAAAAGGCCGGCGTCATCAAGCCGGGCTCGGTGGTCGTGCTGGGCGCCAACCCGCCGGCGGTGGAACACATCGTGCGGGGCGCGGCGGACCGCGCCGGCGCCACGCTCGTGATCGCCCCCGAGGGCGTCTCCGCGGACTGGACGATGACGGAAGGACGCGCGCGGCTCGCGCTCACGACGCCGGGGCACGCGTATGCGCCAATCACCCTCGCGCTGCGCGGCCGCCATCAGGTCGAGAACGCGATCACCGCGGTGCGATTGCTCGAGGAGCTCTCGGCGCACGGCACGTTCCCGGTGCCGGAGCCAGCCGTCGTCGCGGCGCTCTCCGACGTCGAGTGGCCCGCGCGGCTGGAGTACCTGCCGCATCTCGGCCGCACGGTCGTCATCGACGGCGCGCACAATCCGGCCGGAGCGCGCGCGCTCACGTCCTACCTCCGTGAGACGCACGGGCGGAGGCTGCCGATGGTCGTCGGGATTATGCGCGACAAGAAGGTGGACGCGTTGATCGACGCGCTGGCGCCGGCCGCCTCGCAGTTCGTGTTCACGGCGGTCTCGAGTCCGCGCGCGGCGACGCCCGGCGAGCTCCGTGCGAGCGCCGCACGCGTGGCTCCGGATGTCGCGTGCCTCGAGGTCGCGTCGCCGGTGGAGGCCGTCGCCACCGCCATCGCGCTCGGCGATCCGGTTGTCGTGGCCGGATCGCTCTATCTCGCAGGCGAAGTGCGCGCCAATCTCTGGTACACTCGGTGACGCCGCTGCCTGCTGCCCGACGCCTGATGATTCGAGCCGTTCCAATACTGCTGCTCGCCTTCATCGCGCTCGTGCCATCCCGCGCCGACGCGCAGGGAACCAACCCGCTCAACTGCAAGAACTTCACGGGCCACTGGAACGATCCGTGGACCCGGACGCCGGTCGGCGAGGCCAAGCCCGACGAAAAGCAGGCGTTCAAGAATCACCTGTCCGGCGAGGTCCGCATCGACTGCGACGACTCGCAGATCTTCGCCGATGAGATCGACTGGCGCGACGACGAGCAGACGGTGGACATCAAGGGCCACGTGCTGTTCGTCCAGCCCGGCGTGCGCATCCTGGCCGATCACGCGATCGTCAACCGCGTGACCAAGCTCGGCACGTTCTTCGACGCGTCGGGGTACACGCAGATCGCGTCCAAGCCCGGCGAGGAGAGTCTGTTCGGCGGCGGGCTCGAGCCGGACATGTACTTCTGGGGCGATCAGCTCATCAAGACCGGCGAGCGCACCTACAAGCTGGTCAACGGCGGCTTCACCTCGTGCGTGCAGGCCACGCCGCGCTGGGACATGGGCGGATCGACCGGCAGCGTCACGCTCGACAAGCACGTGATCCTCAAGAACGCCGTGCTGCACGTCAAGGACGTCCCGCTGTTCTACGTGCCCGCGATGTACTACCCCATCAACAAGGAGAACCGCGCGACCGGCTTCCTGATGCCGAAGTACGGGTCGTCGACGGTCGGCGGGTTCACGCTCTCGAACGCGTTCTTCTGGGCGATCGATCGCAGCGAGGACGCGACCTTCTACCACACGTGGTTCAAGAAGAGCGGCCAGAGCTTCGGCACGGCGTACCGGTACGTGACGTCGCCGGGATCGAACGGCGAGGCGAAGTTCAACATCATCGCCGAAAAAGATCAGACCGCGCCGGACGGCACGGTCACGACCGCCGGCAGCCGCTCGTACAACGTCTCCGGCAACTTCAATCAGGAGCTGCCCGACCGCTTCCGCCTGCTGGGCTACGTCGACTACTTCAACAACGCGACGACGCAGCAGCTCTACCAGCAGGACATCATGGACATCTCGCAGCGCACCCGCACGGTGAGCGCGACGGTATCCGGCGTCGTCCAGCGGTTCCAGATCAACGCGACGTTCCAGCAGAACGACGTCTACAGCAACACCAGCATCGAGACGGCGTCGCGGCGCGGCTACGCGCCGCGCGGCCAGGTGGCCTTCGCGCAGAAGCGCATCGGCAAGTCGCGCGTCTACTTCGGCGCCGCCGGCGAGCTCGCGTTTCTCGAGCGCCAGGACAACCTCAAGGATCCGACGACGAACCACTCACTCTGGCGCCTGGACGGGTCGCCGCAGGTCCGCGTGCCGTTCAGCACGCTGCCCTTCCTCACCGCCACGACCACCGCGACGTGGCGCTTCACAGAATGGATGGAGAGCATCGATCCGCTGACCGGCGCGCAGGTCTCGACGAACCTGATGCGCCAGCTCTTCACGTCGACGACGACGATGGTCGGCCCCGTCTTTTCGCGCGTCTTCAACTCGGACAATCACTACGCGGAGAAGATCAAGCACCTGATCGAGCCGTCCTTCTCGTTCCAGTACACATCGCCGTTCGAAAACAGCCTGAAGGTCGTGCAGAACGACGGCACCGACAGCATCGTCGGCGGGACCACGCAGGTCTCGTACGGCGTGACAAACCGTCTGCTGGCCAAGCGGAAGATCGGCGCGGCGCCGGCGCAGGCCGTGCCGATCCTGCAGGTCGACATCGGCCAGACGTGGTACTCGAACGCCTTCGCCGCAACATTCGACCCGGCGACCTATGGCGTCGGCATCGCGCCGCCGACGAAGTTCAGCCCCGTCCAGATCACCGCGGCCGTCTCGCCGACGCCGACGGTCAGCGGCCGGTTCGTCACCAACATCGACTCGCAGTTCCTCGTGCCGCGGGACTACAGCGCGTATGGCACCGTGTCGGAGCGGCTCGTGCAGGTGACGGGCGGGTGGACGAAGCGGCGCACGATCCCGGGGCTGCTGGGCTACAACGATCCGCTGTTCGCGCAGCACTTTCTCAACCTGTCGACGACGGTCAAGCGGTCCGACGGACGGTTCGGCGGCACCTACATGTTCAACTACGACGTGGTGCACGGCACGTGGCTGCAGCGGCGGTTCCTCGCGTACTACAACAGTCAGTGCTGCGGCATCCAGTTCGACTACCAGACGGCCGACATCACGCACCTCGGCATCGCCAACACGCCGTCGAACCGGCACATCGGCATCTCGTTCACGCTGGCCGGCATCGGATCCTTCGCCAACCCGCTCGGGTCGCCCACGCGATAGGCCATAATATCGGCGCTGATGAAGGGACTCATCCTGAGTGGCGGCAAGGGCACGCGCCTCCGCCCGATCACCCACACGAGTGCAAAGCAGCTGGTGCCGGTCGCGAACAAGCCGGTGCTCTTCTACGGTCTCGAGGCGCTGGCCCAGGCCGGCATCAAGGACATCGGGATCGTCGTCGGTGACACGCAGGCCGAGATTCGCGCCGCGGTCGGCGACGGATCCGCGTGGGGCGTGCGCGTGACCTACATCGAGCAGGACGCGCCGAAGGGGCTGGCACACGCGGTGCTCATCAGCGAGTCGTTCCTGGGCGACGACCCGTTCGTGATGTACCTGGGCGACAACCTGCTCAAGCACAGCATCGCGCAGTTCGTGCAGGAGTTCGACCGCGAGAAGCCGGCCGCGCAGATCCTGCTCGCGCGCGTGCCCGATCCGCAGATGTTCGGCGTCGCCGAGCTCGACGGCGGCCGCGTCGTGAAGCTCGTGGAGAAACCGAAGAAGCCCACGAGCGATCTGGCGCTCGTCGGCGTGTACATGTTCGGCAAGGCGGTGTTCGAGTCCGTCAAGCGGATCAAGCCGAGCGCCCGCAACGAGCTGGAAATCACCGAGGCCATTCAGGACCTGATCGATCGCGGGCTCGCCGTGCATCCGCACATCGTCGACGGCTGGTGGAAGGACACTGGCAAGCTGGAAGATCTCCTCGAAGCGAACCGGCTCATTCTGGACACCATCGAACGGCGTGTCGAAGGCACGGTCGACGCGGAATCACGCGTCGAGGGCAAGGTCATCGTCGAGCGCGGCGCGACGATCGAGCGATCGGTGGTCCGCGGCCCGGTGATCATCGGCGCCGGCGCGCGCGTCTCGGGCGCCTACATCGGGCCGTTCACGTCGATCGGCAACGGCGTCGAGCTCAAGGACACCGAGATCGAACACAGCATCGTGCTCGAGGGCGCGAAGATCACGGACCTCGGCACGCGGATCGAGGACAGCCTGATCGGCCGCAATGTCCGGATCTTCCGGCTGCCGGTCCGGCCGTCGGCGTACCGGTTCATGCTCGGCGACAACTCGGAGGTCGGCATCCGGTGGTGAACGTCCTCGTCACCGGCGGCGCGGGTTTCATCGGGTCGAACTTCGTCCGGTGGGCGATCGGCGCGCATCCCGACTGGCATGTGACGACGCTCGACAAGCTGACGTACGCGGGGCGAATGGAGAACCTCCGCGACGTCCAGGATCACCCGCGGCATCGCTTCGTGAAGGGCGACATCGCCGACCGCGCGGTGGCGGCGCCGCTCGTGCACGAGGCCGAGATCGTCGTCCACTTCGCCGCCGAGACGCACGTGGATCGATCGATTCAAAGTGCCGGCGACTTCATCCACACCGACGTGTTCGGCACGTTCGTGCTGCTCGAAGCGGCGCGGACGGCGAAGGCGCTGCGGCGATTCGTCCAGATCTCGACCGACGAGGTCTACGGCAGCGTGCCGTCGGGCCACAGCCGCGAGACCGACGAGCTCCGGCCGCGCAATCCGTACGCGGCGAGCAAGGCCGGCGCCGATCGGCTGGCGTACAGCTATTGGGCGACCTACGGCGTGGACGTGATCGTGACGCGCGCGTCGAACAACTATGGCCCGAATCAGTTCCCAGAGAAGGTGATTCCACTGTTCATCACGAACGCGGTCGATCACCTCGGGCTGCCGCTGTACGGCGACGGCCTCAACGTCCGCGACTGGCTGCACGTCGAGGATCATTGCCGCGCGCTCGACCTGCTCATCGAGCGCGGTCACGCGGGCGAGGTGTACAACATCGGCGGCGGGAACGAGGTCGCGAACGTCGATCTCACCAACAAGATCCTCGCGCTCGTCGATCGTCCGGCGAGCCTCATCACGCCCGTGGCCGATCGTCCGGGCCACGACCGCCGCTACTCCCTCGACACGAGCAAGCTGCGCGCGCTCGGGTGGGCGCCGTCCGTGCCGTTCGAGGCGGGGCTCGCGGCGACGGTCGCGTGGTACCGCGCGAACGAATGGTGGTGGCGGCCGATCAAGGAACAGGATCCCGCGTTCCGCGCGTACTACCAGGCGCAGTACGGCCGGCGCTCGCCGGCCTGACGCCACATGCGCGCGGCTCCCACGCTCGTCACCGGCGCGACGGGATTCGTCGGTGGCCATCTCATCGATCGACTGGCGGGATCGTCGCCGGTGGTCGGCTGGTACCGGCCGGCCGGGCGGCTGCCCGCGGGCCTGGCCGCCGTGGACTGGGAGGCGGTCGACATCCTCGATCGCTCGCGCGTGGCGGAGGCCGTGCACGCCGCGCAGCCCACGCGCATCTACCACCTGGCCGGCGCGCCGCATGTCGGCGCGTCGTGGCAATCCGTCGTCGCGAATCTCGAAACCAATGCGCTCGGCACGCACTACCTGCTCGAGGCCGTGCGAACGCTGAGACGTCCCTGTCGCGTGCTGGTCGTGACGTCCGCGCAGATCTATCAGGCGAGCGACGAGGCGATTGACGAAGGCGCGCCGCGCGTGCCGGCCAATCCGTACGGTCTCTCGAAGCTCGCGGCCGACGATCTCGCGCTGCGGGCCGCCGCGGAAGACGGACTGGACGTCATCGTCGCGCGGCCGTTCAATCACGCCGGGCCGCGCCAGAGCGCCGAGTACGTCGTCTCGAGCTTCGCGCGGCAGATCGCGCGGATCGAGGCCGGGCTCGCGCCGCCGGTCATCCAGGTGGGCAACCTCGACGCGCGCCGCGACCTCACGGACGTGCGCGACGTCGTCGCCGCCTACGAGCGCATGATGGACGCCGCACCGATCGGGCGGCCGTACAACATCTGCTCAGGCCGCGCGTGGCGCGTCGCGGATTTGCTCGACGAGCTGCGGCAGTTGTCCGCGGTGCAGGTGCGGATCGAAGTGGACGAATCGCGGCTGCGGCCCGCCGACATCCCGGTGATTCAGGGCGATGCCACGCGCATTCGCACGGAGCTCGGGTGGACGCCGCGGATCAAAGTCGAAGAGACGCTGCATGACACGCTGGTGTGGTGGCGCGAGCAGGTGCGCGCCGCCGGGTAACCGCCGATGGCCGCGTCGAGGGAAGTCCGCCGGCAGGTCGTCCACATCCTCGTCGGCGGGTTCGCGCTGCTCCTGCGCTGGCTGACGTGGTGGCAGTCGGCGCTCGTCGCGGTCGCGGCCGTGCTGTTCAATCTGTTCCTGCTCCCGAAACTCGCGACCGGCGTCTTTCGTCCCGGCGATCTCGACGCGCCGATCAAATCCGGCATCGTGATCTACCCGCTCGCCGTCCTCGCGCTCGTGCTCGCCTTCCCTGCCCGTCCGGACATCGTCGCCGCCGCGTGGGGCGTGCTGGCCGCCGGCGACGGCTTCGCCACGCTGATTGGCGCGCACGTGCGCACGCCGCCACTCTCGTGGAATCGCGCGAAGTCGGCGGGCGGACTGGCCGCGTTCATCGGCTTCGGCGCGATCGCGGCGATCGGCCTCGCGATGTGGACCGACGCGGATCGCCACGCGCTGCCGCGGTGGTGGCTCGTCGCGGCGCCGGCGCTCGCCGCCGTCATCGCGGGCTTCATCGAAACCGCGCCGATCCGGCTCAACGACAACATCTCGGTGCCGGCGGCGGCCGCGCTCGTGTTGTGGAGCGTGAGCTTCGTCGATGCGGGATCGATCGAGCGATCGATGCCGATCGTGCTCGCGCGGCTGGCGCCAGCGGCCGCGATCAATCTCGCCGCCGCGTTCCTCGGATGGCGCGCGCGCACGGTGACGACCGCAGGCGCGATCACCGGCTTTGTGATCGGCACGGCCATCTACCTCGGCGGCGGCTGGCAAGGCTGGACGCTGCTGATCGTCTCGTTCGTGAGCGTGGCGCTCGCGACGCGCATGGGGTTCAAGCGCAAGGCGCTCGTCGGGATTGCCGAAGAGCGCGGCGGCCGGCGCGGACCGGGCAACGCGATCGCGAACACCGGCATCGCCGCGTGGGCCGCGCTCATCTGCCTCGGCATGGCCCGGGCCGACCTGCCCCGCCTCGCCATGGCCGCTGCCCTCATCACCGCGTCGAGCGATACGATCGCGAGTGAAGTGGGCAAAGCCTGGGGCAAGACGACGTGGCTGGTGGTGGGATGGCGGCGGGTGCCGCCGGGAACGTCGGGCGCCGTGTCGGCGGAGGGCACGCTCGCGGGCGTCGTCGCGTCCGTCGTGCTCGCCGCGTTGGCGGCCGCGCTCGGCCTCATTCCGATCGGCCTGGTCGCCGCCGTGGTGATCGCGTCCACGGTCGCGGCGTTTGCGGAGGGCGCGCTCGGCGCGATCTTCGAGGGGCCGGGTATTCTGGACAATAACGCCTTGAACTTCGTGAACTCCGCGCTCGGCGCCGGGCTGGCGCTCATCCTGGGATCGGTGCTGTAGACGTGTCGAGCGTGCGCACGTACGTCGAGCTCGCGCGGCCGTTCACGCTCATTGCGCCCGCGCTCGGCTTCGTGTCGGGCGCGCTCACCGCGATCGGCGCGCACCCGCACGAGGTGTGGCATCCGGGCCTGCTCGTGCCGGCGCTCACCGGGTGCGTGATGGCGATGGTCTTCAACGCCGGCAACAACGCGCTCAACCAGATCTACGACCTCGAGATCGATCGGGTGAATAAAGGCAAGCGGCCGCTGCCGAGCGGACGGCTCACGATCCGTCAGGCGTGGATCTTCACGAACATCACGTACGCGCTCACGCTGCTGCTCGCGTGGCTCGTCGCGCCCGGCGGCCGGCACGAGTGTTTCTGGATCGTGCTCGTCGCGATGGTCGCGACCTACATCTACTCGATGCCGCCCCTCCGGACGAAGCAGCGCGGCATCTGGGCGAACGTCACGATCGCGGTTCCGCGCGGCGTGCTGCTCAAAGTCGCCGGATGGTCCGCTGTGAAGACGGTCATCGGCGTCGAGCCGTGGTACATCGGCATGATCTTCGGCCTCTTTCTACTCGGCGCGTCGACGACCAAGGACTTCGCGGACATGAAGGGCGACGAGTTGGGCGGCTGCCGCACGCTGCCGATCGTCTACGGCGTGAAGCGCGCCGCGTGGATGATCTCGCCGTCGTTCGTGCTGCCGTTTCTCCTGATCAACGTCGGCACGGCGTTCGGCATCCTCACCGGGCATGCGCTGCTGCTCCACGCGCTGGGGATCGTGATGACCATCTACGGCCTCTACGTCTGCTACCTGATGCTCAAGCGCCCGGAGGATCTCGCGATCGACGAGAACCACGTCTCGTGGGCGCACATGTATCGAATGATGTTCGTGGCGCAGATTGGGTTCGCCGTCGCGTACTTGCTCTAAATCACGGCGCGAAATTAGGTCTTGACGGCTTCGCCTCGTCAGGCGAAAATAAAGCGAAAGTATGGCTGAGACCTGCCAGCTCTCGCTGCTTCCCCCGGTGGAATCGCGGCCGACGCTGCGCGACGTCGCGGCGGCCGTGAAGGCGGCCGGCATCGACGGCCTCCCGGACGCGCGGCGCAAAGCCGACGAGGCGCGCTACCAGGAGGTCCACGTCAAATCGGCCCTCACGCAGACGATCGGC
This sequence comes from Vicinamibacterales bacterium, assembly GCA_035279905.1. Taxonomy (GTDB): domain Bacteria; phylum Acidobacteriota; class Vicinamibacteria; order Vicinamibacterales; family SCN-69-37; genus DATEGZ01. The sequence continues at coordinate 11,048 of DATEGZ010000267.1, forward strand.
ATGCCGTTTCGCTGGGCGCTCAACCCGTATCGCGGCTGCACGCACGCCTGCGAGTACTGCTACGCCCGCAAGTACCAGCGCCATCTCGAGCTCGGCACGGGCGACGAATTCTCCAGCCTGATTTTCGTGAAGACCAACCTGCCCGAGGTGCTCTCGCGCGAGGTGACCCGGCGCACCTGGGCGCACGAGACGGTCGCGATTGGCACCGCGACGGACCCGTATCAGCCGATCGAAGGACACTACAAGCTGACACGGCGGTCAGTCGAGGTGCTGGCCGCCGCGCGCACGCCGTTCAGCATCACGACCAAGGGCCCGATGGTCGTGCGGGACGCGGACGTGCTCGCCGAAGCCTCACGTCACGTGAGCTGTCACGTGTATATGAGCGTGCCGTCGGTGGACGAATCGGCGTGGGCGCACCTCGAGCCGGGGACCGCGTCGCCGGCGCAGCGGCTGCGGGCCGTCCGCCAGCTGACCGACGCCGGCGTCGACGCGGGCGTGCTGATGATGCCGCTCGTGCCGGGCATCACCACCCTGCGGTCGAGCATCGAGCGGACGGTCTGTGCGATTGCGGCGGCGGGCGCGAAGTTCGTGGGCGTCAACGTCGCCCATCTCGAAGAGGGCGTGCGCGAGCACTTCTTCGAGTTCCTCGCGCGCGACTATCCGCACTTGTTGGAAGGCTATCGGCGGCTATACGTGCGCGGCTACGCGCCGAAGGCCTACGCGAACGAAATCACCGCGATCGCGAAGACCACCGCGGCTCGATTGGGAATCGCGAATCTTCGGCCCGGAGAATGAGCGCTACTGCCCCGGCCGCATCGCCATGAGGGCCTTGATCCGCTCCTCGGTCGGCGGGTGCGTCTGAAACAGGGACATGAGTCCCTGACGCGTGAAGGGATTCATGATGAAGAGGTGCGCCGTCGCCGGCGTCGCATCTTCCATCGGGATCTGCTTGGCCGCCGCGTCGATGCGGCGCAGGGCGCTCGCCAGACCCGTCGGCGACCCCACGAGCGTCGCGCCGCCGCGGTCGGCGGCGTACTCGCGCTGGCGTGACACGGCCATCTGGATCAGCATCGCGGCAAGCGGCGCGAGCAGCGCCATCGCCAGCATCGCGATCGGGTTGCCGCCACGGCGATCGTCGGACGAACCGGTGCCGGCGAAGTACGCGCCAAACCGCGCCATCTGCGCGAGGAACATGATCGCCGCGGCCAGCGTGGCCGCCACCGTGCTGATCAGAATGTCGCGGTGCTTCACGTGCGACAACTCGTGCGCGATCACGCCCTCGAGCTCGTTCTCCGGCAGCAGCCGCAGGATCCCCTCGGTCGCCGCGACGGCGGAGTGCTCCGGACTGCGGCCCGTCGCAAACGCGTTGGGCGACATGTCGGGGATCACGTAGCACTTCGGCATCGGCAGGCCGGCCTTCTGCGCGAGCCGCGCGACAACGCGCGTGAGCGGATGCTCGGGGCCGACTTCCTGCGCGCGGTACATCCGCAGCACGAGCTTGTCCGAGAACCAGTAGCTGAACACGTTCGTGAGGATCGCGAGCACGAACGCAATCACGACGCCGCCCTGGCCGCCGATCGCGCCGCCCAGCAGAATCATGAGCGCGGTGAGCGCGCCGAGCAGAAGTCCCGTCTTGAGTGTGCTTGACATAACTGAATTGACGCTGCGGTGATGTGCGCGGCCGTCGATCGATTATCGCATGGCGCCCAGACGCGCCAGAATGCCGGCGACGAGCGCCGCACGCTCCGTCAAATCGTTGATGACGACGTGCTCATGCAGCGCGTGCGGGCCGTCGCCCGTGGCGCCGAGACCATCCAGTGTTGGGATGCCCAGCGCGGCGGTGAAGTTCCCGTCCGACGCGCCGCCCGTCGCGCCTTCCGCGAGATCAGCGCCGGCCGATCGCGCGACCTCGCGCGCCAGCTCGTAGAGCCGCGCCACCCCCGCCGTGCGCTCCATCGGCGGACGATTGATGCCGCCCGTCACCTCGATCCGCACGCGCGGATTTACCGGCGCGAGCGATCGAAACGCGGCCTCGATCGACGCCGCGTCCGCCATCCGCGCCACGCGCACGTCAACCACGGCACGCGCCTGCTCGGCGACGACGTTCGACCGCAGGCCGCCGTCAATCACGCCGACGTTCACCGTGAGGCCGCGCGCCGGATCGCTCCAGCCTTCAATCGTCGTGACCTGCCGCGCGATCTCGTGAATAGCGCTCGCGCCGGCGCCCGGATTCGCGCCCGCGTGCGCCGAGATCCCGTGCGCGGTCACGACAAACTCGCCGACGCCCTTGCGCGCGGTCTTGACGGCGCCGCCGGGCAGCGCCGGCTCGAGCACGAGCACCGCCGCGCTCTCGCGCGCGAGCCTCTCGATTGCCTGGCGCGAGGTCCGGCTGCCGACTTCCTCGTCGGACGTCGCGATGAGCGAGACCTGCGGACGCTCGGTGTCGGGCACGGTCTCGGCAATTGCGCGAGCCGCGAGCGTCCCGATGCCGAGCCCACCCTTCATGTCGAGCACGCCCGGTCCGAAGAGCTTGCCGTCAGATTCGTGGAGCGGCATGCGCGCCAGCTGGCCGACGGGCCACACCGTGTCGAAGTGGCCGACGAGCAGCACGCGCGGCCCGGCGCCGGGCCAGGTCGCCAGCACGTGATCGGTCGTCGAGCCGGCCGCCAGGCGCGTGACCGACGCGCCGGCCGCCGCGAGCCGATCGGCGAGAAAGGCGCCGCACGCGTCGAGCGCGTCGCGGCCATCGCTCGGCGACTCGTGCGAGACGAGCGC
>DATEGZ010000268.1:0-18536 GCA_035279905.1 Vicinamibacterales bacterium
TGTCGGAGATGTCGTGCTCGAGGCCGTACAGCGTGATGAGCTGCTGGCGGATGAAGCCGCCGGACGCGAGCGGCACAGCGCGCGGCGCGCCCTTCGTGAACCATGCCGGAATCGTGACGGTCGCGTTCGCGTCGCGAAACCCGGTGAATCCCTGCTGATCGAACACCGCCGCGTTCCCCGGATCGCGATACGCGAAGCCCATCGTCACCAGGTCGGAAAGTGGATTCGACGAGTTGATCAAGTGCGCCGACACCAAATAGCGCGACGCCTGGCGGACGATGTCCTTGAGCGGCGCGCTCGACGTCTTGCTGAACGCGGCGAAGATCGCGTCCGAGTCGTACTTCGCGACGTACGTGGCCGTCACCGCGCCGAGGCCCTTCGGGAACTCGGCGGCGAGCTTCGCCGCCATCGCGCTCGCCGACGGAATCACCCGCAGGTACTCCGCCAGCTCGAGGTACTGCGTGAGCTCGGCGGTCGTGGTCACCTTGTCCGACACCGCGAGGTTGTAGCTCACGCCGATCTTGCGCAGCGTTTCGATCAGGTAGTCCTGCTTGCCGCGCGTCATCGCGGCGGCCTGCGAGGCGTCACCGGCCAGCCCGATGAGGAACGTGCTCTCGATCTGGTAGTCCTTCCGCTCCACGCGCTGTTTGACCGACGCCTCCGTCGTGAAGACGTTGACGAGGCCGGTCGGCTGCACCTCGATGCTGTTCGTCGTGCGCGCGATCACCTCGACGAGCTGCGTCTCCGACCACTGCAGGACGTTGATCAGCAGGTGCGCGCTGTCCGTCAGCTGGTGCGTCAGGACGCCCTGGTGCACGCGCAGCAGGCGGGCGTTCGCCGGGTCGAACACGTTCGCGAACTGACCGCGGACGGCGGTGTCGAACAGCTTCTGGCCCGCCGGAGTCGAGACGTCGATCTCGACGTCGATGAGCGCGTCGTTCGCGCTCGCGCGCGTGAACGCGTAGTTGGCCGTGAGCGAAAACTGCTGGTGCAGGGCTTCGCCGAGCTTCGCGTACCACGTCTCCTTGAACTCGTCGATCTTGTCGAGCGCCGCTTTGAGCTGGGCCGCGGCCTTCGCGACGTCGCTCGTCTTGATCTTCTCCCAAGCGATCCCGAGCAGCCGCTCGATGACGCCCTGAAGCGTGACGTCGGTCAGGCTCAGCAGCCCGTCTTTGGTGGCGACCTTGGCGACTTGATCGAACACCTGATCGAGATGGAACTGCGCCTTCAGCTCGTTGACGAGGTCGCGCAGCTTCGGCTGCCAGCGTCCCTCGGCGAAATCGAGCGCGGTCTGCGCGAGCTTCTGCACCTGCCCGAGCGCGCCGTCATCGGACAACAGCGTCGTGAGGTTGCCGCCCAGGCGCGTCAGGATCTTCCATGCATCGGCGTCCTCGAGCTTCGCCAGATCCTCGCGGCCGTTGAGCGCGATGATCTTGCGCAGCGCGGCCGTCATGCGGTCCACCGTGCCCTGGTCGACGTTGTCCTGATAGAGGTGGACGACCGCGTTGACGACGCGCTGGTCGACGCCCCGGTACTCGTCGACGACGCGGCCGACGATGTCCTGGAACGGCTTGAGGTTGGTCTGGTCGAGCGCGCGCCCGATCCACTTGGTCGCGACGTTCGCGAGGGTCTTCGCCAGGATCTTGTCGACGTCTTTCTGCAGCGCGTCCAGATCGGCGTCGGCGCGGATCTTTTGAAAGATCTCGAGCGATCGCCGGACGTCGGCGCCGAGCAGCGCCGACAGGAATTCGTCGGCCGAGCCGGGCAGCCCGTTGACGGCCGCGATCGCGTCGGCCTGGAAGGCCGCGGCAAAATCCGCCTGCAGCGCGCGGGATTTCTTGACCGTCAACCGCACGCTGTTGGGATCGGCGCCGAGGCGTGACGCGATCTCGAAGTTGCCGCCGAACTTGAAGCCGACGTTCACCGACGCCTTGAGATGCAGGCCGTACTCGACGACCGTCGACAGATCGCGAAGCGTGAGGCCCTGATGGCCCATGAGCTCGTAGCCGGCGGTCAGCCCGGCCGTGAGATCGAGAAAGCCGCCGTACGAGAAGACGAAGAGCTCGCCGGCCTTCGGCAGCGACGCCGGCGTGCCGGTCCGCTGCGGCAGCGCGAGCCCGGACACCAGATCCTGCAGCAGCGCGAGCGACGTCATCGTCGCGTCGTACTGACACACGCGGTCGTACGCGACGTTCGTGCCCGCTTTCAGCCCGAACTCGAAGTTGGCGACGCCGCTGAGCACGGGCATGCCGCCCGAGAGCGTGCCGCCGGCCTGCCCTTCGAGGTGCAGGCGCGCGCTCACGCGCCCGTCCGGCACCGTGAGGCCGTACGCCTTGCCGAACTCGGACTGGCTCTGCGGCCAGATCAGCTCGACCTTCGTCGCGCCGCCGCCGCTGACCGACGCCGACATCGCGAGCCCGTTCGGATCGCCGAACGTGAGATCGCCGCGCTCGCCGGATCCGCCGGTGTTGAGCACCTCGGTCACCGTGGGCGCGAATGCCTCACCGGTCTTCAATCCGCCCGGCAGATCGAAATTGAAATGCCCCTGCCCGTTCAGGAAATCGCGCTTGAAGGACTGCGGGCCAATCGGGATGTTGATCACACGGACTCCTGCGGACGAGGTGCGCGAACGGCCGATCGCTTCGAGCCAGGGGAGGGTTTGGCAAGGTACGTCGGGCCGGACGGCGGTGTCAACGGCTGCGTGATCGCGACATCGGGCTATTGGGCTATTGGGTCATCGGGTGATTGGACACACGCATCTCGATCGCCCAATATCCCAATGACCCAATAGCCCAATGACCCAATGATGCGCTCCTTCCTCGTCGTCCTGTGGCTCGCCCTGGTGGGTGGGGCGATCTACGCGTTTGTCTTTCACCGCGATCTCATCCGGGACGAGCTCGGCGGCGCGATGTCCGTGTCCGCGGTGGCTGGCGGCGCCGTCTATCTGCTCCTTGGCGCGATTCGCGGGTTCACGCTGATCCCGTCGACGACGCTGGTGCTGGCGGCGGTCGCGTTCTTCCCGCCGGCGCCGCTCTTCGCGCTCACGCTCGCGGGCATCGTGATCTCGTCGGCGTGTATCTACTGGTTCGCCGAGTCGATCGGCATCGACGAGGTCCTCAAACGCCGGCACCCCGCGGCGATCGCGCGCCTCACGGAGCTGCTGGAGAAGCACGAGCTCCCCATCATCATCGGCTGGAGTTTCTTTCCTCTGGCGCCGACCGATCTCATCTGCTACGTCTGCGGCGTCCTGCGCGTGAACTTCCTGACGTGCCTCATCGGTGTCGCGATTGGTGAAGGGACAATCTGCGGAATCTATATTTTTGTCGGCGACAAATTACTGCATTGGTTGACGCTGAAGTGAGTTGAATCAACTTAGAACTTAGAACTCAAAACTTAGAACTTCTGACTGTCACGCCCGATCCGCGTGATCCTCTGCAGTTCTAAGTTCTAAGTTTTAAGTTCCAAGTTGCAAGTTCTAAGTTAGCCGCCGCCCGTCCTCTCGGCCGTGCGCGCGGCCCCCAGGCGGCAACGCGAGCGCCTGGTGAATCCACTCGCGCGCGATGACGTGAAGATCGGCGTAGGCGACCCACACGGATCGCGCCCAGCGATCGACGCCGGAGATCAGGAGCTGCGGCTCGTCGAGATCGCGCAGCGTGGCGACCGTGATCGTGCCGCGCGCTTTGGGAATCCCGGGCGGCGGCGGATACGGGCGATCGCGCCACGGGTTGCGCTCGATGAGCTGCTGCAGCGCGCGGTAGCCGGTCTCCGCGCCGCCGAACTCAATCGCCCAGCAGACGCCGCCCAGATGCGCGGCCAGCCCGCGGTAGCGGCCGCAGAAGTCTTCCTCGTGCTGGATGTCGTAGACGTCGTGCATCAGACGCCACGTCTTCATGCTGTCGGTCCACGCGAGCGCGCGGACGCGAAGGGCGACGTCGTTGAACAGGTCCTGACACGCTTGCCGGCCGTGCGGATAGCCGCAGGCTGGGCACGGGTCGAGCCGGGGCATGCGGAGAGTGTAATGCGACCGTGCCGCGGCGCGGCATTGACCTAACGTCCAATTCGGCTGGCGTCAGGGTCGAGTTGAATCGGCAGCCGCCGCACGCGCTTGCCCGTGAGCTTGAACACGGCATTGGCCACCGCCGGCGCGATGCCCGGCACGGACGCTTCGCCGATGCCTCCCGGCGCGCTGGTGCTCGGCACGATGTGCACCTCGACGGCCGGCGCTTCCGGCATCCGGACGACGTCGTAGTCGCTGAAGCTCGACTCCTGCACGCGGCCGCGATCGATCGTGATCGCGCCCTTCAACGCCGCCGACAGCCCGTAGACGATGCCGCTCGTGATCTGCTGCGCCACGATCGCCGGATTGACGACCTGGCCGCAATCGACGGCGCACACGACGCGGTGCACGCGGACGCCGTTGCCCGAAATCGAGACCTCGGCGACCTGCGCCGTGAAGCTGCCGATGTTGTTGACGACCGACAGCCCGCGCGCGCGGCCCGCCGGCGGCGGCGTGCCCCACCCGGCCTTCGCGGCGGCGAGCTCGAGCGCGGCCAGCATCCGCGGCTGCGAGGCCAGGAGGCGCCGGCGCACGTCGAGCGGATCCTTGCCGCCGAGCGCCGCCAGCTCGTCGAGGAAGCACTCGGTGAAGAACGTGTTTTGCGAGTAGCCCACTGACCGCCAGTAGTGCGTCGGCAGACGCGCATCGGGGTTGTGATACTCGACGAGGATGTTCGGCACGGCGTAGGCGATGTCCGCCGCGCCCTCGACCGCGGCGCGATCGACGCCCGGCCGCGGCCCGCCGAACGCCGGACACGCGATCCGCGCCCACCACGCCACCGGCCAACCCTCGGCGTCGATCCCGCCGGCGAACCTGATGTAGGACGCCGGGCGATAGCGATCGTGCTTGGTGTCGTCGATGCGCGACCACGTGAGCTTGACCGGCGCGCCGACGGCCTTCGAGATCTCGACCGATTCGCCCATGTAATCGGGCGCGGTGCGGCGCCCGAAGCCGCCGCCCATATAGAGCGTGTGCACCTTGATCTTCTCTGGATCGAACCCTGTCACGCGCTGCGCGGCCTGGAGCGCCGCGGTCTGCCCCTGCGTTGACGCCCACACCTCGCAGCCGTCCGCGCGCACGTCCGCCGTGCAGTTGAGCGGCTCCATCGGCGCGTGCGCGAGGAACGGCACCTCGTACACCGCATCGATCTTCTTCGCGGCGCTCGCGAGCGCCGCGGTGGCGTCGCCGACCTTGCGCGCTTCCGCGCCAGGCTGCGCGACGAGGTCGGTGAAGATCTTCGTCAGCTGCTCGCTCGAGAACGTCGCGTTCGGTCCTTCGTTCCAGACGATGTCGAGCGCGCGGCGGCCTTCCATGGCCGACCACGTGTTGTCGGCCACGACCGCGACGCCGCTCGAGATCCGGACGACGTGCTTGACGCCGGCAATCGCCTTCGCCTTCGCATCGTCGACGCTCGTCACGGTGCCGCCGACGACCGGGCAGCGCGCGACCACGGCATACAGCATGCCGGGCAGACGGACGTCGATCCCGAAGGTCGCGGAGCCGTCGACTTTGGCGGGCGTGTCGAGACGCTTGGCCGAGGTCCCGATCAGACGGAATTCGCTCGCGTTCTTCAGCGCCGGCGCGGCCGGCACCGGCAGCTTCGCCGCGTCGTCGGCGAGCGCGCCGTAAGAGAGACGCGCGTTGATGGCGGTGTTGATGACCGCGCCGCGATCGGCGCGGCACGCCGCGGCGTCAACGCCCCAGCGCGCGGCCGCCGCCTGCACGAGCATCATCCGCGCGGACGCGCCCGCCTGCCGAAGCGGCGTCCACGATGAGCGGATGCTCTGGCTGCCGAAAACGCCCTGCGATCCGCCAAATGCGCGATCGACACCCGGAAACTCCGTGCGGATTCTGCTCCAGTCGCACTCGAGCTCTTCGGCCAGCAACATCGAGAGGGACGTGACCGTGCCCTGCCCCATCTCGGCTTTGTGAATGAAGAGCGTCACGACATCGTCGGTCCCGACGTGGACCCACGCGTTGAGCTTGAGCGATGTCGCGGCTTCGACCGCCGCGGCGGAGCGCGCCGGGAGCATGAAACCCAGCAGGAGCCCGCCGGTTCCGGCGACGCCGAGCTTGAGGAATTCCCGTCGATCGACCGACAGCGTCGCGCTCATTTGTCACCTGCCGCGCGATGAATGGCGCGCCGAATCGATTCGTACGTCCCGCACCGGCAGATGTTGCCGCGCATCGCTTGATCGATCTCGGCGTCGGTCGGATGCGGCGTGCGCGCGAGCAGCGCGGCCGCGGCCATGATCTGGCCGCTTTGACAGTAGCCGCATTGCGGCACGTCCACGTCCATCCACGCGCGCTGCACGGGATGCGATCGATCCGGCGACAGCCCTTCGATCGTCGTCACGCGCTTGCCGGCAGCGTCCGCGATCGAGATGCTGCAGGACTTCACCGCCCGGCCTTCGATGTGCACGGTGCAGGCGCCGCACTCCGCCAGGCCGCAGCCGAATTTCGTGCCGGTGAGGCCGAGCGTGTCGCGCAGCACCCAGAGCAGGGGCATGTCGCCAGGCACGTCGGCCGACTGTCGCTTGCCGTTCAGCGTGAACTCGAACGCCATGCGCGCCTCCAGATGGGTGGGTCTCCGCCGAGTATAGCGCTCACCAGCGCAGGCCGAGCGCCTTCGTCAGGAACTCGAGGAGCGGCGCGGATTGCTCGCACAGCGCCACGTAGCGATCGAGAAAATCCTTCGCCACCACGTCGCGCTCGCTGAATTCGACGCCGGTGTAGAGATTCTTGCGCTTCAGATCCTCGATGAACTCGTGCGCCCGATCGAAGCCCGCGGGCGGACGCTTGAGCTGCTCGCCTTCGATCTCGACGCCCGAGGCACGCACCGCCCGCCAGCGCTTCGGCTCCGCGACGATGTGCTGGCGGACCCTGGTCAGCGCGGGCGTGTCGAGGTGATAGACGCCGCCGCCGCCGAACGATTCGCCCGGCGAGAGGCGCAGATAGAACGCGGGCACGCCCTCGACCTTCCGGCGCGCCTCGTGCGCAAAACGCGCCGCCACCCACGTCTTGAACGGCGACTTGTCGGGCGAGAACCGCGTGTCGCGGTAAATCCGGAACATCGATCCGCCCATACGCCGCGGATCGGCCACGTACGCGCGGCTGATCGTGCGCAGCCGCGGCGCGAAGTCCGCGATGAACTGCAGGAACGGCGCCTCGACGTCAGCCGTATAACGCGCTTTCTGGCCGGCGAACCAGTCGCGGTCGTTGTGTTTCTTGAGATCCCGCAGAAACGTGAACAGTGCCGGAGAAAAGTGACCGGCCATCGGCGCGCTCCCGGCCCGTAAGCATACCGCCGGGCCGATACGTATGGTTGGTGGGAGCAGAGCCAACCGGTCGAGTTCGGACGACGTCTGAACGACAGTCCGCGCGCCATGCCCCCGACGACGGCCAATGTGTCTCGAAAACGAACATCCGTCCGGATGCCGGTGTCTACTGAGTAGCATCGTCCTATGAAGCGAGCGATCGGGATTGGCGCGGCAGCCCTCGTCGTGGCGCTCGTCGCCTGGGCGGCGTGGCATCGAACCCCCGCGCCGGTCGACGGATCGAAGCGCGCGGACGCGATCGTCGACGGGAACGGCGCAATCCGCCTCTCAGGCGCCGTGGAAGCGACGCGCGCGCGCACCGTCTTCGTCCCGCGCCTGGCCGGGCAAAACGCCCCGACGCTGGTCATCACGCGGCTGATTCGCGCCGGCTCGCACGTGGCCGCCGGCGACCCGCTCGTCGAGTTCGATCCGCAGGAGCAGCTGCGCGCCGCCGCCGACAAGCGCGCGGAGCTCGTGGACCTCGACGGCCAGCTGCAGAAGAAGAAGTCCGAGCAGGCGATCGCGCAGGCCAAGGATCAGACCGCGCTCACCCAGGCCGAGCGCGACGTCTCACGCGCCAAGCTCGGCATTCTCGGGAACGATTTGATCTCGAAGGTCGAGGCCGAGAAGAACAACCTTGCGCTCGAGCAGGCGAACGCCAAGCTCGATCAGGTGCGCAAGACGTATGCCCTCAAACGAACCGCCGAGGCCGCCGACATCCGCATCCTCGAGATCCAGCGCGAGCGCGCCCAGCGCGCGCTGCGCTACGCGGAGGACAACAGCGAGCTGATGTCCGTCACCGCGCCGTTCCCGGGCCTCGTCGTGCTCAAGCAGGTCTGGAAGGGCAACAACATGGCCGAAGTCGCGGAAGGCGAAGAGGTGCGGCCCGGCCTGCCGATCCTCGACATCGTCGACTCGTCGGCGATGCAGGTGCGCGCGATGGTGAACCAGGCGGACGTCGGCGTGATCGCGCCGGGCCAGCCCGCGAAGATTCGCCTCGACGCGTATCCCGATCTCCTGTTCGACGGACGTGTCGAGCTCGTGGCGCCGCTCGGCGTGCAGAGCTCGATGACGCCGAAGGTCCGATCGTTCGTCGCGCTCGTCTCGATTCAGGGCACGAACGAGAAGCTGATGCCGGATCTCAGCGCGTCGGTCGAAATCATCGTCGCGCGCGGAAACGCTGCTCCCGCGCCCGCCGCGCACACTCCGGGAACCCGCTGATGCCGTTCTGGTCTTCGGTCAAGCGGCGCGCGGGCGCCATCATCGCCGCGACCATCGTCGTGGCGCTCGGCGCGGCGGGATTCGTGGCGGTCAAGAAAGGCCGCGGGCCGGACGTCCCGACCGCGGAGGTCACGCGCGGAGACTTCGTCGAGATCGTCGAGACGCGCGGCGACATCCGGCCGTTCCGATCCGTGCTCGTCACCGCGCCGTACCAGGCCGGCGAGCTGCAGATCCTCAAGCTCGTCGCCAACGGTTCGGCCGTCAAGCAGGGCGACGTCGTCGCCGACTTCGACGCGCTGACGCTGCGGCGCACGCTGCAGGACAAGCAATCGGAGCTGCGCCAGGCGCAGGCCGAGCTCGATCAGGCGACGCAGCAATCGAAGATCGACGCCGAGCAGGATCACACGGCGGTGGTGAAGGCGAAATACGACGTCGAGCGCGCGAAGCTCGACCAGGCCGATCCGCAGACGCAGGCGCCGGCAGAAGTCGAGCGCACGAAGCTGCTCGTGGCCGACGCCGAGCAGCGCCTGAAAGAAGCGCAGGCCAAGGAAGCGGCCGACAAGTCCTCGGCGACCACCGACCTCGGCACGAAGAAACGCAAGATCGACAAGATTCAGGCGGACATCGACCTGGCGAGCCGCGGCCTCGCGTCGTTGCAGGTGAAGGCGCCGTCCGACGGCACCGTCAACATCCTGCCGAATTACCGCACCAGCAACGGCATGGGCCCGTCGCAGGAATTCAAGCCGGGCGATCGCGCCTGGGCGGGCGCGCAGATTCTCGAGCTGCCGGATCTGTCGTCCGTGCACCTCACGTCGCACATCGACGAATCCGATCGCGGCCAGCTCAAGGCCGGCCAGATCGCGACGGTGCGCGTGGACGCCGTGCCTGATCGCTCGTACCAGGGCACGATCTCCGACATCTCCGTGCTGGCGCGCGTCGACTTCTCGTCCGGATGGCCGCCCGCCAAGAACTTCGATCTCAACATGACGATCGACGATGCCGACGTCCGGCTGAAGCCGGGCATGAGCGGCGTCGCGCGCATCGCGGTCGGCAAGATTCCCGATCAGCTGCTGCTGCCGACCGGCGCGATTTTTCCGTCCGAGGGCCGGCTGGTCGTCTACCGCCGCGCGGGATCGGGCTTCGACGAAGTGCCCGTCGAGATCGTGCGCCGCGGCCGCGAGCAGGTCGCGGTGAAGGCGGCGCTCAAGGCCGGCGACCACGTCGCGCTGGTGATCCCGGGCGCCAACGGACAGCAGGGCAAGAAATGATGCGACGGCGACTGATCGGCGTAGCCATTCTGATCGCGGCTGTTGGCGTCGCGACGTTCGTCGGGTTGCGCATGACGCGCGCGCGCGCGGCCGCGGCCGCCGCGGAAAACGACAATCCGCTCGTCCCGACGACGCGCGTGACGCGCGGACCGCTCGAGCTCAGCGTGCACGCCATCGGCGAGCTGCGGGCCTCGAAGTCCGCGATGCTCATCGCGCCGTCCGTGGGCGGCACGCTGCGCATCCTGAAGCTGCTCGACACCGGCCAGTCCGTGAAAGCCGGCGACGTCATCGCCGAGCTCGATCCCACCGAGCAGCTCTACGCGCTCGAGCAGGCCAGGTCCGAGCTGGCCGAGGCCGAGCAGCAGATCGTCAAGAAAAAGGCCGACCTCGACGTGCAGGCCGCTGACGACGCGGTGACGCAGCTGACGGCGAAGTTCGACGTCCGCCGCGCCGAGCTCGACAATCTGGCGGACCAGGAGCTGATCTCGAAGAACGCGTACGCGAAGAACCAGCTCGCGCTCGACGAAGCGAAGCAGCGGCTCGAGCAGGTGCAGGGCGACGCCAGGACGCGCATCGAGACGAACAAGGCGGCGCTGACGCTCGTCGAGGAGAAGCGCGCGAAGGCCGAGCTGGCCGCGCAGCGCGCGCAGCAGAACATCGACAACCTCGTGCTCAAGGCGCTCATCGACGGGCTCGTCGTCATTCGCGACAACCGCGACGCCGCCGGCGGGTTCATGTATTCGGGGCAGACGCTGCCCGCCTACCGCGCGGGCGACAACACGTTCGCGGGCCGGCCGCTGGCCGATGTCTTCGACCTGTCGGGCATGGAGCTGCGTATCCGCGTCGGCGAGCAGGATCGCTCGAACGTGACCGTCGGCCAGTCCGCCGTCGTGTACTCGGACGCGCTCGCCGGCGTGCCGCTCAGCGCGAAGGTGTCGTCGATCGCCGGGCTCACGTCGTCGGACTTCTTCGACATGAGCGGACCGGTGCGCCAGTTCGACGCGATGCTCAAGCTCGACAGCGTCGATCCGCGGCTGCGCCCGGGCACGTCGGTGCAGGTCGAGCTCAAGGGCCAGAAGGTGGACAGCGTGCTGCAGGTCCCGCTGCAGGCGGTGCGACTCAAGAACGGCAAGCCGAGTGTCTTCGTGAAGAACGGATCGAGCTTCGAGCCGAAGGAAATCAAGGTGCTCTACCGGACCGAGACGCGCGTCGGCCTCGACGGGCTGCCCGAGGGCGCGATCGTCGCGCTGGTCGATCCGGTGGCGGTGTCCACCGCGGCCAGCCAGCCCAAGAGCGGCACGGCGACAGGACCGGTGAAATGAGCGACGCCTCGGTCGCCGCCATCCCCGTCCGCCGCGACGCACGCGGCGGCCTCGACATGCTCCCCGAGCTCCAGCAGGGGCTCGACAACCTCCGCGCGCACAAGCTGCGATCCGCGCTCACGATGCTCGGCATGATCTTCGGCGTGGCGGCCGTGATCGCCATGCTCTCGATCGGCGCCGGCGCGCAGCAGCAGGTGATCGCGTTCATCGAGCAGCTCGGCGTGCACAACGTGATCGTCGAGGCGCGCGAGGCCGGCGACAACCAGTCGCTCCAGAAAATCCGCAAGATTTCCGCCGGGTTGAGCTTCCAGGATCTGCGATCGATCCAGTCGAACGTCGACGGCCTCGTCGCGTCCACGGCGCGCAAGAAGCTGCTGCCGACCAAGCTCCTGCCGAAGCCGCAAGGCGACGTGCCGATGGTCTACGGCGTCTCGCCGCCGTACCAGCAGATCGCCGGACTCCGCGTCACGCGCGGGCGGTTTTTCAACGACGAAGAAGACAAGGCGGCCGCGCCGGTGTGCGTGCTCGGCCAGGCGGCGACCGCCGGGCTGTTCGGCGGCGCCGATCCGCTGGGACAGTTCGTCAAGGTCAACGCGCAGTGGTTCCGCGTGATTGGCGTCGCCGGTCCGCAGCTCACGGCGCAAGCCGACGTCGCGGGCCTGCCGGCGCAGGATCGCAACAACCTGATCTACGTCCCGCTCTTCTCCGCGCTGCTCCGGCTCGAGGACTCGATGAGCTGGCAGAAGGACGAGATCGACGCCGTCTACGTCACCCTGACGCCGTCGGCGAACGTCGTCTCGGCGGGCGCGGTGATGCGCGGGCTGCTCGACACGTCACACCGCGGCGCGAGCGACTTCACGGTGATCGTGCCGGCCGAGCTCCTCGCCGAGCAGCAGCGCACGAAACGGCTCTTCGAAATCGTCATGGTCGCGATCGCGTCGATCTCGCTGCTGGTCGGCGGCATCGGCATCATGAACATCATGCTGGCCAGCGTGATGGAGCGCACGCGCGAAATCGGCGTCCGCCGCGCCATCGGCGCCACGCGCCGCGCCATCGTCCGCCAGTTCCTCGTCGAGACGACGATGATCACGGTCACCGGCGGGTTCGTCGGCACCGTCGTCGGCATCGTGCTGTCGCAGCTCGTCGCGTACTTCGCCGGCTGGTCCACGATCGTCAGCATCACGTCCGTCGCGGTTGCGTGCGTCGTGTCCGTGTCGATCGGGATCGTGTTCGGACTGTATCCGGCGATGCGGGCAGCAGAGCTCGATCCCGTGAAGGCACTGCATTACGAGTAAAAAGATGGGGTTCCAAGGGGTTCCTTGAGGTTCCCAAGGGTTCCCCGACTAAACGCTGCGGCTGAACCCCAAGGAACCCCCGGGAACCCCCAGGAACCCCAGGTCTATTTAGTTCTCGTCCCCGTCCAGTTCATCTCCCCCATCGGCCCTTTCAACGTGCCCGCGAGCGATCCGTCGTCCTTCAGCCTGGCCGTGAAGTCGACCTGCATGGCGTTGCCACCGTCAGCGTGGACCGTGATGAAGAACGTCAGCGTGCCGTTGGCGAACTCGCCCTCGACCGGCGCTTCGCCGGTGTGGTCGCTGGTAAACGTGCCGGTCACCTTCGTGCCGTGTTGCGCGAGCGTGAGGCCAGCCGAGATCGGGACCTGATCGTTCGCCACCGCGATCGTCCATTTGCCCGCGACGGTGGTTTCGGCCTTCGGCTTGGCCTGCTGTGCGTGGAGATTGGCCAGGAGGCCAATCACGAGCGCGGTCACGAGCGTTGCCACTCCACGTTTCGTCAATCCAGTCATTCGCGTACTCCTTATGTACAAGAACTCGCGAGTGCCTAATGCCTCGTGCCTGCTCCTAGTGCTGCCCATGCAGCGCTTTCATGAGGCTGGCGTGCCCGCCGCGCGTGTGCGTCGCGACGAGCAGCGCCGCGAGAATCAGAATCACCACGATCATCACGACAAATGTTCGTTTGCCCACGGAACTCCTCCCCACCATCCATCGCCTAGTCCTGCCGGAGCGCTCGCATCGGACTGACCTCGGCCGCGCGCCGGGCGGGCCACCAGCAGGCGGCCGCGGCGACGAGCAGCAGCGCCAACGGGATACCCACGAACACGGCGAGGTCGATCGGGCCCGTCGACGCCAGGTGAATCGCGAGGCCGAGCGCAATCACCCAGCCAACAAGCGCGCCGACGACGATGACGCGCATGCTTTCGCCGACGATGTCCCGCTCGATCCGTCGGGCGGTGGCGCCGAGCGACATGCGGATGCCGATTTCCTGGGTCCGCTGCGACACGGCGTGCGCGATGACCGCGTAGATGCCCACCGCCGCCAGCGCGAGCAGCAGCGGCCCCAGCACCACGAACATCCGCGCCGGAATCCGCCGCAGGAACAGGTTCTTCTCCACGTGATCGCCCAGCGTCCGCACGTCGTACACGGGCAGCATGGGATCGAGATCGCGGACGACGCGCTGGATCTCGGCGCCGAGCGGCGCTTCGGCGCCCGGCCGCGTGCGCACGTGAATCTCGCCGCGCGATGACGGCCGATCGCGATAGGAGAAGTAGATCAGCGGCGTCGGCGGCTCGCCGAACGATTCGTACAGCGAATCGCGCGCGACACCGACGATGACGAAGGTCGTGTCGCGCACCTGCAGCCGGCGCGCGAGCGGCTGGGCGTCCGGCAGGTAGCGGTGGACGAACGCCTCGTTCACGATCGCCTGGGGCGGCGCCGCCGGGTCGTTGAGATCGGCGAAGTCGGCGCCCGAGACGAGCGGAATGCTCATCGTCTGCAGGTAGCCTGGCGTGACGGTGTTCACGAGCGCCTGGTCGTCGGACGCGTCGTTGCGCGCGCGCCCTTCGAGCGCGAACGATCGCAGCGGCATGCCGTGGATGTCGAGCGGCACGGACGACGCGATCGCGGCGACCTCGACGCCCGGCAGCGCGCGCAGCCGATCGAGCAGACGCGCCGCGAAGCTCCGGCTGTCCTGCTCGGACGGATTGCGTCCGGAGAAATCGTACGCGCCGAGCAGCACGCCTTCGCGGCGGAAGCCGGGGTCGGCCTCGCGCGTCTCGCTGAAGCTCCGATAGAACATGCCGGCGACGAGCAGGATGAGCGAGGCGAGCGCGATCTGGACGCCCATCAGCGCGTGGCGCAGGCCGCTGCGTCCCGCGCTCCTGGCGCCGGAGCGCAGCGCTTGCAGTGGATCCACGCGGCCGAGCTGCACCGCGGGCGCCAGGCCGAACGCCGCGCCGGAGACGAGGCCGAGCAACAGCGCGAACGCCATCGCGGTCGCGTCTACATGCGTCACGAGCTTGATGGGCACGGAGCCGATCATCGGCACCGCGCGCAGCGCCTGCGTGCCCCACATCGCGAGGGCGACGCCCAGGCCCGCCCCCGCGAGCGCGAGCACGAGATTCTCGGTCAGCAGCAGGCTGAAGATGCGCCGCGGTCCCGCGCCGAGCGCGATGCGCACGCCGACTTCGCGATGGCGCGTGCTGGCGCGCGCAAGCACGAGATTCGCCGTGTTGCCGCAGACGGCGAGCAGCAGCGTGAGCATGATCGCCTGCAGCAGCTCGAGGGCGCCCGCGAGCATCCGCTGCGGACCGCGCGGCGCCTGCGAGAACGGCATGATCTCGCCGCGCATGGTCGCGTTCGACGAGGGGTATTCGCGCGCGAGCTCGCGCATCGCCCCGTCGAGCTGCGCTTGCGCCTGCGCGACGTCCGCATCGGGCCGCAGCCGGCCCATCATCGAGTAGCCGCGGTACCCGCGCTCGTCGAGCTCGCGCGATCCCGCCAGCAGCACGGGCGCCATCGTCGCGGGGACGAAGAGATCGAACTTGACCGCGACCACGGTGCCTTGAAATCCCTCGGGCGTGACGCCGACGACGGTGAGCGGGCGATCGTTCACGCGCAGGATCTGTCCGATGGCGCTCGGCTGACTCGCGAAGCGCGCCTGCCAGAAGTCGTAGGAGATCACCACTGCGGGCGCAGCGCCAGGCTTGCTGACTTCGTCGGGCTGTAGAAAACGGCCGAGCGCCGGCTGGAGGCCGAGCTCGCTGAAGTAGTTGCCCGACACGAGCAGGCCGAATGTCCGCTCCGTCCGTCCGGCCTCACCAAGGTTGAACGGCGTCATACGGAACGCGAGCACGTCGTCGAACGACGGGAGTTGCTTTCGGAGATCGCCGAACTCGAGCCACGACCCGCCCGGGTAGGTACCGGCTTCGGCGCGCGGCTCGACGAGGTACATTCGCGAGATGTTGGCGACGCCGGGCAGCGGCTGAAAGACGAACGCCTGAAGCCACGAGAAGACGGTGACGTTGACGCCGATGCCGACGCCAATCGACCCGATCACGACGAGCGCCACGATTGGCATCCGCCGGATCGCCCGGAGCGCCAGCCGGACGTCGCGCCCGAGGTGAGCCAACCAGCCCATGGGCGACAGCGTATGCAACGGCGCCTGAATCGACGGTGAATGTCGCGTTCAGCCGCCGTTCAGCTTCAGGTGCGCTACGCTGACTTCGCATGAAGATCCTCGTCGTCGAGGACGAAGAGCGCCTGTCCCATGAGCTCCAGCGCGCGCTGGCCGAGGCGGGGTACGCGGTGGACGCCGCGGCGGACGGCGAGCGCGCCGAGTTCCTGGGGCAGACGGAGCGGTACGACGCGGTGGTGCTGGATCTCGGCCTGCCGAAGATCGACGGCCTGACGGTGTTGAGGCGCTGGCGGACGGCGGGGTTGACCGTGCCGGTGCTCATGCTGACCGCGCGCGGCAGCTGGCACGAGAAGGTGCAGGGCATCGACAGCGGCGCCGACGACTACGTCGCGAAGCCGTTCGCGATGGAGGAAGTGCTGGCGCGGCTGCGCGCGTTGATCCGGCGTGCGAGCGGCCAGGTCCGGCCCGAATTGCGGTGCGGTGCGCTCGCGCTCGATCCGCGCGGCGCCCGCGTCACGCTCAACGGCGCGCCGATCAAGCTGACGAGCCACGAGTTCCGCGTGTTGTCGTACCTGATGCACCACCCCGGCCGCGTCGTCTCGCAAGCCGAGCTCACCGAGCACATCTACGCGGAGAACGCCGACCGCGATTCGAACACGGTGGAAGTGTTCGTCGCGAGGCTGCGTCGCAAGCTGGGCGGATCGCTTATCCAGACCGTGCGCGGCCTCGGCTACCGGATGGAGGCGGAGTCGTGAGCTCGCTGCGCTCGCGCGTCATCGGCGGGTCCGTGCTCTGGACCATCGGCATCGTGGCGTTCGTGATCCTGTTCGGCGCGATGTTCGCGCATCGCTTTCCGACCTGGGTCTCGGTGCTCCACCGCTCGATGATGACGCTTGTCGCGCTGATCCTGATCGCGGCGGGCCTAAATCAACTCAGGCGCGGTCTGTTGCCGCTGAAGGAGATGCGCACGCGGCTGATGGCCGTGCGCGAAGGCCGCGAGGCGCGCGTCGGCGGCGACTATCCGGCCGAGGTCCAGCCGCTCATCGACGATCTCAACGCGCTCCTGAGTGACCGCGAGGAACGCGTCGCGAAAGCCGCGGCGAAGGCCGGCGATCTCGCGCACGGATTGAAGACCCCGCTCGCGATCCTCGCGCAGGAAGCCGAGCGCGCGGAGGCGGCCGGTCAGCACGATCTCGCGGCCGCGATTGCGCAGCAGGTCGGACGGATGCGCCGCCAGGTCGACTATCACCTCGCGCAGGCGCGCGCGGTCGCGCTGGGGCGCGCGGGCCACGTCCGCGCGGCCGTCCAGGCGTCGGCCGAAGGGCTCGCGCGCACGATGGAGCGCCTGTACGCGGACCGCAAGCGCGCGATTCAGCTCGACGTCTCGCCGGAACATCTCGTGCGCGTGGCCCGCGAGGATCTCGACGAGATGCTGGGCAACCTGATCGACAACGCGTGCAAGTGGACGCAGTCGCGCGTCGCCGTCACCTCGTCCCGGCGCGACGCGACCATCGTCATCGACGTGGACGATGACGGGCCGGGCCTGGATCCGTCGATGCGCGAGGCCGTGCTGCAGCGCGGCGTCCGGGCCGACGAAGCGGCGCCGGGGTCGGGGCTGGGCCTCGCCATCGCGCGCGAGCTCGTCGAGCTCTACGGCGGATCGATCCGGCTCGAGGGCGCGCCGCAGGGCGGCCTGCGGGCGCGGCTGGAGCTGCCCGCGGGCTAAACTAGACGGATGGCGTCCCTGATTGAAGCGATCGCCCTCAAGCGCAAGATGTACTTCGAGTTCGAGAGGGCCCCGTATCACTGCCTCGACGTCGAGATCTCGACGCCCACGGCCCGCGGCGGCCAGACGCTCGTGCGCGTGAAGATGCGCAACCTGCTCACGCGCGCGGTCTTCGACAAGACCTTCAAGGCGGGCGACAAGTTCGCCGAGCCCGATCTCGTGCAGGGGCCGGCGACGTTTCTCTACAGCGACCCCAGCGGCTTCCACTTCATGGATCAGGAGAGCTTCGAAACGCTCACGCTGACGCCGGCTGTCATCGGCGAGGACCGGCGGCTGCTCGTGGACAACCTGCTCGTCGAGATCATGAAGTTCAACGGCAACCCGATCGGCGTGCAGTTCCCGCCGCACGTCGAGCTCACGGTCACGTCGACCGAGCCGGGCGTCAAGGGCGACACGGTCAGCGGCGTCACGAAGCTGGCCACGCTCGAGACGGGCCTCGAGATCCGCGTGCCGCTCTTCATCAAGGAAGGCGAGAAGGTCCGCGTTCACACCGAGACGCGGGAGTTCGCCGGCCGCGCCTAGCGGCCGCCGGGCGATCAGGCATCAGGCGGTGGGCACTCGCTAGTGCCTGGTGCCTCCGGTCTTCCGCCTGGTGCCTGATATTCTGTAAAGCAGTATACTTCTTCACCTATGTTCAGCCGCGAGCTCAAGAAAGGCAGCACGGAGATGCTCGTGCTGTCGCTCCTCGAGGGGCGGCCGCGCCACGGCTACGAGATCGGCAAGCAGATCGAGAGCGCGTCGGGCGGCCGGCTGCGATTCCGGATCGGATCGCTCTACCCCATCCTCTGCCGGCTCGAGGACAAGGGCCTCATCACCGGGCGCTGGATCGAGCGGCCCGGCGAGCGCCGGCGCCGGTACTTCAAGCTCACGCCCACGGGCCGGAAGGCGCTGGCCCGCGAGCGCACGCTGTGGAAGCAGTTCGTCACGACCGTCAGCCACATCGCCGGTGTACGCCATGCCTGATTGGACGCAGTACGTTCGCGACCACCTGAAGATCCAGACGCTCGGTGCCGGCCGCGAGGCCGAAATCGTCGAGGACCTCGCGCGCCAGCTCGAGGACGCCTACCGCGAGGCGCGCCGGAGCGGGGCAACCGACGCCGAGGCGCGCGCGCGCGCCGAACAGCACGTCAC
>DATEGZ010000269.1:0-18176 GCA_035279905.1 Vicinamibacterales bacterium
AAGCCACGATCACCGCGCCCACCGAAGGCGTCGTGACGTCGCGGCTCGTCGAGCCGGGCGAACTCGTCGCTGTCGGCACGCCGCTCATCGTCGTGGTCGATCTCGATCACGCGTGGGCGGACGCCTACGTCGAAGAGCCGCTCGTGCCCAGCTTGCGGATCGATCAGGCGGCGACGGTCATCACCGACGGCGGCGATCGTCTGGCGGGCCGCATCGCGTTCATCTCACCGCGCGCGGAGTTCACGCCGCGCAACGTGCAGACATCGTCCGAGCGCGCGAAGCTCGTGTACCGCGTGAAAGTGACGGTCGACAACCGGCAGGGGATTCTCAAGCCGGGGATGCCGGTCGAGGTCGAGCTGACGAGCGCCGGACGGCAAGGCGGGCGGCCGTGACCGGAACCGAGCGCGCCGTCGAGTTCGTTGACGTCCGGAAATCGTTCGGCACGACGAAGGCCGTCGATGGCCTGAGCTTCGACGTCACTCGCGGCGAGATGTTCGGCGTCATCGGCCCGGATGGCGCGGGCAAGACGACGAGCCTGCGGTTGATCTGCGGGTTGCTCGCGCCGGACGCAGGGCGCGTGACGATGCTGGGCGTCGAGCCGTTTCGCGATCGGCGGACGGCGACGGCCGCCATCGGTTATCTCTCGCAGCGCTTCAGTCTGTACGGCGATTTGTCCATCGACGAGAACATCGCGTTCTTCGCGGAGATCCACGGCGTCCGCGATTTCGCCTCGCGCCGGACGCGGTTGCTCGAGCTCACCGGCCTGGTGAAGTTCCGCGATCGGCTGGCGGATCGGCTGTCCGGCGGGATGAAGCAGAAGCTGGCGCTCGCGTGCACGCTCGTGCACGAGCCGCGGATGCTCGTCCTCGACGAGCCGACGACGGGCGTCGATCCGGTCTCGCGGCGCGAGTTCTGGAAGCTGCTCGCCGAGTTTTTGTCGCAAGGGCTGACGATCGTGATGGCGACGCCGTATCTCGATGAAGCCGAGCGGTGCGCGCGCGTCGCGCTCGTCAGCGAAGGCCGGCTGCTCGCGCTCGACGAGCCGGCGAATCTCGCCGCGGCGATGAGCGGGACGATTCTGGAAATCGTGGCGACGCCGGCGCGGCAGGCCTTGCAGGTTCTGCGCGCGCGCCTTGGACGCGAGCGCGTGCAATTGTTCGGCGATCGTCTGCACGTCCGCGTCGATCGCGAGGCCGAGGGCGCCGATCTGATGGCTGAGCTTGCGCGCCACGAAGTCGCTGGGGCGGGCGTGCGGGCGATTGTGCCGACGCTCGAGGACGTGTTCATCGAACGGCTGGCGATCGCGCGGGCGGCCGGGGCGTCGCCCGCTCTGCCAACCGCCGGGTCTCGACGTTGATCGAAGGAAGGCTGCTCATGCGCGCAACGCTGACGAGTCTGATGGTCCTGACGCTGGCGGCAACGCCGGGCGTGGCGGAGGCGCAGACCGCGCTGTCGCTGACGCTCGAGGAGGCGATCCGCATGGGCGTCGCGCACGATCCGCGGCTGAGCGAAGCGCGAGCGCGCGACGCGGCCGCCGTCGACGTCGTCGCGTCGAACGCGGCGCTCAAAAAACCCACGGTCACGGCGTCGGCCGGGTATCTCCGGACCAACCATGTGCCCGAGTTCGGCTTCGTCCAGGGCGGCACCTTCAACGTGATCTTTCCGGACGTGCCGGACAACTACCGGTTCCGCACGGAAATGGACGTCCCGCTCTACACGGCGGGCCGGGTGGACGCGCTGGTCGCCTCGGCGCGCGCCGAACAGCAGGCGAGCGCGGCCGATCTGACCGCCGGCGAGCAGGACGTGCGGATGGACATCACGCGCGCGTACTGGGGACTGGTCACTGCCCGCGAGAACGTCCGCGTGCTCAAGCAGGCGCTCGATCGCGAGGACGCGTACGTCGGCGACGTGAAATCGCGCGTCGACGCGGGCGTGCTGCCGCCGAACGATCTGCTCTCGGCGCAGGCGCAACGCGCGCGAGAGTCGGTCCAGTTGATTCAGGCCACCAACGATGCGGCGGTGGCGCAGATTGCGCTCGGGCTGCTCCTCGGCGTCGGTCCTGACGCGGCGATCGAGCCGGCGTCGCGCGTCGACCAGGCTATTCCCGGCGCCTCCGACCTCGCGGATCAAACGGCGGTGGCGCTCGCCGGCAAGGGGCGCGAGCAGCGGGGTGAGCGTATCGGCTTGTCGGCGCGGCAGGCCGGCCTGCTGGCGAGCGCCAGCGCCGCGCTCGCGGGCACGAAGCCGACGATCGGCGCGCTCGCCGGCGTCCAGCCCGCCCGGCCGAACGAGCGGTTCGTGCCGCGCACCGATGTGTGGAACGTGTCGTGGGATCTCGGGATCAACGTGACGTGGCCGCTGTTCGACGGCGGCAAGTCGCGGGCGGACGCCGCCACCGCCAGCGCGCAGGCCGAATCGATCGCGCATCGCATCGAGCAGTTCGACGCGCGACTGGCGCTCGAAGTGCGGCAAGCGCTGCTCGACATCACAGCCAGCCGCGCGGCGCTCTCCGCCTCGGGCGAGGCCGTTGCCGCGGCGACCGAAGCGCATCGCGTCGTCAGCGAGCGGTTCAGCGCTGGCGTCGCGACGAGCACGGACGTCCTCGACGCCCAGCTCGCGCTCGTCCAGGCGGAGCTCGAGCGCACGCGGCTGCTGGCGGGCCTGCGCATCAACGAAGCGCGCCTGATGCGCGCGATCGGGAGTCTCTGATGGCCGACGCCGTCATCCGCGTCGAGGAGTTGTCGCGCCGCTTCGGCAGCTTCCAGGCGGTGGACCACCTGTCGTTCGATGTGCGCCGCGGCGAAGTGTTTGGTTTTCTTGGCGCCAACGGCGCGGGCAAATCCACGACGATTCGCATGCTCTGCGGGCTGCTCAAGCCCACCGGCGGGCGAGCCGAGGTCGCTGGCATCGACGTCGGCCGCGATCCGGAAGGCGTCAAGCGCCACATCGGCTACATGTCGCAGCGCTTTTCGCTCTACGAGCTGCTGACCGTCGATCAGAACATCACCTTCTATGGCGGCCTCTACGGCCTCACGCCCGAGCGGCTGGCGACGCGGCGGAAGTTCGTGATCGAGATGGCCGGCCTCGGCGGACGCGAGCGCGAGCTCGCGCGCAATCTTTCGGGCGGCTGGCGGCAGCGCCTGGCGCTCGGGTGCGCGCTCCTGCACGAACCACCAATCATTTTTCTCGACGAGCCGACCGGCGGGGTCGATCCGGTGTCGCGCCGCGACTTCTGGCGGCTGATCGACGATCTGTCGCACGGCGGCACGACGGTGCTCGTGACGACGCACTATCTGGATGAGGCAGAGCGCTGCGATCGCGTGGCGATCATCCACGCGGGCCGCCTCGCGGCGCTCGGCACGACGTCCGAGCTCAAATCCCGGTTCGACGACCGGCCGATCTTCGAGATTCGCGCGAGCGATCCCGTGGCGGCGATGACCGCGCTCGACGCGCTGCCCGCGGTCGAGAAGACCAGCCTCTTCGGCACCACCGTGCACGCGGTCGGGCGCACGCGCCGGACGACGGCGGCGGATCTGACGGCGGCGCTGTCCGGCGCTGGATTGCGGGTCACGGGGATGGGCGCCGTCGTGCCGTCGCTCGAGGACGTGTTCCTCGACGTCGTCGACCATCTGACCGAGCGGGGCGCGGCGTGAGACGCGCCTGGGCGGTCGCCGTGAAGGAGCTGCGGCAGATCGGCCGTGACCGGCGGACTTCGCTCGTCCTGCTGTTCCTGCCGGCGTTCTTCCTCTTTTTGTACGGCTACGCACTCAACTTCGACATCCGGCACGTGTCGCTCGCCGTCGAAGATCGCGACGGGTCGCTCGAGAGCCGTCAGCTCGTCGCGAGCTTCGTGCGATCGACCTACTTCGACCAGGTTGCGACCGTGCGGTCGGACGCCGAGATCAACGACCTCATCGACCACGGGCGCGTGCGGGCCGTGCTCGTGATTCCCGAGGACTTCTCGCGCCGGCTGCGCGACCGAGACATCGCCACCGTGCAGGTGATCCTCAACGGCGATGACGCGACGACCGCGACCACCGTGCTGGGGTACGCGAACGCCGTGCTGCTCGAAGCGTCGGCCTCGTTCGCGGCCGGCGCCGATGTGCCGGTCGTGAACGTCGCCTCGCGCGTCTGGTACAACCCGGAGCTGCGCAGCACGCTGTTCCTCGTGCCGGGGCTCATCGCCTACATCTCGATGATCACGGCCGTGGTGTCGACGGCGCTCTCGATCGTGCGCGAGAAGGAGACCGGCACGATGGAGCAGGTGCGCATGGCGCCGATCTCGACGCCGGCGTTCGTCATCGGCAAGACGCTGCCGTACCTGATCCTCTCGCAGATCTCCGGGCTCCTCGTGATCCTCGCGTCGATGGTGCTTTTCGGCCTGCCCGTGCACGGGAGCTGGATCGATCTGTCGATCGTGCTGGCGGTGTTCCTCGTCGGCGCGCTCGGGACCGGGCTGCTGGTCTCGACGATCGCGGAGACGCAGCAGATCGCGCTGCAGGCCGCGATGCTTGTGGCGTTTCTCCCGACGTTCATGCTCTCCGGGTTCATCTTCCCGATCTCGAGCATGCCGGTCGCGTTGCAGTACATCACGACGATCGTGCCCGCGAAGTACTTCCTGGTCGCGCTGCGCGGCGTCGTGCTGAAGGGGCTCGGCCTGCGCGCGCTCTGGCAGCCCGTCGCGGCGCTCGCCGCGTACGCCGTCGTGGTGCTCGGCCTTTCCGCCGCGAGGTTGGCACGCCGATGATCCGACGCATCCGCATGCTCATCCGGAAGGAGTTCCTGGAGCTGCGCCAGACGCCGCGGCTGTTCGGGCTGGTCTTGATTGCTCCGCTGATCCAGATGGCGATGCTGGGCTACGCGGCGACCACCGACGTGAAGCACGTGCCGATCGTCGTCGTCGACGGCGATCGTTCGCCCGCGAGCCGCGAGCTGGTCGAACACTTCGCGGTGTCACCGAACTTCACCATCGTGGGCGAGCGGTTCAGCCCAGCGGACGTCGACGACGATCTCGCGCACGGGCGCGCGTGGCTCGCGGTCGTGATTCCGAAGGGCCTCGGCGCCGCGCTCAACGGCCACGGGTCCGAGAGCGATCGCGTGGTGCAGATTCTGGCGGACGGCACCGATTCGAACTCGTCCGGCGTCGCCATGGCCTACGCCGCCGGGCTGATCAGCGAGTACAACATCGGCATCCTCGTCGACCGCGGCATGCGGCCGGGCGCGATCGACGGACGCGTGCGGGTGTGGTTCAACCCCGAGCTCGAGAGCCGCGACTTCATGCTGCCCGGCGTGCTCGCGCTCCTGCTGCTCGTGATCACGGCGAGCCTGTCGTCGATGGCGATCGTGCGCGAGCGCGAGCTCGGGACGCTCGAACAGCTCAACGTGACGCCGCTCGGCCGCTGGGAGCTGATCCTCGGCAAGCTGCTGCCGTACGCGCTCATCGGCTGCATCGACGTCTTTCTGGTGCTGGGCGTGGCGGTCTACTGGTTCGAGGTGCCGCTGCGCGGCAGCGTGCTGCTCCTGCTCGCCGGCAGCCTCGTGTATCTCGTGTGCACGCTGGGACTGGGCCTCTTCGTGTCGACGATCTCGTCCACGCAGCAGCAGGCGATGATGACGTCGACCTTCTTCTTTCTCGTGCCGATGATCTACCTGTCGGGGTTCATTTTCCCGATCGAGAACATGCCGCGCGTCATCCAGTGGGTGACCACGCTCATTCCGCTCCGCTACTTTCTAGTGATCGTGCGCGGGATTTTCCTGAAGGGCGTGACCTTCCACGTCCTGTGGCCGCAGTTCCTTGCGCTTGGCGTGTGGGGAGTTACAGTACTCTCGCTCGCGGCGTTCCGGTCGCAGAAAAGGGCGTAGGCATGCGCGTACACGTCGGCACGTCAGGCTACAACTACCCGGAATGGCGCGGCACGTTCTATCCCGAGAGCTTTCCCGCCGGGAAGATGTTCGCGTACTACGCTGAGCGGTTTCAGACGGTCGAAATCAACTACACGTTCTACCGGATGCCGACCGAGAAGACGACCGCGGCGTGGCGAGAGCAGGCGCCGCCGGGATTCATGTACACGCTGAAGGCGCCGCGGCGGATCACGCACGAACAACGCCTGCTCAACAGCGGCGACACGCTGGGCTTCTTCTGTGACGCCGCGCGCGTGCTCGGCCCGCACCTGGCGACGCTCCTGTTTCAACTGCCGCCGACCTACAAGGCCAACCTCCAACGACTCGAAGGCTTCCTGAAGCTGCTTCCGGCCGACCTTCGCTGCGCGTTTGAGTTCCGACACGACTCGTGGCTGACCGACGAGGTCTTCGCGATGCTCACCGCCCACAGGGCCGCGCTCTGCGTCGCCGACTTCGGCGACAAGACGACGCCTCTGAAGACGACGGCGAGGCACGGCTACTTCCGGCTGCGCGACGAAGGCTACACGCCGGACGATCTCGACACGTGGGCCGGAAACGTCGCTGCGCAGGCGAGCGCCTGGGACGAGGTGTTCGTGTACTTCAAGCACGAAGAGGAAGGGAAGGGGCCGGAGTTCGCGCGCGCGTTCGTCGACCGGCTCGCCGCGCGCGGCCTCACGTAAGCGCCGCCGCCAGAAATTCCACCGCCCGCGATTCCGCCCAGTACCCATCGTCGCCGTCGGGCGCGGTGACGAAGCCGCAATGTCCGCCGTCGTGCTCGACGCGGCGCGCGATCCAGGTGTTCGCGGCAACGGCCGGATCGTCGAACTGCGCCGCGGGCACGAACGGATCGTCCTGGGCCGTGAGAATCAGCGCCGGAATCCTGATGCGATCGGTGACGCGGATGGCGCTGGCGCGATGGTAATAGTCGGTCGCGCCCGCGAAGCCGTGGTGCGGCGCTGTGTAGACCTCGTCGAAGTCGCGGATCGTCCGGATGCCGTCGAGCTTCGCGAGATCGAACGCGCCGGGCCAGAACTCGGCCTTGCGGCGCATCCGCGCCTTCAGATGACGGACGAAGTTCCACTCGTACGCGATGTTGACGCGGCGCTCGATCGCGTGCACGCACCGGTCGAGATCGATTGTCGGGCTCACGGCGACGGCGGCCCGCACCGGGACGTCCGGATGATCCGGCAGCTCGCCGGCCAGCTTCATCGTGACGTTGCCGCCGAGCGAGTAGCCGACGAGGCCGAACGATCGCAGACCGTCACCCGCGACCAGCGCGCGGATGACAGCGCGCGGGTCGTCGGTGAGGCCGGAATGATAGAGGCCGGGCGTGAGCTGCTCCGTGCCTCCGCAGTTGCGTTGGTTGAGCAGCACGGCGTTCCAGCCGCGCCGCCAGGCTTTGTCCGCGAGCCCGCGCATGTAGTGCGCGGCGCTCGATCCCTCCAGGCCGTGCAGGGCCATCAGCGTCGGCCGGTGCGCGCGGTCGGCCTGCCAGTAGCAGTGCGCGAGCACCTGCGTGTCCGGCGAGACGTGGATCAACCGCGCCTCGGGCGGCGGCAGCGACGCGAACGCTCGCGCGCGCGCCCACGCGTAGATCGTCATCACGTGGCCGTTCTCGAGCCAGCGACGCGGCACGAACGGCGGCGCGGTCACGCGGGGCGCGTCGGTCACGCTCATCGCAGGTCGTACACCACGAAGTCGGCGTTCTGATGGAGCACGGGCAGCGCGAGCGCGCGCGTGCGGCGGTCGACGAGCACGTCGATCCCGAACCGCGCCGCCAGCGCTCGAAAGCCGGCCGCGTCGAGATCGTCGAAGTTCGCGAGGGCAGCCGACCGCTCCTTCACCCGCATCGCCACGTCGCGATCGTACATCGCCATCGACGAGTCCTTGCCGAGCTCGAGAAAGGTGTCGCGATGCGCCCCCACGCGCACGCTCACGCCGTACTTCCAGGCGTGGCCGGGATCGGCGAGCACGAACCACGACGCCGGCTGCGTCCGCAGCCACGCGAGGGCCCCGATCCACGGTGTGTCCGGCAGCGACGCCTGCACGAGCGTTCGATCCGCCTCGACGCGAAGCACGTACGCGCCTCGTCCGACGGCGAGCGCCGCGATGAGGCCGACAATCACGATCCGGCGCCGCGCGTCCGGCGCGCGATCGATCAGCCACCACGCGACGTAGATCATCGTGAAGAAATCGGTCAGCCAGAAGACGCGATTGATCTGCAGCTGCACTGCCAGCGCCAGGCGCGCGGCCGTGAACGGGACGGAGATGAGGAACACGCCGACGAGCGCAACTAACCCCGCGACGAGCGCGAACTCGCCCGGTGCCGTGACGCCGCGTGCGCGCCGTTGCCGGTACACGAGCACCAGGATGACCGGATACGCGAGGTTGAGCAGCCAGGCGTACGCCGGCCACGCCGTGGGAAACAGGTAGTCCTTGTCGGCGAGCACGGCGAGCCAGTCGGCGTCCATGACGCGCAGGCGGCCGGCGAGCGGACCCGCTTCGAGCAGCGCGAATCCGACGCCGCCAGCCACCGCGCATGCGCTTGCGATCGTGCGGCGCCATTCCGGGCGCGCCGCCGCGAAGCCGGCGATCGACATGACCGCGAACCACACGCCCGTCGTCGGATGCATGAACACCGCGAGCGCCGTCCACATCGCGGCCCACCCCATGCGCGCCTTCCCGATGGCCGCCGACGCCGCGACGCCGCAGACGAACGCGATCATGCGCGGGTGCATGTAGCCCTCGAGCGAGTTCGCGCCGGTCTTCGCGATGCGGTGCCTGAGCGTGAGTAGCAGCAGGAAAGCCGCGATCGCCCACCAGGACATGCTGAGCCGGCGCGCGAGCACCACCGACGCCGCAAACAATCCCGCCAACGTCATCACGTATGCGGCAAGAAAGAGTGCGGGCAAGCCAGTGCCGGTCGCGCGCGAGAGGGCCGCGAGCAGATGCACCGACCCGAGGAATCGTGACTGCACGTCGAGCAGCGCGGAATCGCGCGGAAAGAGCGCGGCGTCCACGCCCTTCGCGACCGCCGGCTCGTAGTACGCCTGGTCGGAGACGCCGAAGCGATAGCCGCCCGAGTTGGCCGTGGCGACGACCGCGAACGCGACGGCCGCCACCGCCAGTGCCGCCCGTCTGCTCACATCGGCTCGTCGGCCGAGGGGCCGTAGATAGGCGGCAGCGGCACGTTGTTGATGCGCAGGTAGACCGTCAGCTGCCCGCGATGGTGGATGACGTGGCTCAGGAGAAAACTGCGGAAGGCCGACGCGCGCGGCAGCGACATCACGGTGCGTCCGGCCTGGGTCAGCGTCCACGGCGCCGCGAGATCGACCTCGTTGCAGTTGACCAGGCCGCGCCGGACTTCGCTCACGTTGCGATCGAACAGCTCGAGCACCTCGGCGCGCGTGGCCTGGCTTGGCGCCGGCTGGCCGTTCTTCTCGGCGAGCTCGTGTTTGTCGTGATTGAGAATCGCGGTGCCCCAGTGGGGCAGCCGCGCGAGATGCGTCGCGAGCTCACCCAATCCGAACGCCTTGTCGTGCGGCTTCCACGGAAACGCGTCCTCCGGCACCCGCTCCAGCAGACGGCGCGTGATCGCCATCTCGTGGTCGAACTCCGGAAGGAGCCAGTCCTTCAACGTCATGGCGAGACGCGGCGCGCTACATTCCGCCGCCGCGACCGCGGCCGAAGTCCACTTTCGGCACGCCCTTGGCGTCCGCCGGCACTTCCCAATACGGGTGGTCTTTGAAGCCGAACATCTTCGCCGTGATGTTCCCCGGGAACTTCTTGGTCGCAGTCTGGTAGGCCTGCACCGCCTCGTTGTAGCGCATGCGCTCGGTCGCGAGGCGGTTCTCGGTGCCCGCCAGTTCGGTCTGCAGATTCATGAACTGCGCGTCAGACTTGAGATTCGGGTAGTTCTCGACCACCACGAGGAGCCGCGAAAGCGCGCTCGTCTCGGCGTTGGCGGCTGCGATCTTGTCGGCCGGCGTCGCCGCGCCCGCCATCTTCGCGCGAGCGTCCGTGACGTCCTTGATCACGGTCTGCTCCTGCGCCGCGAAGCCCTTCACGGTCTCGACGAGGTTCGGGATCAGATCGTTGCGCCGCTGCAGCTGGTTCTCGACCTGCGCCCACTGCGCCTTGATCGCTTCTTCCTGCGTCGTGAACTTGTTGTACGAACAGCCGGCGCCCAGCCAGATCGTGGCCGTCATCAGGACGAGGCCCAACGCGCGTGTCCCTCGATGCGTCATCGTCGTGCTCCTACGTTGTCACTGTACTGCGATGGCTGGCCGTCCGCTACCACCCGCCGGACGCGCCGCCGCCGCCACTTCGTCCGCCGCCAAACCCGCCGAATCCTCCGCCGCCACCGCCGAAGCTTCCGCCGCCGAATCCGCCGCGGCCGAAGCCGCCGACGCCGCCGATCCACCCGCCGCCCAACGGTCCGCCCCAGCGACGGTAGCGAGAGCGCGGGCCGGAGCTGCGCCGGATGAACATCAGGATGATGATGACGATGAAGATGATCGCGCCGATCGGGAACTGGCCGTCGTCCTGCTCCCGCGACCGCGCGGCGACGGGGAGGTCGGGCACCGTGACGCCGCGTTTCTCGGCGATGCGCTGAATCAGCCGCGTCGTGCCCGCGACGAATCCCGCGCCGTAGCGTCCGGCGCGAAACTCCGGCAGCATCGCCTGACGGATCGTGTCGCCGGCGTACCCGTCGGTGATGTACTCCTCGAGGCCGTAGCCGACCTCGATCTTCACGCGGCGCTCCTTGATCGCCATGACGATCAGCAGGCCGTTGTCCTGATTGCGCTGGCCGATGCCGGCGCGCTCGAAGAGCTTGACCGCGTACTCCTCGATCGATCCGTACGGCGCGTAGGAATCGACGGTGACGACGACGATCGCGTCGCGGGTCGTGGTTTCGAGCGCGCGGATGCGCCGGTCGAGCTCACGCGCGCTGTCGGCGTCGATCACGTGCGCGAAGTCGTTGACCGGACCGGTCAGCGCCGGCAGCGACTGCGCGAGCGCGGGCCGGGCCGCCGCGAGCGCCAGAAGCACGATGACCGCGGCGCGGGCGATCCTCACCGTGCTCTCCAGGCGTCGACGAACGTCCACAGGTGCTCGGCCGCCGCGAGATATTCCGGCAGCCGGCGGACGAGCTGGCGCGCGCCGTCCGGCGCGGTCTCGAGCGCCAGCACGGCCTTGATGAGATCGACGGGCAAGCCGATGCGGCCGCTCGCAAACGCGATGATCTCGTCGAGGGTGTCCACGCGCGCGTCTTCGAGATGGCCGACGTGGATGAGCAGATGGCGCAGCGGCGAGGCGGAGTGTCCGATGAGCGCGGCCAGGTCGTCGGCGTGGCCCGCGGCGTCGAGCCAGCCCTGGCGGAGATGGATCAGCAGCCCGCGCGCCTGGACCTCACACGCGCGCCGGATGTCCTCGTCGTGAATCGTGACGCCGGCAAACGGATCGCGGCCGACGATGATCGCGTGCTCGTCGAGAATGCCCGCGTATTCGAGCGGGAAGGTGTCGAGCGATCGCCGGAACTCGTCGGGCGTCAGGATGAGCGGCGGCTCGAGACCCTCGCGATGCCACGGCATCACGAGCGTGGCGCACGCGTCCAGGTCGTCGGCGCCGAGCGTCGTGACGAACGCGAGGCTCGTCGCGGGGCCGTGCGCGACCAGCGCGACCAGCCGGTCACCAAAAATGCGGCGGAGATCGTCCGCGAGCGCCTCGAACGCGCGCCGCGATGCCTTCGACAGCTCGAGTGGCCTCATCCGTACCGCCATTCTATCGAGCCGCGCTCTGCGCCGCGCGGCGGCCGGGCGCGCCCCGGTAGAATGTCGTCGTGCGATTGCGCGTCTTGAAAATCGGGTGCTTTGGCGGGGGGACGGGGCTGCCGAGTCTGCTGGGCGGACTCAAGCACAACCCGTGGGCGGATCTGCACGCGATCGTCACGATGTTCGACAGCGGCGGCTCGTCCGGGCAGCTCCGCGACGAGCTGGGCGTGCTGCCGCCGGGCGACGTGCTGCGGTGCGCACTGGCGCTCGCGCGCAACGAGCGCGAGGCCCGCGAGATCCTGCTCGCGCGCCTGCCGATGCTCGAGCACGGCCGGCTGGCCGGTCACACGGGCGGCAACCTGCTCCTGTCGATGATGGAGCAATACACGGGCGATTTCCTGGCGGCCGTTGACGGGCTGCGCGCGCTCCTCGGGTGCCGCGGGCACGTGTGGCCGATCACCGTCGAGCGCGCGTCGCTCTGCGCCGAGTACGCCGACGGATCGGCGACGCGCGGCGAAGTCGAGGTGGACGCGGGACAGGCCGGGGGACTCGCGATCAAACGGCTGTGGATCGACCCGCCGGTCGCCGTGCAGCCGCGGGTCGCCGACGTCATCCGCTCGCTCGACGCGGTCATCATCGGGCCCGGCAGCTTCTACACGAGCCTGCTGCCGATCTTTCTCGTCAAGGGCGTCCGCGAGGCGATCGCGGACGTGAAGGGTCCGGTGATCTGCATCGCGAACCTGCTGACCGAGGGGCGGGGGATGGCGGACTTCACCGCGGCGAGCGAGGCGACGCGGCTCGCCGAAGCGATCGGGCGCCCGATCGACGTGCTGGTGTTCAACATCGGCGCGCCGAGCGATGAGGTGCTCGCTCGCTACGCGGCCGAGCACAAGGCGCCGCTGCCGCTCGGCACTTTGCCGGATGGCTGTCAGGTGGTGGAAGGCACGTTCTGGCGCCGCCCGATCGCGCGGCACGACCGCCGCCGGCTCCGCGCCGCCATCTGGGCGGTGCTCGCGGATCGGCTGTTGATGAAGTGAAATGACGCCGGGAGTAGTTTTTACAATTTTTGCATCGCAGGGGAAATTGTAAAAACTACTCCCGGCGTCATTTCACTTCGCCCGAATTGCGCTCCACGTGGCGTCGCCCAGGCCCTCGATCGTCGCCTGGCCCTTCATCGACTCGGCGTCGGCGGCCACTTCGCCGCGGAAGTTCATCGTCGCGGCCTGCCCGTCGGCATCGATCTGAAACGCGAACTCCAGCACGCGCCCTTTGAGCGTGCCCTGGAGCTGCGACGTGCCGTAGCGGCCCGTGTACGTCCCGGTGATTTTCTCGCCGTCCTGCTTCAGATCGAGCGTCGGCGTGGCCGTGCCGATCGACAGCTCGAGCGTCATGTTCCACTTGCCGGCGACATTGACGGGTTTCGGCGGCGCGGGCGACGGCGTTTGCGCGGAAAGCGCGATCGCGGTCATGACGACCGCGATCGCGATAGAAAGCGTACGAGTGCGCATTGCGTTATCCCTTGGCACGAACCGCGCGCCAGGGGATCTGTCCCTGGCCGAAGTCGAGGTTCCCCGCGAGGCTGCCATCGGTCTTCATCGTGGCGTTGAAGCCGATCTGCATCGAGCCGTTCGGCGAATCGAAGCTGATCGAGAACACGAGCTTGCCGTCCGCGTACTCGCCCTCGAGTGACGCCGGGCCCTGCGGGCTCGTGATGGTGCCGGTGACCTTCTTGCCATCCTGCTTCAGGTCGAGGGACGCCTGCATCGCGCCCTGATCAGCGTCGATCGTCATGTCCCACTTGCCGGCGACCGACGCGGCCGCCTTCTCTTCGGGCTTCTGCTCCGGCTTCGGCGGAGCGGTCTGTTGCTGCATCGCGCTGGCCGAAAACGTGGCCGCAAGCACAAATGCGGCGGCGACGACGAGTGCCTTCCTCATGCGAACCTCCCAGTGTCTCCGTGACGTCATCGGCTGCGGCGCGTGGAGCGTTTCGTCCTGCCCGCTGAAGCGCGCGGAGGAGAGTCCCGCTCGTGTTTGAGCGCCGCCGCCTTCTCGATGACCTGACGAAGCATAGCATTGGCGGCGCCGGCCGCCGGGCGATTCGTCTGCCAGGTGGCGGCCTTGTCGTCGGCCAGGATCTCGGGGAAATCCTGATTGGACTTGACGCTGAGGGGCGCAAATTCCGTGATGTCCAGCGCGCCGGACCACTCGTCGCGGTGCTTGATCAGCAGCCAGCTGCTCTTGCCCTCGCCGCGGTTCCCACCGTAGCCCCGCGTGCGGACGAGCACCCACGAGCCCTTGAGCTTGTAGCCGTCGAGCGTGAACTTCAGGTCGCCCTTGGCGAGCGCGGCGTCGACGTCGGGTGACTCCGGCGTCCACGTGCCTTTGTCCCAGAGCATCACGACACCCGCACCGTATCCCTCAGGGATCACGCCCTCGAACGATCCGTAGTCGATCGGATGATCCTCGACGTGCATCGCCAGCCGTTTGACGGACGGGTCGAGCGACGGGCCCTTCGGTACGGCCCAGGAGAGCAGCACGCCGTTGTGCTCGAGGCGGAAGTCGTAGTGGAGCGAGCTCGCCAGGTGCTTCTGGACGCAGAAGTAGCGCGCCGCCTTCTTGCCCGCGCGCTTTTTTGTCTTCTCGCCGGTCGGTTCAGGCGACTTCGTGAAGTCGCGCTTGCGGCGGTATTCGTCGAGGGGCATGAAGGACCTCGGGAGTCGTTTCGCGCGAAAAAGCAACCGCGGTTCCCCCTGAGGGGCAACCGCGGTTTCCATTCTTGCGCGAAACGACTCCCGAGGTCATTTCACGCCGTGCATGAATTTCGCGACCAGGGGGGCGGCGAGGAAGAGCAGCACGCCGCCGCCGACGAGCGTCCAGAATCCGAACGTGTAGCCGCTCAGCGCGGACGCCGTGGTCATGCCGGTTTCGCCGCTGACCGAGCTCGCGAAGATCCCGGCGAGGTTGTTGCCGATGCCCGTCGACAGGAACCAGCCGCCCATGCCGAGGCCGACGAGCCGCACGGGCGCGAGCTTGGTCACCATCGACAACCCGATTGGCGACAGGCAGAGCTCGCCGACCGACTGGATCCAGTACACGGCCGTCAGCGTCCAGAACGGGATCTTCTTGTCGGCGCCCACCAGACTCGAGAGCGCGTACATCAGCAGCAGAAACGCCAGGCCGTTGAAGATCAACCCGAGGCCGAATTTCCGGGGAATCGACGGGTTGGCTTTCCCCATCTTGATCCAGATCCACGCGATGATCGGCGCGAGCACGATAATCGCAACAGAGTTCACGCTCTGGAACCAGGCCGTGGGGAACACCCATGTGCCGAAATTGCGGTTCACGATCTCGTCCGCGAGGAACGTGAACGAGCTGCCGGCTTGCTCGAAGAACATCCAGAACAGGATGTTGAACGTGAAGATGATCATCATCGCGATGACCTTGTCGCGCGCGACCGTGCCCTCGCGCACGCCTTCGACGACGAGCATCACCGCCAGCACGACGAAGAGCACCGTCAGCGCGTACTGAATGACCTGCGCGCCGGCCGCGAGCAGAAAGTAGTACATCGGAATCATCACGAGCGCGCCGATGGCGACGTACAGGACGTTCTGCATCCCGGCGCGCTCGGGCGCCGGGGCGCCGATGCCCTTGAGCTGCGCCCGCCCGATGTAGAACCACACGAGGCTGACGAGCATGCCAACGGCCGACGCGATGAACACGACCTTGTAGGCCGGAGCCGCGTCGGTCCCGAAGACCGACTGCGCCAGCCACTGCGTGACGATCGGCGCGGCAAACGCGCCCGCGTTGATGCCCATGTAGAAAATCGTGAACCCGCTGTCGCGCCGCTCGTCGCCGACCGCATACAGCCTGCCGACGATCGTCGAGATGATCGGTTTGAACATCCCGTTGCCGACGATGATCGTCGCCAGGCCCAGTTTGAAGACGTTCTGATCAGGCAGCGAGATCAAAAACAGCCCGACCGCCATGAACACGGCGCCGGTGAGGATCGATCGTTGGTAGCCGAGGATCTTGTCGGCGATGTAGCCGCCGAAGATCGCGGCCGCGTACACGAGCGCGAGGTACGCGCCGTAAATCCGGCTCGCTTCCGCCTGGCCGGTGGCCGATCCGCCGTGGAACTGCGCGACGATGTAGAGCACGAGCGCCCAGCGGATGCCGTAGAAGGCAAACCGCTCCCAGAACTCCGACATGAACAGCATCCACAACGGTGCGGGATGCCCCAGGACCTGGCCGAACGGTGGAATCGCGGCTTCGACTCGAGTCGGCGTGGCGGCACTGCTCATGCGGCTCCTCCAGAAACGTCAGTGGTGTTCTGGCGTGTACCCGGGCGGGAGGGCAGCGCCCTCGCCGAAGAAATACTCTTCCATGTGCTTCGCGATGAGCTGCTGCGCTTCCTTTTGAAACGGCAACAGGCGGTACTCGTTGAGGATCATCTTCATCCGCTCTTCCCACATCTCCCACGCTTCGGCGGACACGTGGTCGTAGATGCGCTGACCGAGCGGGCCGGGCCACGGCGGGGCGTCGAGCCCCGGCAGATCGCGCTGGAGCTTCACACAATGGACGATGCGGGGTGCGGCGTGTTCAGCGGCGGACATGACGCAGGGGCATCTTACTGTATTGGGCCATTAGGTTATTGGGTCATTGGGCTATTGGGTCATTGGGTCATTGGGTCATTGGACGTGAGCGGCGGTACAGCTGACGCCCAGTATCACTTGCCCAATGACTCAATATCCCAATGACCCAATGTCCCCGTGTGGTATCTGTAGATCGTGACGGCGACGCGAGCAGTCTGGCGTGCGTCCCTCGGGGCTTTGCTCCTCGTGACGCTGCTGCCTGCGCTCGCGAGCGCGCAGTACTTCGGCCGGAACAAGGTTCAATACCGCACGTTCGACTTCCAGATCCTCAAGACCGATCACTTCGACCTGTACTACTACCCGGAGGAAGCCGAGGCCGCCGCGATCGTCTCGCGCCAGGCCGAGCGCTGGTACGCGCGCTTCTCGCGGTTCTTCGAGCACCAGCTCCGCGGCCGCCAGGCCATCGTGCTCTACGCCGCGGCGTCGCACTTCCGCCAGACCAACGTCATCGAAGGGCTGATCGGCGAGGGCACCGGCGGCGTCACCGAAGCCCTCAAACGGCGCATCGTCCTGCCGATGGGCGGATCGATCGCGGACACCGACCACGTGCTCGGGCACGAGCTCGTGCACGCGTTCCAGTTCGACATCACGGGGGATGACCCGCAGGCGGCGCAGGGCGCGGCGCCGGGGATTCTGGCGTTTCCGCTGTGGTTCGTCGAGGGGATGGCGGAGTACCTCTCGCTCGGTCCCGTGGACGCGCAGACGGCGATGTGGCTGCGCGACGCCGCGCTCCGCGAGAAACTGCCGAGCGTCCGCGACCTCGACGATCCGAAGTACTTTCCGTACCGCTGGGGCCACGCGTTCTGGGCGTACATCGGCGCGAAGTACGGCGACCGCGCCGTCGCGTCGCTGATTCGATCGGCCGCCAATCCACGCTTCGACCTGCCGGGACTGACCCGGCAACTCGGGACCGACCCCGACAAGCTCGATCAGGACTGGCACGACGCGATCATGGCCAGCGCGCGCGCCGTCGCGGACGCCAGGCCGGCGCTCGAGAGTACGCCGAAGTTGCTGGTGAACCACGAGCTCGGCAGCGGCCGCTACAACGTCGGGCCGCGCGTGAGCCCGGACGGCAAGCTGGTAGCGTACTTCTCCGAACGCGACCTGTTCTCGATCGATCTCTATCTGGCGGACGCCGAGTCGGGGAGGGTGCTGCACAAGCTCTCGAGCTCGGCGACCGACCCGCACTTCGACAGCCTCGAGTTTCTCGAATCGGCGGGGGCGTGGAGTCCCGACGGAAAGGTGCTGGCGCTGACCGCCGTGCGGACCGGCAAGCCCGTGGTCGCGCTCCTCGATCCCTCCTCGGGCAGCGTGAAGCGCGAGCTGCGCTTGACGGGGCTCGACGATGCACTGAACCCGTCGTTCTCGCCTGACGGCAAGTCGCTGGTCTTCAGCGGCAACGCCGGCGGGTTGATGGACCTCTACGTGATCTCGCTCCAGACGGGTCAGATCGATCGGCTGACGCACGACCCGTTCGCCGATCTCGAGCCGACGTTCACGCCTGACGGAAAATCGATCGTCTTCGTGACCGAGCGCTTCAGCACGAGCCTCGACACGCTCGAGGTCGGACCGCTGCGGCTCGCGGAGCTGGATTTGGCGACGCACGCGGTGACCGCGATTCCCGGATTCCTCCGCGGCAAACACCTGAGCCCGCAGGTGTCGGCGGACGGGCGGACGATCACCTTCATCGGCGAGCCTGACGGCGTGAGCAATCTGTACCGGATGCCGATCGACGGCGGGCCGATCGAACAGGTGTCGTCGTTCCTCACGGGCGTTGCCGGCATCACGTCGTCGAGCCCCGCGCTGAGCGCGGCGACGCCGGGCCGGCTGGCGTTCAGCGTGTTCGAAG
>DATEGZ010000270.1:0-2346 GCA_035279905.1 Vicinamibacterales bacterium
CTCCGCTCGTCGCGAGCTTCGAGTCGGCGATGCTGAGCGCGCCGCCGGAAGCGCTCGGGCTCGATCCGTTCTACAAGAAGTACGCCGACGCGTTCGGCATTCCGATCGTCTCGTCCGAGAAAGTTGCCGACGCCGCGCTCCTCATGGCGCGCGACATCGTCAACTACATGCTGCTCAAGCGGCCGGACGTTCGCGACGTGATGATCGGGCGCAAGTCGCGCGTGCTGATCATGTCGATCAACGAAGGCGAGATGGATCTGCCCGAGCGACGCGAGTGGAAGAAGCCGGCGATAACCGATCCGCGGCTCACGCCGGGCGAGCGCGATCGCTACAATCTGCCGGGCGGTATTGCGAGCATGACCGACCAGCAGTACTG
This sequence comes from Vicinamibacterales bacterium, assembly GCA_035279905.1. Taxonomy (GTDB): domain Bacteria; phylum Acidobacteriota; class Vicinamibacteria; order Vicinamibacterales; family SCN-69-37; genus DATEGZ01. Next base: position 377 of record DATEGZ010000270.1, read on the forward strand.
GAATCAGCGCGCGCGCGGAATGGGCGGCAACGTCACGTCAGCGGCCGAGGAAAACATCCTCGGGATTCCGGGGACGCGCTACTTCGGCGAGCACATTCTCGTGCACGAGTTCAGCCACAACATCATGGGCGCGTTGCGAGTCGCGGAGCCCGGCCTCGTCAAGGAAGTCGAGGCCGCCTACGCGGCGGCGAAGGAAAAGAACCTGTATCAGGGGCAGTACGCCATCAACACGGTGGCCGAGTACTGGGCCGAAGGCACGCAGTGGTGGTTCTGGTCGAACATCGAGTTCTACGACCGCACGACCAAGGCGCGGATCCAGACCCCCGACGAGTTCAAGGAATACGATCCGACGCTCTACGCGATCCTCGAGCGCGTGTACCCGGGCCACCACATTCCCGCGGACATCTACTACGGGAAGAATCTGAAGCCGGTCAAGAAACCGGAGTGACGCAGAAATGACGCCGGGAGTAGTTTTTACAATTTCCCTGCGACGTAAATTGTAAAAACTACTCCCGGCGTCATTTCTGCGTTCCAAACGTGAACACGGTCTGCGTCTTGTATTCCTGACCAGGGCGCAGCACGGTCGACGGGAAGTTCGCGTGATTCGGCGAGTCGGGGAAATGTTGCGTCTCCAGACAGAAGCCTGAGCGCTGCGGATACACGCGTCCGCCCTTGCCGGTCAGCTTGCCATCCAGAAAGTTGCCCGAGTAGAACTGAATCCCGGGCTCCGTCGTGCTGACCTCGAGCGTGCGGCCGGTCGTCGGCTCGACGACGCGCGCGGCGAGGCTGAGGCCGTCGCCTTGCCGCGTCAGCACCCAGTTGTGGTCGTAGCCCTTGCCGCGCTTGAGCTGTTCGTTGTCCTGGCCGATGCGCGCGCCGATGGCGGTCGCGGTGCGGAAGTCGAACGGCGTGCCCGCCACCGGCGCGAGCTCCCCGGTGGGAATCAGCGTGTCGTCCACGGGCGTGTAGCGATCCGCGTTCAGCATCAGCTCGTGGCCGAGGATGTCGTTCGCCTTGCCGCCCGCGAGATTGAAGTACGTGTGCTGTGTGAGATTGACGACCGTCGCCTTGTCCGTCGTCGCGTGGTAGTCGACGACGAGCTGGTTCTTGTCGTTGAGCGTGTAGGTCACCTCGGCGGCGAGCGTCCCCGGGTAGCCTTCCTCGCCGTCCGCGCTCGTGTAGCTCATCTTCACGCCCACGCCGCTTGCGTTTTGAAACGTATCTGCCTTCCAGAGCCTCTTGTCGAAGCCCCTGGTGCCGCCGTGCAGGGCGTTCGCACCGTTGTTGGTGACGAGCGTGTACGTCTTGCCGTCCAGCGTGAACTTGCCCTTCGCGATCCGGTTGCCATAGCGGCCGACGACCGCGCCGAAGTACGGCGCCTTGTCGACGTACGGCGCGAACGTGTCGAAGCCCAGGGTGATGTCGTCGAGTGCGCCGGCGCGATCCGGCGTTTTGATCGACAGAATCGTGGCGCCCCAGGTCATGATGCGCACTTCGATGCCCGCCTGGTTGCGCAGCGTGATCAGATCGACGGATTCGCCGTCCGGCGTGCGATCGAATGGCCCTTGCGTCAGGAACGTTTTGATGGGTGGCATGGACGTTGAGGTCGCGGGTGTGGTTGATGTTGCGTCACGCGAGCATCCTGCGGCAAGCGCCGCGACGGCGGCGGCGGCGACGACCTGATGGGCCAGACGGGTCATGAGTCACACCTCGGTGAAAGCGAGCAGACGGTCCGCATATCGTATTACGATGGCGCGCGCGTGGGACGGCTCGACGGCAAGATTGCAATCGTGACGGGCGGCGCGCGCGGCATCGGCCGCGCGATCGTCGAGAAATTCGCGCTCGAAGGCGCGAGGGTGGCGGTGTTCGACGTGCTGGGCGACGCCGGCCCGCGCGTCGACGTCACGGTGGACGCCGACGTCGCGGCCGGGGTCCGCCGCGTCGAGCACGAGTTCGGACGCGTCGACGTG
>DATEGZ010000271.1:0-10659 GCA_035279905.1 Vicinamibacterales bacterium
CACGAGGTATGCGTCAGCTCTCACGGCTTCTTTCCAGCCAGTCCACGATCGTGTCGTAATCGAACAACAGGGTCCGTCCGATCCGGCACACGCCGGGAATCTTGTGCGTGTGCGTCAGATAGTACAAGCGACTACGCTTGATCGGCACAGTCGCGAGTAGCTGCTCGACCGTGAGCCAGCGCTTCGGGATTGCCGTCGCTTGTGTTTCATTCATACCATCGTCCTCCTGCACTTAGGTACTGCCGAACCCGAAAACAGTCGATCGCGCTGCTGGCGCGTGGTTGGCTTGGTACTTACTTGCCCGCTGACGTCGTCGCGTGTCGCGCGCGTGTGCCACAGTGATCGCCGGCCCAGCACGCATGAGCCCATCTGCGGGCGGCGCCGAGGGATCGTCAAGGCCGCAGCCGCGCGTCGCGCGGGCGGAGCGCAGCGACGCGCCTTGACGATCGCGAGGGCCGCCCCACAATCGATCGCGTGCTGGCCTGAGTCGACGACCCAGTCGGTACCTGTAGCGAGCCCGTCCAGCGACTTCGCGTGAGAGGCCAGTTTGGGGGGAGCGACCCCGGCGGGCCGACGCCGCACGGAACGTGCGGGGTCAAGGCCCGGCGAACGTGCCGGGGTCGCTCCCCCCAAACTGGCGACCTGCTCCGCGGCCCGCGCGGTCGGCATGAGGCGCCGACACGCGCGGTCCGGCGTTGGCGATGCGAGTCTGCAGGTCGAGCCAGATGTGCGGTTTGCCGGCGATACCGGTCGCGGACCTTTCATTCGCGGACCACGACTTGAGGCGACAAGACTGGCGACACCACTGGGGACAGCAGGCTGGGGAGATGGTGTCGCCATCACGCCAGCCCCGGCCAGCTTCCAAACTGCTCGTACCGGAAGGGCAACGTGTACTCGACCAGCCGCTCGCGAGGCGATCGTGGGGAGAGCCGGTCGCGTTCTTCCGTGGCCAGCACGGCATCGCCCAGACGCTGCCACGAGGCGTAGAGCCGTTCGATCGACGCTGGGGGCAAGCGCTGCCGCAGATCACGGAACCGGTTGAGGTCAGGCACCGAGAGATCACGGAGATCGTTGCGTTCGATCAAGTCGCGCGCGCGGAAGAACCAGCGCAGTTCCTCGCGGTTCGGCGGCGCGGACGGGCCCGACACGGTCGCCGGGAACGTCCGCGCGAACACCCGGCGACAGGCCGCCAAGCCGTCGATATGGGATGGACAGACCGCGACGACGGTCCACGCGTCGAGCCTGCTGAGCAGCCGAAGGTGATCGCTGAGGAAGGTCTCGAACCCCGCGCCGGAGTCGTCGAGCACCAAATACACGAACTCCACCGAGCCCTCGGCGTCAACGACGGCGACCGGCAACTTGTGGACGAAGTAGCGACACGTGCTGGGGTCGCGGTCGTGCCCCGAGGTGTAGCGTCGTTGCGGAAGATCGATCGCGTCGAGTCCAAAGCGAGTGGTGAACAACGCGACCTTGTCCTGTTCGGTGGCGAGCCATTGGCGCGCGCGCGTCGCGAGGACGTAGTCCAGCACCATGAGCTTGCGAGCGATGTGGGCCGAGGCCGCTTGCCGACGGTTGCGGTTGTCCGCTTGCCCAATGGCGCGGTAGAGCGCCTTGGCGTGCAAGTGGTAGATCGCGCCGCGGTGCCGCGCGAATTGGACGCGCGTCGCCAGCCTCCAGCTGACGAGTCGGTCGAAGAAGTCGGAAGCGATCTGCCCATGCGCTCGTCCCGTGAAGGCGTCGTACTGCCGTTGGAGGCAATACCCGCCGTGGAGCGCCACGGTGACTAGGAATTCCGTCTGACGCCGCGGCAGGCCGATCCCTTGCAGCGCACAGACGCGCTCGTCGAACGTCATCATTTTCGCGCCGCTTGGATCTGGACGGATTCGTCGCGTCATCAAGGGACGTCCCATCACGATACGAGATGGACGTGCGTAGATCTGTCGTCTCGCCGACACTGTCGGGAAGACGACACTGTCGGGTAGACGACAATTCCACGGGTCTGTTGGTGGTTGGTGCGTCGGTGCTAGACTCCGGCAACATACGATGGCCCTTCGCGCAGTTGGTCGCGCGTTGTCCCAATCGCCGTGGTATGCGGCGGCGGGCGTCGGCACGATCGCCTTGACCGCCGCGCTCAGTACGACCGTGTTTGGCGTCGTCGACGGCGTCCTGTTCAAGTCCCTTCCATTTCGATCGCCGGACCGGATGTACATCGCCCTCGGAGCGGACGCCTCAGGGCGCGTCGGCAGTCTCGCGCCCGACGACCTCGAGAGTCTGCGTAGGGCTGATCCACGTATCGCTATCGCGGCCGTCGGCCGCGCGTTCAGATTGACCTCCGTCGATCGTCCCGACTTGACGATTTGGGCGCGAGAGATCGACCCGCAATTCTTCGATGTCGTCGGCGAGCACCCGGCCCTGGGAGCATTTACGAATGAAGATTTTCTGAGAGTCCCCGCGAGAATGGACGCCCGACCAGCGATCGTCACGGAGGCGCTGTGTCGACGCGTACTCGGCGACGAGGTCGCTCGCATTGGCCAGGTGGTCGACATGCTTGGTCAGCGCCTGCGCGTGGTCGGCATCCTGCCCAAGGACTTCGTCTTTCCAGTGGCCAGCAACTATCCGACTGATGTTCTGCTTCCGCTGGTGATTCCAGAAACCACCGCTGCCAATCTCCGGACGAGGAACCTCAGTGAGGGCCTAGTTCGGCTCCGCGCGGAGATCAGTCTGCGTGAAGCCAGCGCACGACTGGACGCGGCTCTGAGATCTACGCAGCGCGAGCACGCGACCACCGTCGACGCGTCCGGTGCGTACGTGGCAGTTGATCTCAAGCCGGTGACGTCATTTCTCGGCCGCGACAGCCGCCCAGTATTTGTCGTGGCCTTTGTCGGAGCGCTGCTGCTCGTCCTGCTCGGCGCTATTAACGTGACGGCCTTGAGCGTGGCTCGTGTGAGGGACCGAGGAAGGGAATTCGCCGTCCGAGTCGCACTCGGTGCCCGGCGTCGTGATCTGATCGGGATGCAGCTGTCGGAAGCGAGTCTCATTGCTGTCGCGGGAGGGGCAGTTGGCCTCGCGCTCGTGCGGCCTGCGCTCAATCTGGTGGTCCGGCTACTTCCCGCTGACCTCGTGTTGCTGAAGGAACCAGCTGTTGACGGACGCGTTGCGGCGTTTGCATTCCTGGCTGCTGTGCTTCCTCTAGTGCTGGTTGCCCTCACGCCAGCCATTACAGCCGCGCGCCGAGCGGTGCTGTCTGCGGCGACTGGCTATCGCGTCGCCGGCGGAACGAGGGCTTGGCCGCGCAATGTCCTGCTCCTGATCGAGAGCTCTATCGGCATCATCCTCTTGCTTGCAGGGTCCCTAGTGGTCGCTGGATTCATCCTCATGAGGACGGAGGACATGGGCCTCGCGTCGGCGCGTCTCGCTCTCGTTGAGATCCGACCAGTAGGGCCTGCGACCTCCGAGAGCACCGACGTGCTGCTGACGCGGGCCTATGATCGTCTTCAGACTGCGCCGGGCGTTCGCGCCGTCGCAATGGTGGGCACGTTCGTGCTCGAGCGAATCCTGAACGACACCCAGTTCGACAGGCCCGCTGGGAGTCAGCGCGCAGTCGCCAGCGACGTGCCGATAGCCGGCGCGTTTTTTGACATCGCCGGCCTACAGCTTGTTGACGGGCGTCTCCCGACCAGGGAGGAACTGGCGACCCAACAGCGGCTGGCGGTCGTGAGTCAAACCGTCGCGAATGCGTACTGGCCAGGCCGTCAAGCGGTCGGCCAGACGCTGCAGGGCCGAGGACTCGCAGTCACGGTGATCGGCGTCGTCAGTAACGCGCGGTGGGCGGCACAATCCGAAGGACCCGACCACGGTCAGATTTACCTGCCGGCCGGGCTGACGCCGGCCAACCGCACGGTTTACTTGCTCGCGACTGTGGGGGATCCAGAATCGGTCGCGCGTACTGCTGGGGCTGCCTTGAAGCGTGACGTCCCGGGAGCTCTGGTGCGGCGCGCCGAGTCGCTGGATGAGGCCGTATCGAGCACCGTTCGATACGAACGCTTCGCTGGCGTGTTGTTCGGGGTCGCTGGGGGCTCCGCGTTGTTGATCGTGGCGATCGGCGTGGCGGGCTTGGCCGCGACAGGTGCCGCGAGACGCCGACAGGAAATGGCCATTCGCATCGCGCTAGGCTCGACGCGCGCCCGGCTTGTCCGTTCCGTGGTTCTTGGGCAGCTCCACCCCGTCATCGTTGGAGTCGGAGCGGGTCTGCTTGCGTCATGGTGGATATCACGGCTCGTCGGCGCATACGTCTACCAACTGCACGCTCACGACGTTCGCATCTGGGCCACGGCAGCTGGTGCGATCCTCGTCGCGGCGGCATCAGCTGCCTGGTTGCCCGCGCAACGTGCGAGCAGCGTGGATCCCGCAGCGACTCTCCGAGCAGAGTAGCCGTTAGCCGACGAACCTCCGGGCGGGGGGCACAGAATCACCATTGTCGGGGCACGACGTGTCGACCGTCCAAGGCATGGGCTGGGCCGGCGTTGAGAATGGCGAACTGCTGCGCCGTGCGGCGGGCCGCACCGACGCCTTCATCACCATGGACCGGCGGCTCGAACGACAGCAGGACATTGCGGCCCTCAATTTTGGCGTGGTGCTCGTTGTCGCGCGTTCGAATCGGGATCAGGATCTCTCACACGACAACACGGTGAAGGGGGTCTCATGAAGATCGCGGTCATTCTCCTTCTTCTGCCCGGAGTGATCACGCAGACCGGGCCAAACCCACTATCAATTCCAACCGTGACGCCGATGTTCATGTCAGACGATGGTCCCGCGTTCTTTATCGAGTGTCGCAACACAACCAATGCACCGGTCTCATCGGGTTCTCCGACGTGGGCGTTTGTCCGGAGCGCGGTTCGATTGGACGGCACCGTTCTTAAGGAGTTGTCCGGCGGGCGTATTGGGCCAGGTCTCACGATGGACATCCAGCCAGGCGCTATGTGGCGAGGCATCATCGAACTCCGCCAATCAGCCTCCGGTCAGTCTCGGGCGGTGGCGTTCGGTGCGAACGTAAGGGCGCCGCTTACCGTGCCGCTGAGCGCCGGACGACATACGATTGCGGTCCGTTGCTCAGGCGCGTGGTCGGACGACTTGGTCTTCTATTGGGAGAAGTAACTCGAGATCGCAGCCTTAGTGCGGTCTAACACCGGCGATGTCCCGTGGCTTCAAGTGGGTACCAAAGTGGGTACAAAATCCTTGAAGAGGGACTTAAATCCTTGATAGCCGCCATCACTTAGGCTTCGGCGGATCTCCTGCTGGCTCAATCTCTTTCGAAGAATTTCTGAACGGACAAGAATTGCAGAGCTGCGATTTTGAGTCTCGCGCGTCTGCCAATTTCGCCACTCCGGCACGGAAGGCGGGACGACCAGAACATCTTAGCAGTCCGGGGCCCGGATCAGTTTTCGTGCGCGGCCGCGTCAGAAGCGCCGTTTACCGGGACGATTCTGTCGCGTATCAAATACGCTCGTGCAGTCGCGACGTCGCGCAAATTTGTCACACGCGAGCGCGGCCGGACCATCGTCAGACGAAAGTCCACCCACGCGCCGACTCGCCGGGCGAATCCGCCTGTTTCCGGCATGGTCGGCCATCTCCGCGGCGGTACACCGCTTGCTCAATTGACTGACGCAGGAGGCGTCGTGATTGATCTGACAAAAAAGGTAGCTGTGACCGCCGTGGCGGCGGCGTTCGCGCTCGTGGGCACGAGCAACGCCGCGTACGCGAGCGACATCGCGTTCGACTTCAACTCGCTATCGACCGGCGCGCATTTGACCGGAGCCAATTCCGTCCAGACCTACATGAACACGATTCTGGCGGGCAACGGCGGCGGCACCGTCGTGTTGAGCGGCGGCGGGCTGAACGGCAACTCGTTGATCGTCACGAATTCCTATGACGGGGAAGGCCACGTGTACGGCCCGGGCGGCGTCGCCGTCACGCTTGGCACGACGGACCACGGCGTCGCCCACGGCGGCCCGAACGACAACTTCCTCTACACGTTTACCGGCACCAGCATCATCATGCAGTTCTCGGGCCTCGCACCAGTGCACGGCGTGACGTTCGACTTCGAGATCTTTCCGAACAACGAGTGCTCCAACGTCAACAACCCGAACCAGTGCTCGTCGGTTCCGGACTTCACGTTCAAGTTCAACGGCGTGACGGTGCCGGGCGGGCATTTCCTGGCGTCGAATCCGCCGGCCGGCTCGCGGTCCGCGCTCTCCAACCCGGAGACGAACCCGCAGATGCCGCCGATGTTCTTCAGCTACACGTTCGCCTCGTCGATGTCGGCCTTCACGCTCGAGTTCGACGACTGGCCGGCGACGATCGGCGTGGACAACGTGACGCTCGTTCGCTCGCCGGAGCCGGGCTCGATGATCCTGCTCGGATCGGGGCTCGCCGGGTTCCTCGCCCGCCGCCGCACGAAGGCCGCCAGGTAGGTTTTCGGTCAGGCATACTGACCCAAAAGCCGCCGGGACCGGGGGGACGACGAGAGCGTCCCTCCGGCTCCCGGCGTTCTATTTCTCCCCAAACCCCACTAGAATGGATGGGTTCGGGCAGGGTTCGTTTTTGGGGGGAGCAGCTAATGAAACGTGTACTCGCAACGATTGCAGGCTTCATGTTCATCGCGGCAGTGGCGGCACCGGTGTTCCACGCGGCGCCGGCGGAAGTGACCATCAAGGGCCAGATCGTCGACGTGGCGTGTCACAAGGACGGCAAGATGGGCGCCGACCACGACGCGTGCGCGACGAGCTGCGCGAAGCGCGGCCAGCCGGCCGGCGTCGCCGCGGCCGACGGCGTCTACGTCATCACCGGCAAGTACGCCGCCGAGAAGAACGCGAAGCTCATCGAGTTCGTGAACAAGAACGTCACCGTCAAGGGGACAGTCACCGAAAAAGACGGCCAGAAGATGATCGACGCCTCGTCGATCACCGTCAGCAAGTAGAACTTAAAACTGAAAACTTAGAACTTAGAACTTCGGACTTGGAAACAAGTTCGGAGTTTTGAGTTCTAAGTTCTAAGTTGATCCGGCCCTCTACAACAAGAGCGCTTCGACGCGATGCGCGTGCACGCACTCCTGCGTCGGTGACCACGTAAAGATCGTAAACCGTCCGTCCTGGGACGCGACGAGCGCGCTCGCGTCGCGCTGGTCGTGCACGAACTGCGCGGCGGACAAGTGCCGCGTGCCGCCGAGCTGTACAGGCGTGGCTTCGGCCATGCTGCTGCCTTCGATCGGCTCCGTGACGAGCACGCGTTCGACCGGCGTCTGGCCGCGGCCGCGGCTGATCTTCGCGCCAAACGCGAGCAGCTCGTACTTGTCGTCGATGAGCGTCGCGCCGTCCACCGCGGTGAGACCGGCCATCGCGTCCACCGCGCGGCGCAGATCCTCCTCCCAGTCCGGCGACCCCTGGTCCGCGCCAGGACCCAGCAGATCCGCGAGCCCCGCAAACGGCGGGTTCACCGAGTAGAGCACCGGCGCCACGATCGAGCTCCGCCACGTCGTCGATCCGGAGGGGACGACGAGGAGCATGCCGCCGCGGCCGTGGGCGCGCATCGACGCGGCGATGAGCACGAGCACGTTGACCTGCGCGTCGCCGCGCTGCACGTTCTCGAAGCCGAGCATCGACTTCAGCACGCCGGGACAGTCGGGCACGCTCGCGTTGCTCTCGTCGACGATCTTGATCTCGTCGCCCTCGAGCACCGCGACGTTCACGAACTTGCCGAACGTCTCGGCGCGGTGCTTGATGACGAGCCAGCCCGACCCCACGACCTCGATCACGAAGCAGTAGGCCGGCAGCTCGCGCGTCGTGCCCCACACGCGCAGCGTGCCGTCGTCGGGCCAGACGCCGAGATGAATGCCGGGCCGCTCGACCGCGGGCGCGAGCTTGGCCAGAGCGGCCGGCGAGAGCGGCAGCGGCTGCTCGAAGCGCAGCGGCTGGCCGGCCAGCTCCGGCGAGACGTAGGCGAGCGAGATCTTGGGCGTGAGCCCTTCCTCGCGCCGCAGGCTCGCCCAGAACGCGGCGTCGACCATCGTCTCGATCACGGCCGCGGTCGGCACCTCGGCCAGGTGCGAGCGGCCGCGCTTCTGCGCCAGCTCGATGTGCTTGGTGAAGTGCTTCTGCGCCCGCCCCGCGACCTTGCGCGCCGTCGGATAGGTCGTGTTGGTCATGTAAGATTCGCCACTACAGGTTTTATCATTTCAGGAGGAGCAACATGGCCGCCATCCTCGTGACCTGGATCGCCAATTCCGTGGCCATCTATTGTGTGGCGTATCTCATGCGCGGCGTCGAAGTCGCGTCGTTTCGCGACGCGCTGTTCGCCGGCGCGGTGCTGAGCCTCATCAACGCCATCATCAAGCCGGTGCTCGTGATTCTCACGCTGCCGCTGACCATCATCACGCTCGGCATCTTCTATTTCTTCGTGACGGCCTTCTGTTTGTGGCTCGTTTCGGAGTTCTACTCCGGCTTCATGATTCACGGGTTCTTCACGACGCTGGTCGCCGCGCTGCTCGTGAGCATCTTCAGCTCGTTCATCCACGGGCTGCTCTCGAAGGCCACGGCGCCGAACCGATGACCTCAGCCCTGCGTCGGCCGGTGGTGCTGCTGCTCGGGTCGTTGTGTGCGCTCGCCCTCGCGGGCGCGCAGCAGGCGCGCCCGGCGCCGAGCGTCACGGGCGAGTGGCACCTGGTCGTTCTGGGCATCGCGCAGGACGGCGGGATTCCGCACCTCGGCTGCGAGCAGGAGATCTGCCGCTCGATCCGCGAGGGCCGGCGCAAGCCGGAACGCGTCGCGAGCCTGGGCCTCATCAACACGGCGCTCGGCAAGGCGTACCTCTTCGACGCGACGCCGGACTTCAAGTCCCAGCTCCAGACGCTCACCGGCGGTCATCCGCCGGACGGGATCTTTCTCACGCACGGGCACATCGGCCACTACACCGGGTTGATGTACCTCGGCCGCGAGTCGATCGACGCGCAGCACGTGCCGGTCTACGGCACCGAGAAGATGACCGCGTATCTCACGACGAATGGGCCGTGGAGTCTGCTGGTCTCACGGGGCAACATCGATCTGCAGGTCGTCGAGCCGGACACGCCAGTCGCGATCGACCCCGGCATTCGCGTGACCGCGTTCACGGTGCCGCATCGCGACGAGTTCACGGACACCGTCGGCTATCTGATCGAAGGGCCGCACAAGAAAGTGCTGTTCATCCCGGACATCGACCAGTGGCAGAAGTGGTCGCGCGATATCCGCGAGGTCGCGGGCAAGGCCGACATCGCCTTTCTCGACGGCACGTTCGCGTCGGCGAGCGAGCTGCCCGGCCGCTCGATCGCCGACATCCCGCATCCGCTCATCCCCGCCACCCGCGAGCTCCTCAAGGGTCTTCCGACTCAGGTCTGGTTCATCCACCTCAACCACACCAACACGGAGCTGAGCGCGCCGGACGTCGCCAAAGACGGCCAGACAATCGTGATGTAGCGCCCGTTCGGGTACACTGTGCGCGTTCGGCCGGTCGGAACTCATGGAGGATGGAATGGGTCGGAATCATCGTTCGAGATCCCTGCGGGTGTCTGCGGTCGCTGTGGCCGTGCTCGTGGCCGCGGCCACCGGCTCGTGGCAGCTGCTCGCGCAAGCGCCCGAGCCCGCCAAGGGCGTGAAGTACGCGCAAGTCAGCGCAGCAGACATGAAGGAATGGCTGAGCTACCTCTCCTCGGACGAGCTCCAGGGGCGGCAGGTGTTCACCGAGGGTTACGGTCTGGCGGCCGCCTACGTCGCCGACCATCTCAAGGAATGGGGCATCAAGCCGCTGGGTGACGACGGGACGTACTTTCAGAACGTGAAGCTCAAGGGCTACAGAGTCACGCGCAATTCGACGGTGACGATTGACGCCAACGGCACGACCAAAACCTTCAAGTACCCCGACCACGTGACGTTCGGCGCCAACTCCGGCGGCAAGCAGACGCTGACGTTCAACGGCGCCGAGTTCGTCGGCTACGGGACGGAGCCGGACTTCCAGGGCCGCGACGTGAAGGACAAGCTCGTCGTGTGGGTGCCGAACCTCGCGCCGGCGCCTGCGGGCGCGCCAGCCGGCGGAGGCCGGGGACGAGGCGGACGAGGCAACCCGTCGGTCGCCGCGGTGAACAATCACGGCGCGAAGGCGGTGGTGCAGTTCATGCCGACGCCGGCGCCGCCCTCGGCGGCCGAGGTGGCGTTGACGCAGGCGCAGGACTCGCTCGAGAAGGCCACGCAGGCCGTCCAGCAGGCGCAGGCGGCACTGGGTCGCGGCGGACGCGCCGGCGGGGGCTTCGGGGGCGGCGGACGCGGTCAGGTGACGCTGCCTGCCGCTGATATCACCGGCGTGCAGCGCGTGGACAACGTCGTCGCGCCGCAGTTCGGCGGTGACGAAACGTTCTTCGAGGCGCTGTTCGGCGCGGGACCGGTCAAGTGGGCGGACATCCTCGCCAAGGCGCAGAAGGGCGAGCCGATTCCGCCGATGGCGCTCTCGGCCAAAGTGACCGTCACCATCGACAACACGTTCGACGTCGTCTCCGAGCGGCTCACGCGCAACGTCGTCGGCCTGCTCGAGGGATCGGATCCGAAGCTCAAGGACACGTACGTGATGTTCGGCGCGCAC
>DATEGZ010000272.1:0-14521 GCA_035279905.1 Vicinamibacterales bacterium
CGGCCGATGGGCCCCGGGGGATTCCGCCCGGGCGGGCCTCCGCGTGAGATGCCGGGCGCCGGCGGACGCAATTTCGGCCCGCCCAAAAAGAAGAGCGCGCAGAGCGAGAAGCGCTGGGAAAACAAGGAGCGCGGGCCCAAGGGCCCGATCAAGGAGCGCTACTCCGGCCGCATGGACGGGCTCTACGACGACCCGAATGACGTGCCGGAGCCGATGCCGGAGTTCGACGATCCGGCGTCGCGCGCGGCGGAAGAGGACAAGGACGACAAGTAAGACGCCCGGCGACGGATGGCGACTCACGTCAAGGTCATCGCAGTGCTCTGCCTCGTGTTTGGCGCGCTCGGCGTCCTGGGCGCGCTGTTTTCCTCGTTCATTTTCAGCGCGATCGCGGCGATCGTCGGCAGCACGCACGATCCGGCCGCGCCAATGGGCATGGCCGTGCTCGGCCTCACCAGCGTGACGCTGACGATCGTGGTGCTGGTCTTGTCGATTCCCTACATCATCACCGGCTGGGGCTTGCTCAAGCTGCGGCCGTGGTCACGGATCGTCGGGATCGTCGTCGCCGCCATCAGCCTGATCCACATCCCGTTCGGGACGATCTTCGGGATCTACGCGCTGATCATTCTGTTCAATAAGGAAACCGAAGCGCTGTTCCAGCCGTCGTGAGGCCGTCGAGCTTCGCGATTCGCCCCTGCGAGCCCGCGCCCCATCCGGTTCTGCCCTTCGGCGCGAGGCTGAACGTGTGAAAGCCCGGACCAGCGAGCGGCGTCCACGTCCGGCCGTCATCGGCCGACACGTCCGATCCTGACGGCCCGACGGCGAGCAGCGCACCCGGCGGACCGGGCAGATACGCGACGACCGATCGGAATCCGGACAGGCCATGCTCTTTGATGAGCGTCCACGTGGCGCCGCCGTCCGACGTCACCGCGCAGTTGTCCAGCGCCTCGGACTCCTTGTCGTAGGTCCCACCGACAATCACGCCATGCTGAGGGTCGCGAAAGGCGATCGAATAGATCCCTGATTTCTGGCCCGAGAGCAGCGGCGTCTCGGCGACCTTCCAGGTGCGCCCGTGATCCGATGAGCGCAGCACGCGCGCCTTCTCCGCCGCGCCCGTGCCGATCCACACGTCGTTCTGGCCGAACACGGCGATGTTCGTGCCGCTAGCCGCGAAGAATCCTTCGTTCGGCTGCGCGGGCGGCAGCCGATCGTCCGGCAGGCGCGTCCACGTCTTGCCGTCGTCCGTCGTGAAGATGACGAAGTGCCCGTCGCTCGTGTCGCTCACCGCGATCCCGTGCGTCGCGTCCCAGAACGACATCGCGTCGAGAAAGACTTTCGGATCCTGGTTGGCGAGCTGGAGGTCCCAGTGCTCGCCGGCGTCCGTGGTCTTGTAGATGCGCGACGTCGCGCCATTGCCGATGCTGAGCACGTAGGCCGTGCGCTCGTCGATGGCGTCGATGTCACGGAAGTCCACGCGATCGGTGGTTACGGCGAGCTTCGACCACGTCGCGCCGCCGTCAGCGGTCCGGAGCACGGTGGCGCCAGATCCGCTCGCCCAGGCGACGCGATCGTTCACGGCGCTCACGCCGCGGAGCGAGGACATCACACCCGAGGTCTGCGGCGTCCACTGAAGGGCGGCCGCCACGGCGCCGGCTACGAGGATCGCTCTCATCGGCGCACCACGCTGCCGTTCTTCATCACGAATTTCACCTTGTGCAGCGTCGAGATGTCTTTCGTCGGATCGCCGTCCACCGCGACGAGATCCGCGAACAGGCCCTGCGCCACGCGCCCGATCTGCGTGTCCATCTTCAGCGCCTTCGCGTCCACGGACGTCGCGGATTTCAACGCGTCGATCGGCGACATCCCGTACGACACCATGATCTCGAGCTCGCGCGCGTTGTCGCCGTGCGTGAACACGCCGACGTCGGATCCGCTGGCGATCGTCACGCCCGCGGCCATCGCGGCCTTGAAGCTCTCGCGCTTGCGCCCGATGCCCGCCGGCTCGGGCGCGCCGCCGGCTTTGTTCCAGCCGGCGTACTGGCTCGTCGCGTCACCGGCCGCGACGGTCGGGCACAGCGCAACGCCTTTCTCCGCCATCAGCTTGAACACCTCGGGCGTGCCGCCGTCGCCGTGCTCGATCGTGTCGACGCCGGCCATGATCGCGCGGCGCATGCCCTCGGGCGTCGTCGAGTGCACCGCGACGAACCGGCCGATGCTGTGCGCCGTCTCGACCGCCGCGTTCATCTCGGCTTGCGTGAACGTCGGCATCGTCTGGCCGTTCGGACCCGCGCGGTAGTCGCCGTAGAGCTTGATCCAGTCGGCGCCCTTGCCGGCCTGATCGCGCACCACGTGCATCATTCTCTCGACGCCGTCGACTTCCTCCGCACCTTGAGGCACGTCCCACTCCGCCGGAAAGCCTTTCGGCGCGTACGTCCCTGTCGCGACGATGGCGCGCGTTGACACCAGCATGCGCGGCCCGGGAATGATCCCTTGATTCACCGCCTGCTTGAGGCCGACGTCTGCGTAGCCGGCGCCTTCAGTGCCGAGGTCGCGAATCGTCGTGAAGCCGGCCTCGAGCGT
Source organism: Vicinamibacterales bacterium (assembly GCA_035279905.1). Classification (GTDB taxonomy): domain Bacteria; phylum Acidobacteriota; class Vicinamibacteria; order Vicinamibacterales; family SCN-69-37; genus DATEGZ01. The sequence continues at coordinate 2,578 of DATEGZ010000272.1, forward strand.
CGCTTTGAGCGAGACCGTCGCGCGCGCGATTCGCACGCCGAGCAGCTCGTGCTCGACTTGATCGTTCCACGGCGTCTCGTTGTAGGGATGCAGCAGGACGTGCGAGTGCGCCTCGATCAACCCGGGGATCAGCGTCGTGCCGGGCAGATCGATCGTCTCGGCGTTGGGCGGCGCAGTTACCGATGCGGCTGGACCGGCCGCCTGAATGCGCTGCCCTTGCACGAGCACGACCCAGCCCTCATGCAGCGCATCGCCGTCGAAGACGCGTGCCGGGCGAATCAGGTACGCGGTGTTGGGCTGATTGGCTCCGCCTCCGCCCCGGCCGCCGCGGCCTTGATCAGCGACGACGGCTCCCGCGGTGGCGAGCACCACACACAGCATCGTGACAAGCGCTGTCTTTTTCATATCTCCTCATTGCCCCATTTTCTTCCGTGCGTCTGCGACCCGCTCTCGATCCACGTCTCCGTCGCCCCAGTAGCCGACGAAGCGTCGATAGTACTCGCGCGCTTTGTCGCGATCGCCGCGCCGTTCCGCGATCTGGCCGAGGAAGTAGAGGCTGCGAACGAACTCGACCGGATAGCTCGCCCGCTCGACGCCCGAAGCCAGCCTGGCGAATCGTTTCTCGGCCTCGGCATCGTTGCCGGCGGCGAGATAGGCCGAGCCGAGGGCGAACCACGTTTCCGGCTGCTGCGGCGGGGGCTGCCAGTTGCCGTTTTGGGGCAGCAGCGCCTCGGCCTGCGTCAGTTCGGACACCGCGGTCGCCGTGTCGCGACGATCGAGCGCGAGGATTCCGGCCACGTGATGCATGAGGTACTTCATGCGCGTGCCCGGCGCCGCCGCCGCGCGGGCGCCAAGTTGGTCGAGCGGCGTTTTCGCATCTGACGTACGGCCGAGTCGCATCAAGGCGATCGCGCTGTAGGCGCGGCCGAGCGCCACCGGCATCAGCAGATTCTGTCCCACGGTCTGGCGAGCGGCTTCGGCGGACGGCAGCGCGCGGGCCGGCTGCCCGAGCGCGAGGCGCGTCCGTGCCGCCAACAAGTGGAGCATCGCATCGAACGTCACGCCCCACGGTCCTGGTTTCTGCGTGGCGTCGTCGAACATGCGCAGCGCCGATGCGCTTCGTCCATGGTAGAGCTCATCAGTCGCTCGATCGGTCACGGCGGCGTACCGGGTGAACGGATCGTCGGTCCTCGCAAGGCTCGCGGCGAGCGCCTCGGCTTCTGGCCACTTGTCCTGAAGCACGGCCACGCCCCAGCGATCGTGGATCATCGTCGGATCGCCAGGCGCGATCGCTTCGGCTTTGTCGTACGCGGCACGCGCCTCGTCGAGCTTGCCAAGGCGCCCCATGAAATCCGCGGTGGTTCTGTAGCTGTAGGCCGTATTGGGAAACCGGCGATCGATCTCGGCATGCACTTGCTTCGCCTCGTCGAGGCGCCCCGCGGACGCGTAGGCTTCGATGAGGTTGGAAAGCGAAATAGGAAGCACGAAGGCGTTCTGACGGAGCTGCTCGCCCAACCGCACTGCTTCGTCGAAGAGCCAGACCTGGGCTTCGGCCGTCGCCAGGTTGTGCCTGCCGGCATAGTGCTCCGGGTACAGGGCGAGCAGTTTCTGAAACGCCGCAATGCCGCGCTCGGCGGTGTCCTCGTCTGCCGTGTAGTAAAAGCCCTCGAGGTAGTAGCGATCGCGCGCGGCGAGCCGATCGGCATGATCGAGCGCGCGCCTGGCGTACTCGGCGCGCTTGTCGAGGCGGCGCAGGTTGCTCTCGGCCGCCGCCAGCCGTGCCATGGCCAGCGCGAAGTTAGGATCGATACTGATCGCCTGAAGGAGCAGCGGCTCGGCATCGCGCGGCCGGCCGGCTTCGAGGAGCGTCACGCCTTGCGCGTACGCGCGGTACGCGTCGATCGACGAGGTCGTGACTTCCGAGAGGTCGCGGTACATGCCGGAATCCGCCGACGGCGTGCCGCTTGCCGCGCCGGGCGCGGACACGAGCGCCGTCGGCTTCGCCGCGGTGCCGGCGAGGTGCGTTTGCAGTCGCCGGGTGAGATCGTCGACCGTTGGAAACAGATTCGCTTCGCCGGCCGCTTCGAGATGGTCGGCGGTCACGATCCGGCCGCTCGCCGCCTCCTGGAGCGTGATGTTGATGCGAATCGTCTCGCCCGCCTTGACGTAGTTGCCGACGACAACATGACGGGCGCCGGCGAGGCGCGCCACTTCTTTGATCGTGTCGAAGGACAGCTCGGCGTCGTTCTGGCGCTTGAGCGACGCGAGGATCTGATACAGCCGGTCGGTGCTGAGCACGTCCATCTCGCTCGACTGCGAGAGGTCGGTCACCACCATGCTCGTGATGCCGGTGCGCAGCCAATCGAGCTGCGGGCTGCCGGTCTGGTTCTGGAAGTACAGGACGGCCACCGACGGTCTGCCGCTCGAGACGATCGGCGGCGGCGCGGACGGCGCGCGATGCGTCCACCAGTAGGCACCCACAGCCACGACGAGCACGGCCAGCGCCGACGCGATCGCGGTACGCCCGCCTCCTGCCGAACGTGTCTTCTCGGGTTCGACCACGCGCTGGCCTGTCGACGTCGCGGGCGCGTCGAGGCGTCGCCTCATGGCTCGCAGATCGACGACCAGGTCACGCGCGGTCTGGTAGCGCGCCGCGGGATCCTTCGCCAGGCATTTGTCGATCAGCCGCTGAAGATCCTGCTGCGCCTCGGCGCTGATGACGGAGCTCGAGAGCGTCAGCGGCGGCACTGGATCGTGCGTAATCGCGTGCAGCGTGTCCACGTAGCTCGGCGCCTGGAACGGCAGCCGCCCGGTGAGCGTCTGGTACAGCATCACGCCAAAGCTGAACAGATCGCTGCGCCCGTCGAGGCGCTCGCCGCGCGTCTGCTCGGGCGACATGTACGCGGCCGTGCCTTTGATCACGCCAAAGTCGGTGGATGCCGCGACCGTCGCCGCATCGTTGGACACCGAATCGCCTGCGGCCGCCTTCGCCAGACCGAAGTCGATGACCTTCGCGTGGCCGTCCTCCGTGATCATCACGTTGGCCGGCTTCAGATCGCGGTGCACGATGCCCATCTCGTGCGCGCGCGCCAGGCCCTCGGCGATCTCGGCGGCGAGATCCAGCGCGCGGGCCGGACCCATGGCCCCACGGGCGACGAGCTGGCTGAGCGGTTCGCCGCGAATGAGCTCCATCGCGATGAAGCTCAGGCCGTCGGCCTCGCCCACTTCGTGGATGACGCCGATGTGCGCGTGCTCGAGCTGCGCGGCGGTTTGCGCCTCCTTCAGGAAACGGCGCCGGCGATCGGGATCGGCGCTGACGTCCTGCGGCAGAATCTTCAGGGCGACTTCGCGGTTGAGCGACAGATCGGTGGCGCGGTACACCACGCCCATGCCCCCGCGGCCGAGCTCGGCCAGGATCCGATAGCGCCCCACGGTACGACCAACCAGCGACTCCATTCAGGCACGCACATGTTACTGTGACTGCCATGTCACAACCTGTTGGACGTCGCGACTTTCTCGCGCGCGTGGCGCTGGGCGGTGTGGCCGCGGGCTTTCTGCCGTCGGTCGCGTGGGCCCGCCAATTCAAGCCGCTCGATGTACCGACGTTCACGCCGGCGGCCGGCGCGTCCGACGAACAGCTGTTCGCCGCAGCCCGGCGCGAGTTTCTCTTCCCCGCGGACGTGACGTACGGCAACACCGGGACGCTCGGGGCGTCGCCGCGCGAAGTCGTCGCGACGCTGACCAAAGGCACCGAACGGCTCGAGCGCGAGCTGCCCGACTGGCCGTACTTTCAGGCCGACGGCGAGCCGCTTACCGGCTATCAACCGCTCGTGGACATTCGCGGACGCGTCGGCTCGCTGATCAACGCGACCGGCGACGAGATCGCGCTCACGACGAACGCGACGATGGGCATGAGCTTCCTGGCGAACGGAATCGATCTGGCGCCGGGCGACGAGATCGTCACCACCGACCAGGAGCACAGCGGCGGCATCGGCGGCTGGCAGCTTCGCGCCAAGCGACACGGCATCGTCGTCAAGCAGGTGCCGATTCTCGAGAGCGTGACGAAGGGTCCGGACGCGATCGTCGCGCAGTTCGCGGACGCGATCACGCCGAAGACGAAGGTCGTGATGTTCAGCCAGATCACGTCCGGCCTCGGCATGTTGCTGCCGGCGAAGGCGCTGTGCGCGCTCGCGCACGATCGCGGCGCGCTCGCGATCGTGGACGGCGCGCAGGTGCTCGGTCAGCGGCGGGTGGATGTGAAGGACCTCGGCTGCGACGCCTACGTCACGAGCCCGCACAAGTGGATGCTCGCGCCGAAGGGCACGGGCATCCTGTACATCAGGCGCTCGGCCCAGCCGCGTTTCTGGAACACCCTCGCGAGCGCGGCGTTCGACGACGACTCGACGGGCGCGTTTCGATTCATGCACTACGGCACGGGCAGCGTGCCGGTTGTCGAGGCGCTCATGGCGGCGCTCGACTTCATGACGCGGATTGGGCTGGAGCGGATCGAGCGCTGGAATCTGGCGCAAGCCAACCGGCTGCGCGACGGGCTCACGAAGATTCCGCAGGCGCGGCTCTCGTCACCCGCGGAGCGACGCTTCGCCAGCGCGATCACGACGTTTGCCGTCGCCGGCAAGACGGGCCGCGAGCTGCAGGACGCGCTGTGGGCGAAGAAGATCCGCGTGCGCGCGCAAGGCGGCGATCGCGGCGTGCGCCTGTCAGCGCATCTCTACGTGAGCCCGACGGACATCGATCACGTGCTCGAGGTCGTCAGCGCGATGAAATGAAAATGACGCCGGGAGTAGTTTTTACAAATGGCGGGACTCTTCCCCATTTGTAAAAACTACTCCCGGCGTCATTTTCACTTCACCGTCAGCGCCGCCAAACCCGCGGTCTTGAGTTGCGCGTTGACCGCGGCGAGATCGACCGTCTTGATCGTCGTCCAGCGCGCCATCACGCCCGCAGCTGCCTGCTGCGCCTGGGTCATCGTCGCGACCGACGACGCCGGCGGCGTCACGTCAGCGCCTTGCAGCAGGCTCATCGATCCGGCCAGTGCCGATTCCGCGCTCGACAGCGTCGTCGCGGTCGATCCGCCGGCGGGTGCGCCGCCGCGTCCACCACGTCCGCCGCGTCCGGCCGGAGCCGCGGCCTCACTTGCGCCGAGCAACGACGAGAGCTTGCGATCGAATGCGGCGAGCGTTTCGGCGGTCGCGCCGGAGGCCTTGGGCGTCAGGTCAGCGACTTGCGAGCGCAACGACGCCGCCTGTGACGCCGCCGCCTGCGCATCCGCCGCGCCGAAGTAGCTCGCTTTCGTCAGCGTGTAGAGCTGCTGCATCGCGAGCGCGGGCGTCTTGACGCGCGGATCCTGCTTGACGGTGATCGGTTGCGTGTAGCTCTTGCCGTTCACGGTGAGCTTGACCGTGTAGGTGCCGGGATTCACCCACGGCGCCGCCGACGGCGCCACCGTGTCGAACGGCACGGCCGCAATCGGCAGCCCTCCGCCGCCGCCTCGCCCTCCCCCGCCCGCGCCGAGCGGCTGGTAGTGCACGTCCCACGTGAAGCGATGCATGCCCGGCTCCGTCGAGAGGTGCTGCGGCGGGCGGTACCAGTACTGCGGCAGCGGCGCGACCGACGGATCCGGAATGGCCGCGACCGGATCCGCGCTCGAGTACCGTCGAACGAGACGGCCGTCCGTCTGCAAGATCTCCAGCGTGACCGGCCCGCTCGCCGCGGACTTCAAGTAGTAATTGATGATCGCGCCCTCGGGCGGATTCGGCAGCGCCGGCTCGTCTGGCGGCCACGGCGTGTCGCTGTTGGTGTTCCAGCGCACGCGCAGCGCCGTGGTCGGCTTGAACAACACTGCGTCGGCGTCTGCCGTCTTCGCGTCGATCTGCCGCAGCGGCGTGATGTCGTCGAGGATCCAGATCCCGCGCCCGTGCGTGCCGACGACGACGTCGTCGTCCTTGATCACGAGGTCGCGGACCGACGACGCCGCCATGTTGAGGCGCAGCGACTGCCAGTGGTCGCCGTCGTCGAACGAGACGTAGACCTGCGTCTCGGATCCGGCAAACAGCAGGCCTTTCTTCTTCGGATCTTCTCGAATGACGCTGACGGGCGCGCCGCCGGGGATGCCGGTGATGATCTCGGTCCACGTCTTGCCGCCGTCGTGCGTGCGGAACAAGTGCGGGTTCATATCGTCGATGCGCAGAGTGTTGACCGCCGCGTACGCGGTCAGCGCGTCGAAGCGGCCCGGATCGATCGTGAACACTTTCCAGTACGCGCCAACCTTCGGCGGCGTCACGTCGTTCCAGTGCAGTCCGCCGTCCGCGGTCGTCGCGATCACGCCGTCATCGGTTCCGACCCAGATGCGATTGACGTCCACGTAGGACGGGCCGATGGTGTAGATGACGCGCGCCGGACTCGAGTCGACCTGCCCTTTCGCAGTCTCTGAATACTTGCCGATGCTCTTCGGCACGTCGTGCGTCTTCCTCGTGAGATCCGGACTGACGCGCGTCCAGTGCACGCCGCCGTCGATGGTCTTCCAGAGATAGTTGTTGCCGAAGAACAACACGTGCGGATCGGCGAGCGAAAAGACGACAGGCAGCGTGCGCACGGTCCGGAACGGGCCGCCAGGGCCAGGGGTTGGGCCGCCACTTGTAGCCGGCGCGGCGCTGGCCGGCGGCGAGATGTTCGACACCTGCGTCGTGCGCCGGTCGTAGCGAGTGATCTTCCCGCCGTAGATGACGTCGGGATCGAGCGGATCGGGCGCCGCGTAGCCGTATTCCTCGACCGCGACGGGATGCCACTCGCGAACGGTCACGTGGCCGTCGTTGCCGCGGCTCGAAATGCAGACCGATCCGCTGTCCTGCTGCCCGCCGCACACGCGGTACGGAAACGCGTTGTCCGTCATCACGTGATAGAGCGCGGCGGTGGACTGCGTGTACCACGAGCTCCACGACGCGCCGCCGTTCAACGACACGACGCCGCCCTGATCCGACACGAGCAGGATGATGTTCGTGTCGTTCGGGTTGATCCACGCGTTCTGGTAGTCGTCGCCGCCGGGCGCGCCCTTGAACGGCACGAACGTCTTCGCGCCGTCGGTGGACTTGTACGTCACGACGTCGGTCAGCAAGAGCGTGTCCGCGTTTTTCGGATCGACGATGGGCACGGCCTCGTTGGGACGATTGGCGGGACGCATGTCGGTGGTCGTCCGCATCCAGCTTTCGCCGCCGTTGTCCGATCGATAGACCCGCGGATTGGGCGCAGGCTCGCCTCCGCCGCCGCGACCCGCCCCGCCACGGCCGCCGCCTCCGCCGCCCGCGGCTTCAATCACTGCGTATAGACGTTTGGTGTCGCTCGGCGCGATCGCCATCTCCGCGTTGACGACGTCCGGCAATCCGTTCTTGAGCTGCGTCCAGTTCTTTCCGCCGTCGATCGACTTGAAGATGCCGCCGTTCGTGCCGTTCCACGCGCCGTTCTCCCACGGCCCCTGGCGCTGTTCCCACATCGTCGCGTAGACGACGTCGGGATTCACGGGATCGATGTCAACGTCCTTGCCACCGGTGTCGGGATCCTTGTAGAGCACTTTCTCGAACGTCTGCCCGCCGTCGAGCGATCGGAAGATGCCGCGCTCCTCGTTCGGGCCGTACGGATGCCCGAGCGCCGCGACGAAGATTCGATTCGGATTGCGCGGGTCGACGACGATCTTCGGAATCTGCTGCGCGTCTCGCAAGCCGGGCAGGTGCGTCCAGGTCTTGCCGGCATCCGTGGACTTGTAGATGCCGTCGCCGACGGAAAGATCCGGACGCGGCAGCCCTTCGCCGCTCGCGACGTACACGATGTTCGGATCGGAGGGTGCGACGGTCACCCACCCGACGGATCCCGTCGGCTCGCCGTCGAAGAGCGGCTTCCACGTGCGGCCGGCGTCCGTCGTCTTCCACACGCCGCCGTTGCAGACGCCGATGTAGAAGGTGTACGGCTGGCTCGGCACGCCGGCGGCCGCTTTGGTGCGGCCGGCGCGCAGCGGGCCGATGTTGCGCCAGCGCATTTCGGCAAAGAGCGCCGGCGACACCGGCGCGCTTTGCCGTGCAGGTAACCACACCCGGGACGTCCACACCAGGCTGACGAGCACAACGACGTACACGAGGCGGCGGAACGTCATGGATCCTCCAGACAAACCGCCGCGAGTATAACGCGCGTGCTGCTTACTCGACGATGCGCACCGTCCAGAAGTCGTCGGCGAGGTTGGCATCCGTCAGGTACGCGTAAGGCAGCGTGAAAAAGCCTTTCTTGCCCCAGTCGGTGCCCCACGAGTTCATCACGATGAAGCGCTGCTTGCTGTCGTCGTAGCCGACCGCGAGCACCGCGTGACCGCCGAGCACTTGCTCGCCCTGTCCCGGCAACGGCGCGTCGCCGGTCTTGGCGACCGCGTCCGACTCGAAGCTCTCGTAAACAGTGAACCCGAAGACAAACGGGAAGCCCGAGGCGAGGCAGCCCTTCATCTGCGTGAGCGACTGCGTCACGCGCTGGTAGGACAGCGCCTGATGGTCGAGCGCGTCCTTGTAGCACGACGCGGAGGGCTTGTTCGTGAACTTCGTGACGACATACGGCCAGTCCTTCTCGTCGCACACGCCGAGCTGCGCGATGCTCTTGATCCCGTCGCGAATCATCGCGCCGGAATCCTCGTTGATCGTGCCTTCGACGTCGCGTTCGTTGTAGTAGATGAACAGCCGCGACGGCGCGAACGACAACTTGCCCTTGCTCTGCAGCAGCTGATCGAAGCGATGCGCGTTGGCGATCGCGTTCGCAGTGCAGCTGCCGAGCTGGCCCTGATTGAGGACCGGCGGGCACTTCGGGCCGAGGTCGACCTTCGCCGGCATCGCGCCCATGACCGCCATCGGCGCGGCGTAGAGGTGGTCACGAGCGTCGGGAAGATCAGGAATCCAGCCGAATTTCTTGATATGACGAGGCATAGCTCCCCCTTCTGTGGGTGGAAGAACTGGCAATCAGCGCGGGGAGCGAACGCGCATTATGCACCAATTGGGCTGGTGCGACATCGGGCTATTGGGTTATTGGGCTATTGCGCCGAGCGAACCAACGGTCGAGTCAGACAGGTCGGGCCGCCGCCGCCTCTGGCGCTGATTTCCCGGCCCTCGTATTCGATGACCTCGGCGCCGGCCGACTCGAGCCGCGCGCGTGTCCGCGGATTGCCGGCGACCATCAGGCAGCGCCGCGGCGCGATCGCCAGCACGTTGGCGCCCATCGAATCGAACTCTTCGTCCGGAACCTCAACCAGGGACATGCCGAGATCGAGCAGCCGCTCGCGAAACGGCACGGGCAGGAGCGGCGCGTAGACGACCGCGAGGTCGCGATCGACCGGACTGATGATCGACATCAGGTGAAACACGTCGCCGGGGCCGCGCCAGTGCGGCAGTGGGACGACGATCACTTCGTCGACGCCGTCGCCAAGCAGCGCGCGCAGTTGCCTGATCCCGTCGTCGTTCGTCCGGTAGCCGCGGCCGACGGCGATCGTGCGCGGCCCGAGCCATACGACGTCGCCGCCCTCGAGCGCCCCGGGCGGCTGGATCGTGCCGAGGATCGGCAGACCGATCGCGCGGAGCGCCGCTTCCTGGGCCGCCGGCTCACCCCCGCGTGCCGTCTTGCCCATGCGACAGATGATGACGCCGCGATCGCACACGACGGACGCGTCGCGCACGTAGATGGAATCGAGGGTGAGATCGCGCGTCCGCGGCAGGAACTCCACCTGGGCGCCGTGATCGCGCAGCACGCCGGCAAACGCTTCGTACTCCGCGATCGCGCGATCGAAGTCCGGCGCTGACGTGAAGTTGAGCGGCTGCCACTCGCCCGCGATGTCCTCCGCGCTGCGGAACGCCTCGCGCGCGTGCTTCAGCACGACGCGCGCGAGCCGGCCCGTCTCGCTCTGCGCCGTCGGCGTCGCCGTCGTCATCGCTTCACCCACACGTACACCGGCAGACCGGCGAGCAGCAGGAGGAAGCCCCAGAACACGACGTTGGCGCCGGCGCCGACGATCGCGAAGAACGAGAAGACGAACGCCAGCAGAGCGAGCACGACGTCTCTCGAGGACGCCTTCTCGCCGCGGCGGTCCTTGATCATGAGCCCCGCCAGCGAGCAGAAGACGTACGGGATCAGCACGGCGAGCGTCGCGAGCAGGATGATGAAGGTGAAGATCTCGACCAGGGTCTTCGAGTAGTTCATCCAGATCAGCGCGGTCGTGAGCACACCCGCGACGACCATCCCGAAGGCCGGCGTGCCGGTGCGCGAGAGCTGCGCGAACCGCGCCGGCCACAGCCCGTCGCTCGCGAGCGCGACCGGCAACTGGCCGACGATCAGAATCCACCCGTTGAGCGCCCCGAAACACGAAATCGACGCGCCGAGCGCGACGAGGGCCGCCGCACCGTTGCCGAGCGCCGCGCGGGCCGCGTCGGCGAACGGCGCCGTCGACATCGCGAGCGCCGACGGCGGCACGAGGCTCATCACGCCGATCGTGCTGACGATGTAGATGCCCGCGGCGACGAGCGTGCCGATGACCGTCGCGCGCGGAATCGTGCGATCCGGATCGCGCGTGATCGCGGCCGGAATCGTCGCGGCTTCGAGTCCGATCAACGCGAACATCGTCAAGGTCGTCGTCGCGATGATGCCGGAGCCGAGCCCTCGCACGCTCGTGTCGGCGATGGCGAAATGCGAGCGGTCGAAGGCGAAGACTCCGGCGATACCCACGACCACGAGCGGCATCACCTTGAGAATCGTCGTCACCACCTGGACACGCGCGGCGGTTTTCACGCCCCAGATATTCACGAACGTCAGCACCCACACGATCGCCGTTGCCAGCAGCGCGGCGCCGATCGGGTTGCCGACAATCGACGGGATGAAAGGGCTCAGGTAACCGACGCCGGCGACCGAGAGCGCCGCATCGGCGCACCAGATCGAAATCCAGTAGCCCCAGCCGATCAGGAATCCCGCGAAGTCGCCGAACGCGTGACGCGAGTACGCGTACGGGCCGCCGGCGGCCGGATCGATCCGCGCCAGCCGGGCGAAGACGAGCGCCAGCACCGTCGCGCCCGCCGCCGACACCAGCCAGCCGAGAAACGCGACGCCGCCGAAGCTCGCGAGCGACGCGGGCAGCAGAAAGACGCCCGACCCGATCATGCTGCCGACGACGAGCGAGACGGCGGTGGCGAGACCTAATTCACGACGTGGAGTGGCAGGCGCGGCGGCCGTCGGCGTAGGCACGCGCGCATCTTAGTGCTATTCTGCCCGCGGATCTTCAAATGGTTAGGTTACGCGCAGTCGCGATAGCGTGTGCGTTCGCCGGCGTCGGACTCGTGGCGCGCGCTCAGGCGCCCGATCCGCGGCTGACGATCGCGGACGTCGAGAAGGCGACGGGCTTGTCAGGCGTCAAGCAAGTCGCGCAAGGATCGATGACGGGCGCCGGCGGCGATCTGAATTTCGTCGGCCCCGACGGCAAGCTGATCCTGATGGTCAAGTTCGCCACCGCGTCCCTCTACGACGCGACGAAGAAGAACCAGACCGTCTTCCATGCCGTCGTGCCCGACCTCGGCGACGAGGCGTTCGACGCGCCGCCCGGCGCGATGCAGTACGTGCTCTACATCAAGAAAGGCACGAAGGCGGTGTCAGTGACGTCGTTCATCTCAACGTCGCGGCCGTACGCGCCCAAGCTGACGATCGATCAGCTCAAGGCGATCGCGCGCGTCGTCCTTTCGCGCCTCTGATGACGCCGGGAGTAGTTTTTACAATTTGCGTTCCGAGCAAATTGTAAAAACTACTCCCGGCGTCATTTTCACCGGGCTCGCGGATCCGGCTTGATGCTGAACGTCTGCGTGTAGCTCTGGCCGTTGACGGTGAGCTTGGCCGTGTAGGTGCCGTTCGCCGGCGCGCCACCGCC
>DATEGZ010000273.1:0-9553 GCA_035279905.1 Vicinamibacterales bacterium
GGCGGTGGCGCCGGCGGCAACGGCGCCGGCGGCTTCGGCAACGGCGCCAACATGGCGAACCTGACGCCCGAGCAGCGGCAGGCGATGATGGACCGCTTCGGCCGCAACGGCGGCGGTGGCGCCGGCGGCAACGGCGGCGGACGCGGCGGTGGCCGTGGCAGCCGCACGCAGCAGGCGTCCAACGTCGTCACCGGCCCGGTCGTCCCGATGACCGAGCGCAACGCCGACAAGATCGACGACCTCTACGAGGCGATGCCCTCATCGGTGTCGCCGGGCCAGGTGTGGACGTGGGACGAGACCAAGAAAGAGCTCAAGGCGACCAACATCCGCCTGGGCATCACGGACGGCCAGTTCAGCGAGCTGCTGAACGGCGACGTGCAGGTCGGCCAGCAGATCGTGACCGGCGTGGTGCTGCCGCTCTCGGCGCGGCCGCAGAACAACAACAATAACAACCCGTTGATGGGCCCGCAGCGCGGCAACCCCGGCGGCTTCGGCGGTCCTGGCGGCGGCCCCGGCGGCGGCGGCGGTGGTCGTGGCGGCGGTGGTGGCGGCGGCCGCGGCGGCATCTAGTTCAGACCGACGGAACCAGACGAGACTCGAGCGATGGCTGAGACGGAATACGTTATTTCGGTCAAGAACCTGACGAAGGAGTACCGGATGGGCGAGCACATCGTCCGCGCGCTGCGCGGCGTGTCGCTCGACATCAAGTACGGCGAGTTCACCGCCGTCACGGGACCGTCGGGATCGGGCAAGTCGACGTTCATGCACATCGCGGGCTGTCTCGATCGGCCGACCAACGGCGAGTATTTCCTCGACGGCCGTGACGTCTCGCGTCTGTCGAAGGACGAGCTGGCCCGGGTGCGCAATCAGAAGATCGGGTTCGTGTTCCAGGGCTTCAACCTGCTGACCCGCACGACGGCGCTCGACAACGTCGAGCTGCCGCTGCTCTACCGCCACGTGAACGGCTTCAAGGCGACCGAGCGGCACAAGCGGGCGCTCGAAGTGCTGGACGCTGTGGGCCTCGGGACCCGGCATCACCACATGCCGAATCAGCTCTCCGGCGGTCAGCAGCAGCGCGTCGCGATCGCGCGCGCGCTCATCAACGAGCCGTCGATGATTCTGGCCGACGAGCCGACCGGCAACCTCGACACGCGGACCAGCATCGAGGTCATGGGCATCTTCCAGCGGTTGAACAAGGAGCGCGGCATCACGGTGCTCCTGATCACGCACGAAATGGACATCGCAGAGTACGGGACGCGCATCATCCGGTTCCGCGACGGGCGCATCGTCGGGGACACCCAGGTGGCGCGGCGCCGGAACGCGGCCGACGAACTCGCCGCGCTGCCGCCGCCCGAGCCGGATCAGATCGTCCAGACCGAAGAGCCAGTGCACCCGGCGCCGCCGCCGGCGCACTAATCGACGAGCGAAGACCCCATGTCACTGTTGATGACGGTTCGGATCGCGTTCAAGGCGCTTGGCCGCAACAAGCTGCGGACCGCGCTGACCATGCTCGGCATGATCATCGGCGTCGCCGCGGTCATCGCGATGGTGGCGCTCGGCTCGGGCGCGCAGGCCACGATCGAAGAGCAGGTCAAGTCGGCGGGCACCAACCTCATCACGATCTCGCCCGGCAGCACGCAGGCCATGGGCGTCCGCTCGGGCTTCGGCATGTCCACGAAAATGGTGCCCGAGGACGCGCAGGCGCTGCGCGATCTGCCCGAGGTCCAGTACGTCGCCGAGAGCGTCAACACGCGTACCCAGCTCATCTACGGCAACCAGAACTGGAACACCAACATCGAGGGCACGAGCGTCGACGTCCCGGCGATCCGCTCGTGGCCGATGAAGTACGGCTCGTTCTTCAGCGCCGAGGACGTCAAGGCCGCGGCCAAGGTCTGCGTGCTCGGATCGAACGTCTCGGACAACCTGTTCGGCGAGGGTGTGGACCCGACCGACCAGGTGATTCGCGTCCGCAATCACGTCTTCCGCGTGCTCGGCGTGATGGCGTCCAAGGGCGCCTCGTCGGGCGGCCAGAACCTGGACGACCAGGTCTTCGCGCCGTACACGACGGTGATGAAGAAGCTGTCGGGCCAGCTGAACTTGAACCGCATCTACGTCTCGGCGCGATCGGCCGACGACATCGACGGCGCGGCGGCGGCCATCGCCAACGTGCTGCGCACGCGCCACGAGGTCACGCCCGGCGATCCCGACGACTTCACGGTCCAGACGCAGGACGACATCGTCGCGCTGCGCACGCAGACGACCAACACGATGACGCAGCTGCTCGCCGGCGTCGCGTTCGTCTCGCTCGTCGTCGGCGGCATCGGGATCATGAACATCATGCTCGTGTCGGTCACCGAGCGCACGCGCGAGATCGGGCTGCGCATGGCGATCGGCGCGCGCGGGTTCGACGTGCTGCTGCAGTTCCTGATCGAGGCGGTCGTGATCAGCTCGGTCGGCGGATCGATCGGCATCGCGCTCGGCTACGGCGTGTCGGAAGCCGTCAAGTACTACAACAACTGGCCGGCGCTCGTGCCGGTGAGCGCGGTCGTCACCGCGGTGGCGTTTTCGGCGGGGGTGGGCATCTTCTTCGGCTTCTACCCGGCGCGCAAAGCGGCAGGGTTGGATCCGATCGAGGCCCTGCGATTCGAATAGTTGGTGGTTGGCTCCCCGTTCGTTCAAAAGCTTCGAGGCGGCAAGAGGCCGCTTCGATTTGTAAGGAGTACTCCTCTATGCGACGTGTGACAGCAGTGCTGAGCGTGGCCGCGGTCGTCCTCTGGGCGACGGCGGCGTTCGCGCAGGGTAAGCCAAACTTCGCGGGCAAGTGGACGAGAGAAGCCCCGGCAGGCGGCGCAGCCGCAGCGGGCGGGGGCGGCGGCGGACGTGGCGGCGGCGGTGGCGGCTTTGGTATGGCGTGCACGATCACCCAGGACGCAAGCAACCTGACGGTCGAGTACATGGCTGGCGGCCAGAATCCGGCGCCGATCAAGCTCGCGTACAAGCTCGACGGCTCGGAGAGCAAGAACTCGATGCCTGGCCGTGGCGGCGGAGCTCCGACCGAGGTCACCTCGATCGCGAAGTGGGATGGCAGCAAGCTCGTGATCACCACCAAGGGCGCCAACGGCGACACGGTTCGCACGCTCTCGATGGACGGCGCCAAGCTCTCCGTTGAAACGACGGCTCCTGGCCGTCAGGGCGGCGAGGCCACGACGACCAAGGCGACCTACACCAAGGGCTAGCTCGGACGCTGGTGCCGGCGACGCCGCGTCGCCGGTCGACTGACAAACAAAGGCGACCCCGGCTCGGCCGCGGTCGCCTTTTCCCTTAGATTTCGTGAATAATAACCATCCCCGGCCTGGGCAGGTCGCCGGGACCTTTAGAGGTGATTCGTATGCGACGACTAGCAATTGCAAGCGTAGCGATAGCCGTAGTGCTCTTCGCCTCGGGCCTCTCTGCCCAGGGCAAGCCGAATTTCGCGGGCAAGTGGACCCTTCAGGCCGACCCGAACGCGGCCCCGGCGGGCGGCGGCGGTGGCGGCGGCGGTCGTGGTCAGGGCCGCGGCGGCGGTGGCGGCGGATTCTGCGGGATGGAATGCACGATCACGCAGGACGCGGCCACGATCAAGATCGAGCGGATGGCCGGTCAGAACACCGTGACCTCCACCTACAAGCTCGACGGCAGCGACAGCGTGAACCAGCAGGCCGGCCGCAATGGCGGCGCGCCGACGGACATCCACTCGAAGGCTGCGTGGGACGGCAACAAGCTCACGATCACGACCACCCGCGACGTGGGCCGCAACAGCGTGACGACGAAGACCACCGTCTCGATGGACGGCGCCAACATGGTCGTCGAGAACTCGTTCGACATGGGCCAGGGCCCGCAGACGACGAAGCAGACGTACAAGAAGGGATAGCGGAAAGCGCCGCGAATCTTGAAAGGCCGGAGCGTGACAAACGCTCCGGCCTTTGTTTTGTACCCCGCGTGAGGTCCGGTGATCTGAGAAGTCCGGCGATCTGAGAAGTCCGGGTGAACTCAGAGGTCCAGGAGCCGGCGAAACAACTGCCCAACCGTTTGACCCGACCTCGGGTCCTTGAGATGCGGGGCGATTTCGGCGAGCGGCTCCAGCACAAAGCGCCGCTCCGCGAACCGCGGATGCGGGACGACGAGCGCCGGCGAGTCGACGATGAGATCCCCGTAGAGGATGAGATCGAGGTCGAGCGTGCGCGGCGCGCGATGTGCGGTTCGTTCGCGGCCGCGCTCGCGCTCGAGCGCCAGGAGCTCGCCGAGCAGCTCCTCGGGCCCGATCGTCGTCTCCCCCACCACGGCGCCGTTGAGAAACGGCGGCTGCGGCTCCGGCACATCGACCGGCTCCGTCTCGATGAACGACGACACGCGGAGGTTCGTCAGCAGCTCACGCAGCCGATCCACCGCCCACTCCAGATGGCCGCGGCGGTCACCGAGGTTCGAGCCAAGAGCGATGGCAACTAGAGGCACGTGAGGTCCGAGGATAACAGCGCTTCAGGTCCGGAGCCTCGGTAGAGGTGCTGGGGGCTTCGCTGGAGGTCCGGGAGGACTTCTCAGTTCGAGCAGGACTTCTCAGTTCAAGCAGGACTTCTCAGTTCACCCGGACTTCTCAGCTCACCCGGACTTCTCAGTTCGCCGGACTTCTCAGTTCAGGCAGGACTTCTCAGCTCGCCGGACTTCTCAGTTCCCCGGACTTCCAGTGCTATTCAATCCAACGAACTCCGAGAACGCCGTCCCCGGTGCCCGGGCTTTTGGGCCCGTTCGAGCGGCGGCCGAGCAGATCCTCGCGGCCGGCGAGCATCTGGTCGAAGAAGCGCTTCTGTTCGAGCGTTTCGCCGAGGATGACGCCGACCATGTTGCGGTGCCTGGCGTTGGTGATGTCGTCGGTGCGGGCGCGCCAGCGGGTGACGAGCTCGCCGGCTTCGCGGGCGTCCTCGGTGACGAGCGGCAGGAAGCTGTCCTTCTTGCCGCGCGGCGCGAGCTTCGGCTCCGGCACGTCGGCCGGCGTGACCCCGAGCTCGGCCAGCGCCGCCTCGAGCCACTGGAGGTGCACGTCCTCGCGCGCGATGATGTATTGATACGTGTTGTTGAAATCGTAGTCGCTGACCTGCCGCGCCACGGCGACGTGGCGCTGGCGCATCGCCAGCTTCTCGCGATGGAACGCCCGCAGGACGGAGAGGAGATCTTCGGTTTTCACGCGTTCTGCTTCTGTTTGCAGGCGATGCAGACCCGCGTCCAGGGAATCGCCTCGAGCCGCGCCGGCGCGATGGGATCGCCGCAGTCGCGGCACACGCCGTACGTCCCCCGCTCCATCCGGTACAGCGCTTCCTCGATGGCCTGAAGGATCTTCGCGTCCGTCTGCTTCAGCTTGAGCTGGATGTGGACTTCGTTGTTGCCGCTGGCCTGATCGGCCAGGTCGCCCTGCCGGCTGTTGACGTCCATGGACGCCGGCAGCGGCCGGGTACCGGTCGACGTCGCCAGGATCTCCCCACGCTTCCGCAGGAGGATTTCTTTCAGGTTGCCGAGGAGGACCTCGTCGAGCACTTTCTCTGTCATACGCCCTGCAGCGCTCACGTTCGCTGTATTAATCAGTCATCTTATCAAACCTTGGACTTTGGATCAGGCACTAGGCATTGGGCACTCGGCACTAGCGAGTACACGCGGGCAATGCTGGTGCCTGGTGCCTTGCCCTTCTTGCCTGGTGCCTGATCTTCCCTACTCACCGCGAAGCGTCGCCAACGGCTTCCTGATGAGGATGTCCGCGCTGGCGGCCAGGCCGACGAGGCCGACGAGGGCCGTCGCGATGACCACGCCGGCGGCGAGCAGCCCGGGCGCCGGACGCCATTCGATCTCGAACAGCCAGCGGGCCAGCACCCAGGACAGGGCCAGCGCGCCCGCCGCGCCCATCAGCCCCGCCAGCGCGCCGAGCACGCTGTACTCGATCGCGACCATGGACGCGATCATGCGCGTGCTCGCGCCGAGCGTGCGGTAGATCGCCGCCTCGTAGAGGCGCTGGAACTTCGTCATCGCCACCGCGCCCACGAGGATGAGGATCCCGCCGGTGAGCGTGACGGCGCCGACGATCGTGACCCCCAGCGTGACGTTGTCGAGCACGTCCTTGATCGACGAGAGCACGTCGCGCACGTCAATCGACGAGACGTTCGGGAACGCCTTCGCGAGGTCGCGCTGCACCGCGCCGCGCGCTTCGGGTGTCTTGGCCACCTCGATGAACCCGATGTAGGTGTGCGGCGTCCGGTCGACCGCCGGCCCCGGCCGCAGCACGAAGACGAACCCGCCGTTCTGCGCCTCGTCCCAGGCCACCTTGCGGATGCTGGTCACCCGCGTGCGCAGGATCCGGCCGCCCACGTCGAACCGGATCTTGTCGCCGACCTCGACGTGCTCTTCGGTGTTCACCATCTGCTCGATGGACACTTCCGTATCGAAGCCGTCGGGGGTCATGGGCTCGGTGAGCGGGCCGCTCCAGAACGTGCCGGCGACGAGCCGCTCGTTGTCCTGCAGCGCGTCGCGGAACGTCAACCCGAACTCGCGCGTGAGGCCGCCGGAGCGGCGCACGTCATCGGCCGTCGGCAGGTTTACGCGCTTCCCGTCCACGCCGACGACGCGCCCGCGCAGGAGCGGCATCATCCGCGGGGGCGCGGTGACGTAGCGCGCGACCGCGGCCCGGACGCCCTCGACCTGATCGCGCTGCACGTCGATGAGCACGAGGTCGGGCGAGCTCGTGCCCAGCTGGAACCGGAACGAATCGAGCAGGTTGTTCTGCACGGCGCGCACGCCGAGCACAAAGAAGCAGCCGAGCCCCACCGACATCAGGATGACGCGTGCCTGATTGCCCGGGCGTCCGAGGCTGAGCACGGCATGACGCAACGCGAAGCGCGACGACCGCGCGAAGCGGCCGACGGTCGCCACGAGCACGCGGCTCACGCCGAGCAGCGCGAGCCCGACGACCGCCAGGCCGCCCGACACGAACAGCCCCGCCTTCCACGAGCTCGCCTGCCACACCGCGACGAGCGCCAGCGCGATGACGACCGCGGCACCCGCGAGCCAGCTCTGCCAGTCGCGCCGCCGCGCCGTCGTCATCGTATCGGCGCGCAGGAGGAGCAGCGGCTTCACGCGGCGCACCTCGAGCAACGGCACCAGCGCGAACAGCAGCGACACCAGCAGACCGACGAGCGCGCCCTGCACCGCCGCACCGGGTGTCACACCGATGCGAGCGACGCCGACGGGCTCGAGCAGACGGTGCGGAATCAGCGCCACGCCGGCCATGGCCAGCAGCAGCCCCAACGCGCTGCCGCCGCCGGCGAGCCACAACACCTGCAGCACGTAGGTCGCCAGCACCTGCCGCGAGGACGCGCCAAGGCACTTGAGGACCGCGACGCTTCGCATCTTCTGGAGCACGACGACGCGGGTGACGCTCCACACTCCGATGCCGCCGAGCACCACGATCGCGAACCCGACGAGGCTCAGGTAGTTCTCCGCGGTCGTCAGGTTCTCGCCCAGCCGGTCTTCCAGGCCCTTCCACGACCGCACGTTGACGATGTCTCGCCGAAACTCGCGCCGCAGCTCCTGCGACAGCCGGTTGACTGACTGCTCGTCCACGCGCAGGAACAGCTGATACGAGGCGCGGCTGCCGAACCCGAGCAGCGGCGTCTGCCGCAGATCCGCGAGATCCACGTAGACGCGCGGGCCGAACGCAATGCCGCCTGATCGCTGCACGCGATCTTTGGTGATCACGCCGCGAATGGTGAACGGCTGGCCGGCGAGCTTCAGCCCGTCGCCGACCTTCACGTTGAGCACCGTGAGCAGCTCCGGCTGCACCAGCACGCCGTGGTTTTCCACGAGCGCGTGCGAGTAAACCAGACCGTCCGCGAGCTCCGGCGAGCCGTAGAACGGATAGCCCTTCTCGATGCCGCGCACCTCCACGAGGCGCACGCCCTCGCCGTTCAGCGGCACGGCCATCGTCTGCGTGTCGACGAGATCGGCGCGATCGAGCACGCGGCCCTCGATCACGTGATCGATGCGCGCGCGCAGCTCGTCCGTCCACGCCCGCTGGGCCTGGATCACGACGTCCGCGCCGACGATGTTCCGGGCTTCGCGCGTGAGGGTCGTGCGTACGACGCTCACGACGCTCCGCAGGACGACGATCGCGGCGACGCCGAGCGCGACGCACCCGAAGAAGAAGAGCAAGCGGCCCCATGAGGAGCGCGTCTCCCGCCACGCCATGCGGATCGCGAAGCGCATCAGAGGCTCCGCGCGGGCGCGACGGCGGTCGTCGTGCGCTCGACCACGCGGCCGTCGCGGAGCGCGATGCGCTCGCCGGCAAACGCGGCCAGCTCGGGATCGTGTGTGACCAGCACCAGCGTGCGGCCGCGATCGCGGTTGACCGCCACGAGCAGCTCGATCACCTGACGGCCGGTCGCGCTGTCGAGATTGCCCGTGGGCTCGTCGGCGAGCAGGATCGGCGGGTCGTTCGCCAGCGCGCGCGCGATCGCGATCCGCTGCTGCTCCCCGCCCGAGAGCTGCGACGGGTAGTGATGCCCGCGGTCAGACAGCCCCACATCCGCGAGCAGGCCGCGCGCGCGGGCCGCCGCATCCTTCGCGCCGGCGATCTCCATCGGCACCAGGATGTTCTCCAGCGCCGTGAGCGACGGAATCAGGTGAAAGAACTGAAAGACGATGCCGATCTTCTCGCCGCGCAATCGCGCGAGCGCCTCCTCGCCCATCGCCGTGATGTCCACGTCGTCGAGCAGGATCCGCCCGGTCGTCGGCGCGTCGAGCCCCGCGATCAATCCCAGCAGCGTGGACTTGCCGCTCCCCGACGGACCGGTGATCGCCACCGATTGGCCGCGCGCGATGCGGAAAGACGTAGGCTGAAGGATTGTCAGGGGGCCGGCGCCGCTGGTCACTGTTCGCGACACCTCGATGAGCTCGATCACTCGCTACCCTCCGCCGCCCATCTGGTCGACGAGCGTGCGCAGCCGCGGATAGAGCATCTCGGCAATGGTCTCGGCGCCCTTCTCATTGGGATGGATGCCGTCCGCCTGATTGAGCGCCGCGTTGCCGGCGACGCCTTCGAGCAGAAACGGCACGAACGCGATGCTCTTCTTGTAGGTCGATCCCAGCTGGAGGAAGACCGCGTGAAACGCGGTCTGGTAGTCCTGGCCGAGATTCGTCGGCGCTTCCATGCCGGCCAGCACGACGCCGACGCCCTTGGCCTGCGCCGCGTCGATGATGGCGGCGAGGTTGTCGTGCGTCTGCGCGGTCGTGAGTCCGCGCAAGGCGTCGTTGCCGCCGAGCGCGACGAACAGAATCTTCGTGCCGGGCTCGATCACGTCATCCACGCGGCGCCGCGCGCCCGCGGTCGTGTCGCCGGACACGCCGGCGTTCACGCACTCGACGAGCGAGTACCCCTCGTCCGCAAACTTGCGCTGCAACAGCTCGGGGAACGCCTGATCGCTCAACAGTCCCAAACCGGCGGTCAGGCTGTCGCCGAGAAACACGATTTGAAATCTGG